>CAZGLL010000067.1:0-1724 GCA_964526225.1 uncultured Desulfurococcales archaeon | reverse complement strand
AAAGCATTCACGGTTTAAGAAATTTAGCAGTTTCTCTATAACGGCAAGTAATTCCAAAGCTTAAATTTTCCGTAAATTATATTTTAATAGTTTTCCGGATGAAAAAATATTTCAAACATGCATCAAAATATTCGAGTTTATTTTCAGCAAAATTGTAAGAAGTCTTATTAATATTATCTTTTAGATATAATCGTGAAAATTATTGTTAAGGTGTTAGCCATAAGCATAAAAAATCTTAAAGAAAGAGTTTTCAAGACCATAGATGAAATTTCAGAGGAAATAATAAAAATAGGCGAGGAAATACGTAGAACCCCCGAATTGGGGTTTAAGGAAGTAAGGACATCAAGCATAGTTAAAAGAGAATTTGAAAAGCTAGGGCTAGATTACGAGGACGGACTTGCTTTAACAGGTGTGGTAGCTAGACTTAAGGAGACTAGGGAAAAACCTGCAATTGCAGTTCTAGGAGAACTAGATGCTGTCCCTTGCCCAGAACATCCTTTAGCAGATAAAAAAACTGGAGCTGCTCATGCATGCGGACATAATGTTCAAGTAGCTATAATGTTAGCTGTCGGTAGAAGCTTGCTAGAATCAGGCGTAATTAATGAATTATCAGGTAATGTAGTTCTAATGGCTGTTCCAGCGGAAGAATATGTTGAAATAGAGTACAGACTGAAACTTAGAGAAGAAGGTAAAATAGAATTCCTAGGTGGTAAACAAGAGCTTATACGTTTGGGTGTTTTCGACAACGTAGATTTAGCAATGATGGTTCATGCCTGGCCCAGAATGCCTGAAAGAAAAGTTTGGATAAACTTCACATCTAATGGTTTTATAAGCAAGTATGCTCGTTTCATAGGTAAAGCTGCTCATGCAGCGGCTGCGCCCCATGAAGGAGTAAATGCCCTTAATGCTGCTGCTTTAGCCATACTTGCAATACATGCCCAAAGAGAAACTTTTAGAGACGAAGATTCGGTACGTGTGCATGGTATTATAACTAAAGGTGGAGACGCTGTCAATGTGGTACCTTCAGATGTTAGAATGGAAATGTACGTTAGAGGCAAAACCTACGAAGCAATAGAAGATGCAAGCTTAAAAGTTGATAGAGCATTGAAAGCTGGAGCCTTAGCCGTAGGAGGAAGAGTTGAAATAAGAAATATTCCAGGATACCTACCGTTAATACAGGATAAGAATCTCTCTACAGTTTTCAAAAACAACGCTACTGAATTACTAGGTGAAAAAGGAGTAGTTGAAGGAGGCCATCAAGCTTGGTCAACAGATATGGGTGATGTATCACATATTATTCCTTCTATTCATCCAATGATTGGAGGTTTTGATGGGGATGCTCATGCTAAAAACTTTGATATCAAGGACCCTGAAATGGCATACATTATCTCAACGAAAATAGTTGCCTCAACAATTATTGACCTATTAGCTAACAATGCCAGTACTGCTAAGCAAATAGTGGCTTCATTTAAACCTAAAATGACTAAGGGGAAATATTTAGAATATTTGAGAAAAATGTTTAAATGAACTTAGTAAGTTATTTAGAGCCCTAATAATGCTATGAGGATTTGTGCTAATACTGCTGCGCCAAGAAACGCCCCTAACCATACAAAGAGCGATAGTATAGCTATCCTCCAACCCACTTTTTTCAGCCTTAGAAGCTCCTTAGAAACAGCGATTCCAGCATAGGCAAGTATAGGTGTACATACGGCTAAGAAGGCAAC
>CAZGLL010000066.1:0-1791 GCA_964526225.1 uncultured Desulfurococcales archaeon | reverse complement strand
GCAGCCTTCGTTATGGCAGGTGCTCTTGCAGCGGCTTTATCTACTGCAGACTCTCAGCTTCATGCCGTAAGTACGATACTTACAGTAGATGTATACAAGCCCTTTATAAAGCCGGATGCGGATGAAAGACACTTATACCATGTTGAAAGATGGTTTGTAATAGTCTTAGGAGCTATTGTAGCACTAATATCCTTCACAAAACCAGGGCTCTTCATAACCATTCTAGCAATGGCAACAGCTGGAACAGCAGCACTTTTCCCAGCGTTTGTCGCTCCGCTATTTTGGAAAAGAGCTACATCAAAAGCTGCTTTAGCTAGTGCGATTTTAGGGGAAATAGTAGTTGCCTTAACAACTTTCGTATGGAAAAACCCGTTAAGTATATCATCAGGAGCTTGGGGATTTATCGTAGCTTTATTAGTTCTTATTGTGGTCTCCATGGTTACAAAACCTGAAAAATCGGTGGAAGAATGTGTAACATTTCTAAAAACCGTGTTTGGGTGAAGTAAAAATGGGTAGTCCTAGGGTAAGGGAGTATTTTAAGAAAAAGTATTTGGAGCTTGTAGAGAGAGGGGAAACCTGGGAACTTTTAAGACTAATGGGGCCAACGGGTCCTAGAGCTATTGTTGAAGGAAAAGAGATGATAGTGCTTGCTTCGAACAACTACTTGAACTTAGCGAACGATCCTAGAATTAAAAGGGCCGCTATTGAGGCAATAGAGAAGTACGGTTGGGGTGCAGGATCTGACTGGTCTATTGCCGGCTACACTGACTTACAAGAGAAATTACATAAGAAAATAGCTGAGTTCAAGAAAACCGAAGCTGGATTAGCTTTTCAAACAGGCTACGCTGTTAACGCAGGCACCATACCTGCAATAGTTGGTAAAGGAGATGTAGTACTTTCCGAGGAACTAAACCATGGAAGCATAATAGATGGTGTGAGGCTTTCGAGAGCAGATAAAATAATTTATAAACATTGCGATGTTGGCGATCTCGAAGATAAGCTAAGGAAAGTTCATGGAAAATACAAGAACATATTGATAGTTACCGATGGAGTTTTCTCAATGGACGGCGACATAGCACCTATGGATGAAATCCAAAAATTAGCTGATGAATTCGGAGCAATGACGTACGTTGACGATGCACATGGGGAAGGAGTTCTAGGAGAAGGCCGCGGAATAGGAGTGCATTTCGGCATAGAGGATAAAATAGATTTCCAAATGGGAACGTTTTCGAAAGCCTTAGGATCTTTCGGAGGAATGCTTGCAGGAGATAGAGAAGTAATAGATTATGTACGTAATACTGCAAGAACATGGCTTTTAAGCGCAGCACATCCTCCATCAGTAACTGCGGCGAACATAAAAGCGCTCGAAATAGTTATGAGCGAACCTGAAAGAGTTAGAAGACTATGGGACAATACAAGATATTTCAAAAAGGAACTGGAGTCCCTAGGTTTCAATACGGGAAGAAGCCAAACACCCATTATACCGGTAATTGTTGGTGATACGAAGAAGGTTAAAGAATTAGCACGTATGCTATTTGATGAAGGCATTTTTGTATTACCCATAGTGTACCCGATGGTTCCCAGAGGAACAGAGAGAATAAGAAACCAAGTTAACGCAGACCATACTAGGGAAGATTTAGATAAAGCATTAAACGCCTACGAAAGAGCCGGGAAGAAGCTAGGAATAATTTGAACAAAAACAACTTTTCTTTTTTCCACTTTTAAGGTGTTAAAAGTGCGTAAGGAAAGCAGGAGAATTCTTGTAATAGGAGCTACCGGTCAAATAGGCTC
>CAZGLL010000065.1:0-1838 GCA_964526225.1 uncultured Desulfurococcales archaeon | reverse complement strand
TCTTAAGTTTGGAAAGCAATATTGAAATAGTAAAGTTCATTAATGTTGATGTTTTCCCCGTTTTCGTAGAAAACATTTTACTAACACAAATAGTTTACATGGCAAACTCTGAAACCTCACTTATTTATAAGTTATTAATTACGGGGTTTCTTTACACTTCACCCGTACTACCAAACCTTCCCTGGACGTTGAAAAGCACACTTAGCATAGCCATTGTCCTAGTAAGCCTTATAATCCTAGGATCGCTTAAAGTAACAAGAAAGTTCGGTAGTTTAAGGGGAGAAGAAATTAGGCCTAAGAAATACTTATGGATTGTACCTGTAATTTTCATGATGCTTCTTATTTCAGGCGCATTAGGCATTAAACCTTACGTTATAGTTAGTGGGAGTATGGAGCCTACGTTAAATGTAGGTGACGTAGTGTTTATTGAGAAATCAGATTTTAACGAAGTAGGCTCTTCCGACATAATAGCCTATTATAATGGTGAACAAATAATAGTTCACCGTGTAGTGGATATTAAAGTAAGCAATAATGACGTGGTTTTAAAGCTTAAAGGTGACGCTAACGAAAACATTGATCCAATAGGTGTTACGGAAGAGCTGTTTTTAGGTAAGGTTGTTTTTAAGGTGCCTAAAGTAGGTCTTATACCCATTTATTTAGTAAGTTTATTTAAAGCATTTACTTCATGGTTATGAGGAGTTAAGTTATGAAACTAGGTAAATTTGTTTCAAAAGTAAAACCTAAACATGGGTTAAAAAGAAAACACATAGTGTTCTTAGTGATAATGTTTTTAACTGTGTTTTCGGCAGTAGCTTCATATACTGTTAGTTCTTTACCTACTGTGAAGACGTTTAAGAAAACTATCTACAAACTATCTCATAACGTAGACTATAATTACACAGTAATGTTGGCACCGAATTTCATTTATGATAATGCATCGTTTATAGGAATGGATAAAACAGCGTATTTAAGAATAGCTAGGGAAGTAATAGTTGATAGCAAATACTACATAAGCTCTTCAAAACCTGTAAAGGTAGAAGGAATCTATGGTGGCGAAATATTTTTAGAAAACAGTGGTGTATGGTCTAAGAAAATAGGTGATCTTCCTTCAGGAAAATTCGAAGATAAAGCATTATTCACTACTTCAATAAATACTACGAAAATCCATAGATACATAAGTACTGTTGAAGATGAAACAGGAGTTAAAAGCACTAAGTATGTTGTAAGAATTGTTCCAAGATTCTCGGTAAACTACACTTTCCCCGATGGAAAAACTTCTTCGGAAACAATAGTGTCAAATTTCATAGTAACATTTGATTATGGCGGGAAAGTGTTGGAATTCGGAAATACCCGTGAAGAATACGTTAGAGATAAGACAGAGACATACAGTGTTCCACTATATGCTAACCTTCTTGCATGGCAAATACCTGTTGATAGATTAAAAGTGCTTACATATATGATCACATTAGCTTTAGTAGCATCACTAGCAACAATGTGGGTTTCAATAATTAGAAGTAAGGAGAAAGAAAATGAATATAAGACAATTTTAGAAAAATACGATGACATAATAGTTAGAACAAACAGAGAACCACCATTAGGAATGGTGGAAATAAGGCTTGAAAACTTTAAGGATCTATTAAAAATATCGGCAAACTTAAACAAACCAATACTTTACACGTACAGTAACTCCAAGAAAAAACACATATTCTGGACAATAGGAAGTAAAGAAACCTACACATACGCGGTAGAAGAAGAAAAATAAGTAATCACTAAAAACACCTATCTTGGTTAGGGCCCGTAGCCTAGCCAGGATAGGGCGCCGGCCTTCGGAGCCGGAG
>CAZGLL010000064.1:0-2127 GCA_964526225.1 uncultured Desulfurococcales archaeon | reverse complement strand
CTAAGGATTTAGGTGTTGCTGTTGCTTCAAAATTTATTGCTGTAGGAGCTATTGTCCCGTGGGCTAAAGCGAACGTCGGAGCTATCGCTACCCAAGCGTTAGCGAATGTTTCATATGGTCCTAGAGGCCTAGAATTGCTCTCTAAGGGATATAGTGCTAGAAAAGTTATTGAAATGCTTGTTTCTGACGATCCATTAAGGGATGAGAGACAGATTGGTATTGTTGATTCTAAGGGTGAAGCAGCGGCTTTTACGGGGAAGAAATGCTTTGAGTATGCAGGACATATAGTTGGCGATGGATATGCTGTTCAAGGAAACATACTGGCTGGATCTGAGGTTCTAGAGGAAATGGCTAAAGCATTTGAAAGAACTAAGGGAGAACTTGTGGATAAGCTTCTTGCGGCTCTTGAAGCAGGAGATAGAGCTGGGGGAGATAGGAGAGGTAAGCAATCAGCGGCAATACTTGTAGTTAGGGAGAAGGGAGGATATGGTGGCTACACTGACAAATACGTTGATTTAAGAGTTGACGACCATAAAGAACCTGTTCTTGAACTTAAGAGGTTATTTAAGATTTGGGAACTAACTCTACTTACACGCGAAAAGCCTAACGACATAGTGTCTAAAGATGAAGTTGCCGCTAAAGTACAGGAAGCCCTTAGAAAACTGGGTTACTATAAAGGCGAAATCACGGGAAAATGGGATGGGGCTACGGAGAAAGCATTTACTGACTGGGTTATGATAAATAATTTCGAAAACAAACTTAGAAAGGACAGGTACATCTGGGGTACAATATATAGGTTCCTTATTGAAATGGCGCGTTCACGTGAGAAATAATGTTTTTAGAAATAGTTTTAGCTATACTTTCACTTTATCTCGCATTCATAATTCAATACTTAACAGTCGCTTTCAGAACATATCATGTTTCGGAAATCCATATACCCTTAAGTCTTAGAGAACTTGCTAAAAATGTATGTAAAAGAGCAGATATTGAGTATAGACTGTGGAAGGTAACGGATAATAACGTCATGATTATGGCTGCATTTTACTTGCCCCCCTTAAACCCCGTAATAGTTTTCGATGGAAAAGTTCTTATGGAAAATGTTGAAACGGCAAAAGTATTCCTAGCTCACGAGTTAGGCCATATAAAGAGGAAATCACAGCTTAAGCTGTTCCTATTTTCAGTAATGCTCATAACACTTACGTTCTACGTTAGCTACATTAGTGAGATAGCTAGTTTAGCTGTTTTCCTTGTACTTATAATAGCACTGTTGATGCTGTATAGGTATGAGGAGTTTAAGGCTGATGAATATGCTGCTTCAATAGTTGGTTATGAAAAAGTACTTAGTGTTTACTCTAAGCTTGCTTCAAAACAGGGTCAAATGAAAGTTAAGCTGTATAGTAACCCCGCATTAATTGTTGTTTCTATACTTAAAAAGCTAGGCATATACCCTTCTATAACCGATAGGATTAGAAATCTGCATTATATGAGTAAGTTAGTAACGTAAAATACCGTTTACTTTAATGGGACAAACATGCTACTTCTTGTCGCCCTAAGTCCCGGTTCTCCATGCTTAACTATCTTTGTTGTTGGCGAGAACTCCCCTAAGTAATGACCTATCATCCACGGAGTTATTTGTACCGGTATGAACTCTTTCCCATTATATACGGCTATTGTTACTCCAACCATTTCCGGGAGAATTACCATGTCCCTTACATGTGTTTTTATAGGCTTCTTGATATCTAGTTTCTTATATTTCCTTATTTTCTCGAGGAGTATTCTTTGTTTAGGCTTAATTCCTCTTAAAAGGCTTCTTCTAGCTCTTGCGGGTAAGAGTTTTATTAGCTCATCGAGAGGCATGTTTAGGAGTTCTTCAAGAGTCTTGCCTCTATATCTGAACTTCTGCCATTCCGGAGGCATTTCAGTGATTGTCGCCATTTTATCAACCATTAGCTTACGCTCTTAGCTATACGCACTAAAGTTAGTATCTAAACTTAGCTTTTAAAGCTTTTCATTATGAAGTGCCTTAGCTAAAGCTACTATTTTGTTAGCGACTTCGGTGGCGGTTTTTCCGAAAACATTTATCATAGGTTCTTTACCCCAGTCACCAGTATGATATATTATGTCAGG
>CAZGLL010000063.1:0-2150 GCA_964526225.1 uncultured Desulfurococcales archaeon | reverse complement strand
TGGTTTATGGTGTTAGGAGAATTGGGAAGACCAGTCTTGTTTATGTTGGTCTTTCGGAGCTTAACGTCCCCTTCATCCCTATTGATGTAAGAAGGTTCGCTGTAGACCTTTCTCTTCTTTCGCCACAAAATCTTCTTCAAGTTGTTAATGAAGTTCTGAAACAATACGAACAGTTACAAGGTAAAGTTAGGGAGTTTCTTGCTAAACTACTAGGATACATAGAGTCGCTGGATTTGAAGGTAATGAAGTTAAAAGTTAAGGAAAAGAAAGCACTGCCCGCTAAACTGCTGGAGCAAGCTGATAGGTGGGCTAGGAAACGGAAAACACGTGTCGCCATTTTACTTGATGAAGCACAAGAGCTTAGAAGATATCCTCAATGGAGAAACCTACTCGCATGGTCAGTAGACACTTTAGAGAACATAACCTTCATAGTTACAGGTAGTGAAGTCGGTGTATTGAACGACTTCTTGAGACTAAGTGATCCGAAATCGCCTTTATTCGGTAGAGCGAGGCTCGAAATAAAGTTGGATAGGTTCTCTAGGGAGCAATCCATAGATTTCCTCAAGAAAGGCTTCAACAAAGTAGGAATGGATGTGAGGGAGGAAGAGGTTGAAGATACTGTGCAGAAGCTTAACGGTATTGTTGGGTGGCTAACTCTCTATGGTTACTACAGGGCAACCTACAGGTTAAGCCATGCTGAAGCGTTGAATCATGTGGAGGATGAAGCTGTAAAACTGCTGGTTAGCGAGCTGGAGAAGCTGGTTAGATATTCTCCGGGAAGATACATAGCAATTCTATGGGCTATTTCACTAGGCTTAAGGTCTTGGAGCGAAATAAAACATTTCGCTGAAGGTGTTGCAGGATACATGCCAGGCAACAGATTTGATGCGTTGCTTCAAAACCTAGTGAAATACGGTTTCGTAGAGAAAACTGAGAATAGAGAGTACAAACCCGTAGATCCGCTCCTACCTAAAGCAATAGAGCTATTACGTAAGAGATACAGACTTTAACTTCTCAAAGCACATAGTAGATGACACAGCAACATTCATTACACCTTAGAGACAAGTAATCAGAGCAAAGTCTTCATCGAAAATGACGTACTTCAAAAACCATGTTCAATCTAAAGATGGAGAAAAACAAACTAGACCTCTTAAGGTACTCATAGCTCTTCCTAACGACATAATTTTATTTTAAACTAGTTAACCGAATCCGTAAACCAAAGCCGTCTACTCATAATCTCCTTCTCCATCTTGATGGCTATTCTAAGGTTTCTTCTAATGTTTTGATGAGGCTTGTTTGGATGCGATATTTTTCTTCGTTAAGATCTGCTAATTTGCTTTGGTGTTGCGAAACATTATATATGCGCTTGGGTTTTAAACTAGTTTGAAGGAATATTCCCATGGCTAATGGTGTTGTATGTGCTTAAATCGTTAAGTATTAGGAATTTCAGGGGTATAAGGGAGTGTTTTATTAAAGATTTGAGTAGAGTAAATGTCTTTATAGGTAGGAATGGCGCCGGTAAATCTACTATTCTTGAAGCAATATATGTCGCATCAGCCTGGGCTAGTGTTTTAGATACATTAAGGGATCGCAGAAAGGTAGATTACATTATCAGGAGAAGAGCAGGTAGAGGTGAATGGGCTAATTCAAAGGATATCCTATGGTTCCTAATGGACACTAGCAGAAATGTAGAAATAAGCCTTGCTTTCTCCGATGGGAAAACTCTAGATTTAAAACTACTAAATAGAGACACTCAAGGGTATGTGTGGTCTCTTATTCCTCAGAGGCTACGTGAGGAAACAGGGCGTTATAGGAGTTATGAGCTTTACAATTACGCGGATAGCACATTCGGAACAATAAGTTTAAGTGCCATATCCTCTATCGTTCCCAGTTTACGGGATGTGTTTCTGAAATATTACGGTGACGTAGTTGAATTTCTTGAGAAAACATTGTTTATTGACTCATGGTTTCTTTCCAAACCGGAAATTGTTGAAGCTAAGGTTTGGCCTAAGATTTTAGCTAAAAGGCTTGATAAAGTTATTGTTAAAATGGTTAGGGAAGGATACGGCGTTGACGCTGAAGGACTAACCTACATGCCATTAGGTGGCGCTAATGTTCTCGCACTGCAGCTAACTAAAACAACTGTTAGG
>CAZGLL010000062.1:0-2340 GCA_964526225.1 uncultured Desulfurococcales archaeon | reverse complement strand
TGAAGGTAAAGTTACAGGAGTAATTAGGTATGTTTGTAAAAATCCGCCAAAGCTTGATCCGGTATTGAAGGAACTTGTTGACATAATTTTAAGTGAATCCTCTAGGCTGAGTGATTTAGAACTTAATAGGCTCGTTATTAAGGATGAAAGGTACTCTAAAATGTTAGAGAAGAAGTGACTACTATATGGCTAAGATTGCGGTTACCGGAGGAAAAGGCGGTACTGGGAAGTCAACTGTAGCTGTTAACTTAGCCTTTCTTCTCGCCGAACAGAGGGATTTAGTGCTAGCCGATTTAGATGTTGAAGCACCTAATGATCATATTCTCTTAAGTGTTGAGCTTGAGGGAAAGGAAGAAGTTAAAATAATGACACCCATTTTTAACCCTAAAACATGTATTAGATGCGGTGTTTGCGCTTATGCATGTCCTAGTTCAGCAATCCTCCTAACTAAAACTAAACTACCAGTTCTTATTCCAACAATGTGTTCTGGATGTAGGGCATGCTATTTCGCATGTCCAACAAGACCTAAGGCTGTAATTGAAGGATGTAGAGTTGTAGGGTATACTTATGAAACTAAGGTAACATTTGGAAATATAGATTTTGTCTTAGTTACAGGCGTCTTAGTAGAAGGTGAGGAAAGAACATATCCTGTAACGTTAGCTACTTTAAGGAGGGCTCAAAGGAAGGTAAGGGATGTTTTAATTGTTGATACGAGTGCTGGAACAAGTAATTCAGTAGCTGCTTCCTTGGAAAACTCAGACCTCATATTAGCTGTTACAGAACCTACACCCCTAGGAATACATGATTTAGAAATGATCCTTAGGTTGACAAGGAAAATAGGCTCTGACAGAGTTTGGGTGATAATTAATCGTTCAACAATAGCTCCAAATGAGCCTGTGATAAAAATCGCTGAAAAATACAAGGTGCCAGTTATCGTGAAAATACCTTACTCTAAAGAAATAGTGGAATCATACGTTAAAGGGAAACCATTAGTACTTACCAATCCCGCATCGCCAGCTTCTAAAAGCATTAGATACTTAGCAAGAAAAGTTTCTGAGGTTATCTAAAATGCAACCTAAAAGGTATTTGGAATTTGTTATCGCAAGCGGGAAAGGTGGTGTAGGGAAATCTACTGTTTCAAGCACATTGATCCTATATCTTCATAGAAGATATGGTAACGTTATAGCGTTAGATGCGGATGCTGACGCGCCAAATCTTCACTTAATATTTAACGTAGCTAAATGGGATTTCGAAAAACCCTATGTAGCATCGAAAACAGCGTATATTATTAGAGAGAAATGTGTTGACTGCGGATTATGTGCAGATGCATGTGTTTTTAATGCTGTAAAGGAAATCAACGGGCATTACATAATAGACGAAGTTCTATGTGAGGGATGTGCTACATGCGCTTATGTTTGCCCCACAAGAGCAATTAAACTAAGAACTTCGGAATCCGGCAAAGTAAGGATTGTTAAGACAAAATATGGTTTTACGCTTATTTCAGCAGAACTTAACGTTGGAAAACCCAATACAGGCAAGTTGGTGACTGAGGAAAAAAAGTTAGCGAGGAAAATAGCTCAAAACAATAGTCTAGTAATAGTGGATTCTGCTGCTGGAATAGGATGCCAAGTAATAGCTTCTATAGCAGGATCGAATCTGGCAATACTAGTAGTGGAACCAACACTGGCAAGCTTTAGTGATTTCAAAAGGGTTTATAAGCTTACAATACATTTTAGAATACCATCAGTGCTCGTCATAAACAAATATGATATTAATGAGAGCTTCCTAAGGATAATAGAAGAGTATGCTTCTTCAGAGAACATTGAGATACTCGGTTACATACCATACGATGATATAGTACCTAAATCTATGACAATGCTTAAGCCATTAATTGAGGTATTTCCTAATTCAAAAGCATCTAAAGCGCTACTGAACGTAGCTAAGGGCGTTGAGGAAATATATGTGAATTGGGATTCTTGGAAAGCAAAGCATATGCCTAGGAGATATACTCCATATATGCCGAAAATAATAAAACCCTCAAAAATATACTGATTCAAGGTGGTTTAAATGAAAATAGCTTTTGCATCCTCCTCTAAAGGAGGGTTGGACGATAAAGTTTCTGACCGATTCGGTAGATGCTCCATATTCACAATAGTTACAGTAGAAAACGGGAAAATAGTTGACGTAATAACTGTTGAAAATCCTGGACATAAGGCTGTAAGCGGTGCTGGTATAAAAGCAGTTCAAAAACTTGTTGATGAAGGTGTTGACGCTGTAGTAGCAGGCAGTTTCGGACCTAATGCTGAAGCGGCTTTATACGAAGTCGGCATTAAAGTTTAC
>CAZGLL010000061.1:0-2496 GCA_964526225.1 uncultured Desulfurococcales archaeon | reverse complement strand
CCTAGCTCGGGCACCCCCGCTCACTGTCCCGTTTTACTACTGTTTGGATTAGGCTTATTTGAGTAGCGGTTTATTTTAAATATCTTGGCACTTTTAAACATATCTAGGCTAAGCTGTCTTCTGAAAACAAGCTATGCTTAGCTTATATTGTGTTTCTCTACTAAAATAATGCTGGTCTATGTTCGGGAGGTTTAATTGAATACTCTATTTTCCTCTTGAAAACATAGTCTATTAGTGCGAAAAGGGTTGTTGGGACACAAACTGCTATGAAGAAGGACATAGATGTTGCATAGAATATTTCTTGGCTCCTACCACCTATAATGTAGAGTACGAAGTACATTAGGTAGTAACTCCAGAACCAAATATGAGGTAGGATTAGTTTCTCTCTTTTACCGTGTGTGTAAAGGTATGTTGAGGAAACTGTTGTGAAAAGTATTAGAGGGTAAATGTACGGGTTTGTTTTTGCTTCAAGCAATGGTTTACCGTTTACCCCGTATTTTAGAATGAATGGTTGAATATTGAAAAGCCATCCCCAAGGTGGCGATATGAACGGGTTTTCTTTGTAGCTTGTATGCCACTTAAAAGCCCATATTATGTAGTTTAGTAATCCGTAGAATCCGTAATGTAGTATGAGCGGAATATTTACTAATGTGAAAACCAGTATGGGCAGTATTATTGTTGTTTCAAGTATTTCCCAAGCTTTCCTCCTAGAATAAACCATATGTAACATTAGCGCAGGTATTATGAAGAATCCGCTGTACTTAACTGATCCAGCTAGTCCTGCGAAAACTCCTGCTAACCTATATTTACCGTATAGAACTGATGTAAAAGCCAATGTTATGAAGAATGCTTGGTGAATGTCAAGCATAGCGACAATTCTCATACTTGAAACCATAGGGTCTAGGAAGAGAATTGCTGAAGCTAGGATAGCTGCTACTTCAGAATAGAATATTTTCTTTGAAACGAAATATGCTAAAACAATCATTAGCGAAGCTTCAACTATTCCGGGAATTCTCCAGTACACGGGCTTATCTCCTAGAAGCATAATCGACAATCCTATAATGTATTTTCCAAGTGGGGGATGTTCGAGGTTAAGATATGTTTCTATTCCCGGATGCCCTTGGGGATAAGGGTATGAGCCTATGTTTAACCCTAAGAATTCTTTGAAAACATTTCTAGCTGAAGAAACATACCATACTTCATCGCTAACGTATTCGTTAAAGCTTCCAGCCCATACTATTCCAAGATAAGTGTGAGCGATAGCTAATATTAATACTGTGGCAAAGCCTGGTTTCCTAATGGTGAATGTAATTTTCCATATATGTTCTTTAATTTTCCATCTAAACGATCTAAGTGAGGGTATTAGATAGTTAAGTTCGTAAAGAACAAGGGCTATGAGGGAAACGTAAAGTAGGTAATCGCATAATCTACTAGAGCACATGTTTAAAGCATATAGAATTGAAGATAGGAAAATGAAAATGCCAGCAATGAGCAATGGAACTACATTGGTTAATAAGCTCCTTAGCTTCTTCACCTGAACACCCTTTGAAATGTAGAAGTGTTGGTGGACCGGCCGGGATTTGAACCCGGGACCTCTCGGGTGCGAACCGAGCGCTCTGCCAGGCTGAGCTACCGGCCCTGCTTTGTTCAGTGGAGAATAGAGTTTCGAAGAGAGTTAAAGTTTTGCTTCTATTTTTGAAACGGCCATTACTAGCGGGTATTTTTGGTTGACACGTTAGCTAAGATCCTAAACAGTATTGTTTACGAACAATGTGTTGAAGGTTGAATAAAAATGTTGAATATACAGGAGGTTTATATTCTGTCGAAGAAAGTTGATGTCATTAATACATATTTTTGATTTTGTAAGGATTTAGTTATAGATTTATGTTATTTATTAGACTTAACTGTATTGTCCGAAACACTTCTTATGGGTAAGAGGGGTTAGTGAAGATTTTTGAAGATTTTATTTGAAAACGCATCTTGGCGCTTTGGTGGAGTCAGTTTTGTTTCCTTATGCTATACTATACTATTTTGTTACATTTAGGTATATGTAGAGGTCTTTATGAAACGTAAGTTTCAATCGTGGGCGAAAGCTTAAAGAACGCCTCCTAAGTTAAGCTAGTAGTGGCGTGTGGGCCCGTAGCTCAGCCTGGTTAGAGCGCCCGATATCCGCGGGAGCCGTTCACTACTACATCCCCTAACTCCTTCATCCTGTTTTAGATAAAGTTTATAAGCTATAGTTAGAAAGTGTTTCTCGAACTGGCTCCCGCGGATAGGCGATGCTGATAACCGGGAGGTCGGGGGTTCGAATCCCCCCGGGCCCACCATTGCCTTATCGCATAAGCTTATGCTTACAACAGCACGACTTCTGCTGCATGTTTGGGTTAAATAGCAAGCTTTAAAATATACTGTATCCACCTAAAATAATGCTTACAGAGGATCCCCGCGGTCAAACCCGGCGGCGGCGTGGAGGCGACTGGGGCGTAAACGCCCCTG
>CAZGLL010000060.1:0-2543 GCA_964526225.1 uncultured Desulfurococcales archaeon | reverse complement strand
TTATCATTTCTGATATGCATGTAAGATTAAGTTGATATGAATTGTCGTCTATATTATGTGTAGAGCTCTTGGAGGTGAGAGAAGAGTTTTCTAATGTTTTGGTGCGGCGGCCGGGATTTGAACCCGGGATCGCCGGCTTGGGGGGCCGGCGTCCTAGTCCAGGCTAGACGACCGCCGCTCGAGATGTTTATTTTCTGTAGTTCTTTCTTAAAGTTTCCTTATTAAGGTTCTTATATGTGTTTTATTTTACCATATCGACTTATCCTATTTAGCGAACATTTGGCACTTATGCCTCTAATTGTTCTATGTAAAGTTAGATTAAGTGACAGTGTTGCTAGGTCTTCTAAAGGTGGAGTGTAATATGTGGGTATTTTTTAGGACTAGGATTGTTGAGGAGCTTAAACTACAATACTGGAGAAAAGAAAGTATTCAGGAAGTATTTTATGGTTTAGAACAATCGTAACTAACTACTTAGAAATCCCAGCAGAAAACCCTAACAAATTAGCCCTCTAGGGTTTCGTTAGCTTTCTTAAAAACTAGATCTCCTTTACTTAAATACTTAGGTTTATGTATATTTCAGTTCCTCTACCTTCATTTCAATATATGAAAGCTATTGAATAATGCCTTTTCAAACTGTATGGCTGAATACCTCATTGAATCTTCAGATATGCTAATATATATGCTGATTATTGCTAAGATTTATCTGAAACTTTCAAGATAGAATCGTACAGGTGATTCATAATGTCTGCTATAGTTAAAGTTGGTAGGAGATATACTATCGTAATTCCGAAGGAGATACGTAGCAAATTGAAAATTAAGGAAAACTCTAAAGTACTAGTGAGGGTAGTTGAAGGTAAAATTGTGATTGAGCCTTTACCTGATAATCCATTCGAAGTTTTAGGTAAGGTTATTGGTAAACCATATAATGAAGATGTAGATGAGAAAAAAGCTGAGAAATGGTTGTTCAAACATGCCCGTGGCTGATACTGAGCTCCTATTTATGCTAAACCCTAAAGATCCTAGACATAGAAAAGCACTAAACATACTTGAAAAGTTTAAAGGTAAACTATACGTTCCCGATACTGCACTTTTCGAGTTTGAAACCGTACTTAGATCACGTGGTAGATCAGAGGAGGAGATAAAACATGCTCTTTTAGCTTTAAAGAAAATTTTTGATGAATACAGTATTTCCGAAGCAAGTACCGTAAACTTAGTCCTACTGGTTAAACATCTTGAGCTTATGCTAAACTACGGTTTAACATTCTTTGATAGTCTTATTGCATCATCAGCTTTATCTTTAGACTCATTAATAGTTTCGGACGATAAAGCTTACGATAATATTAAGGAATTGAAGAGAATTCCTATAACTCAATAAGCTAAAATAATGTTAAGTTCGATTATTTTTACTCGGTAGAACTTCATTAAATCGCTTCCAACTTAGGTGATAAACTTCTTGAAGTCTAAGGGTAGAGAATTTTTATGTGGTTAGCTTTTAGTTAGGTTATTGCATATCTTAGGTTTCATATACTTGGTGAGAGACTTTAAGCAATTAAAGAGGCCTATTGGAACGCTTTCCTATTAAGGGATAAGGTGTGTTTATTGGCGAACTTATTGATAGCAGAGTTATCGCAGTGACTAACATGTTTTAAACCCTTAGCTTTCCCCTTTCATTAGCTTAAACATTTCTTCTCCATGTTGGAATATTATTGGGTAGCCTCCGGTATGGATGAATATTACTTGGGATCCTTGCTCTATTACACCTTTCCCAATTAAGTCTAGGAGACCGGCGAATGCTTTAGCAGTGTAAACAGGGTCTAGAAGGAGTCCTTCAGTTCTAGCGACATCAACGATTATTTTAGTTATTTTCTCAGATAATACGCCATAGCCTCCGAAACTGTAGTCGTAAACTATTATGTCTTTCGATTCTACATTAGCTTTGAAACCGTATTTCTCAGATGCTTCCCTAGTTAGCTCAAGTATTTTCTGTGGTAGCTCGGGTTTCCCAATAATGTCGATACCGATAATTTTAGCTTCTAATTTAGCAAGTTTGGAACCTAAAACAAGTCCTGCTTGGGTACCTCCGAATCCGCTAGCGTGAACTATGTACTTAGGCTTTATACCTAACTCTTCTACTTGCTTAGCTATTTCGAAAGAAGCTTCAACATATCCTAAAACACCTGTAGGAATAGCTCTACCTAATGGGATAACGTATGGTTTAGCACCTTTCCTCTCAAGCTCATTAGCTAATGCTTCTCCAACAATAAACTCGAGCTTCTTAACCTTATTACCGCCCATAGCGAACTCTATAGCGTCATCCCTTTTAACATAAACTTCAACACCTAATTCTCCACTAAGCTTCTCTAACTTCTCAAGCAAAGTAGGCTTATGGAAAAAACTAAACTTAGGAACATCCTTAAACACATGCATTCCTTGAAACCCAAGCTCATTAAACACAAAAGTAGGTTAATATTATTCACTACTACATTAAAGATTAAAGTACCCCTACAAACCACTACTAATAGTAGAGTGATGACCTCGGCAGG
>CAZGLL010000059.1:0-2923 GCA_964526225.1 uncultured Desulfurococcales archaeon | reverse complement strand
TTTAAAATACAACTAAAACCTAGAAAAACATACCCTTTAAATCGAAGTTGAAGCCAACCGTGATGTTTAGAATTTTCCCTACCTACACTTCTAATAATTGATATAGATATTGTTGCGAATATTGCTATGAGCATATATCCATAGGGTTGTGTTTATTGCATTAACCATGAGAACGTAAATGTTTTAACAAGCTTACGGAACGTTAGACCCGACACAAACTTCACGATGCTCATAGGCGACGAAGAAGTATATGTAATTATGTGGTTTAAGAATTGCTGGTGTAAACGGAATCGTTTCTAAGAGGAAAAGGAAGAAAGGTGTTCTTAGGAAGAGAGCAGAGGAGTTTCTTGAGGTTACAGAGAATCTCAAAGGCGAAAAATTAGATGTTCTGCTTATGTGTGAAACACCTTATTTGCTAGAATTATTCCCGTTCATGAGGAAGGAGTCTTCAGCTTCCAAAATAGCTTATGAGTTCGTGGAGAAAGTTAAGTCCAAAATCGTTTTCAACGGGCACATGCACTCAGGAGGATATAAGACGTGCGCTTTCCCTTGGAGAACAAACTATGTTTAAGTTGGTAACAGTTAGTCAAGCAGACATTATTTAGTATTTGAAAGTCTAGATAGAATAGAGGGGTCTGAAGAGACTACGAGAAAGCAGGTGAGATAAGGCTTTAACGGGGGTGTCCCATAATGCCTAAGTTGATGAGGGGTAAGCCTAGGCTTGCTAAGAGTAGGCATGAAGGATATCAGTATTATGCTCCGGTAAATGTTGTTAGGAGGTATGGTAGGAGAGTGGTTGAGAAAATAATTGATGCGCTCATAGACCTTGAGAGAAAGAAGATTGGGGAAATGAAGGTTACCGCTACGATGGATGCGGAAATTTACGAGAAAAATGTTGGAGGCATAGTTTTCGAAGAAGCAATATACTACATGTACTCCCTACCGGTCATAACACATGAATTCTACTTCAACAGCATGGAGGATTTGGAAAAGGTTTGCGAATACATTTACGAAAATATTGTGAAGAAGAGGATGAGAAAACATGGGGTTAGATGGAGTTGCTAAGGTGATTGCTGGGGAATGCGGCAGTGCTGATTTAGTTGCTCTAGGGGAAGCGCTTGATTTGGTTGGTGCTGTGTGGTTTGTTACTGGTTCGTGGGCGCTTAGGTTTAGGAGGGTGTCGTATGAGGAGCCTAGGGTTGTATGGGTGTTTAACGATATATTCAGGCATATGATAAACGATTTTGGCGGGGTCAAGGTTAGGTTCTTTAAGGTACGTAAATCCCTCCTAAACTTCGGATTCACTAGAGTTGGAAACCTTAACGTAGCTGATGTTGAAAGAGCAGTACTAGACATACTCTACATAACACTACCTTCAAACCCCAACTCTAAAGAATGGAGCTACATAGCAGCGGGATTCCTAAAACCATGCAGAAAAGAAAAACTACTAGAATATCTGAAGCACTACCCAAAAAACGTCGAAAAAGTGGTAAAGTATGCACTAAACAGAATAGTCTGAAGGGGAGTGGCGGAAGGTATGATTATTGTTAAGGTTCATAGTTCGGAATGGGGTGATGCAGAAGTTTACGAAGTTGTTTCTGAGCATTTTAGGTCAGATTTCAAGATTGAGCCTAAGGATATTGGGGAGTTTAAGTGTATTAGGGGGGATATGTGGCGTAAGAAAGTAGATGTGGATAAGGAGTTCGTGGAATGCGTGAGAAACTATGGTGCAGACACTGTTTTTGTTCTTGAGTGCGAATTCGGTTACCCCCAAGTAGTGCTAATATTTCTTAAAGAGAAGAAAATAATACACTACTTCACTCTAAAGAAAGAAGCAGGACTGTGGGATAAGCCCGACTGGTACAGGGAAGGTAAACACTTGATTAGAGGTTGAAATTCTCTTCCTTTTTGGAATGCCTTCTTTAATATTTAATGTTTAGGTATGTTTTCAGATTTGCATTCTTTCTCAAGTTAATCCCTTAATGCTGGACAAACAGAAACTATTATCCCTTGCGATTGAGTTTATATAATCGGGGTTAACATGCCCCCTATTTAGAGCATTAAGAAAATCAAGAACAAATACTATCTCTACCATGAGGGAAAGTATGTTGCACCGTTAGAGAAGCTTGTGGAGTTATGGTGTGGGGTGGGGATTTGAACCCGGGATCTCCAGCCTAGAGAACCAGAACAATATGAAAGAAAACGTATCGCCCAATATGAAAGCGATGCAGAGACAATAATCAACATATAGCTATAGAAGCCATTAATTGATGGCTAATATGAAAGTTTTAACATCTAGAATGACTCGGTAAGAGCCGACAAGTTTTAACTCTATCTGCTCTTAGCGAATGAGTTTATCAAACTGAGTTCTATAGATTTATGTAGAGGCTGTGTAGCTATGGCTAGAATTGTTCGTGCTAGATATGAGAATGGTGTTCTAAAACCATTAGAGAAACTAGATCTCAGGGAGGGTGAGGAGGTTATTGTTAGGGTCGAGAAAAAGGTAGCGCATGGTCTTGTAGAGCTCATAAAGAAGCTTAGGGAGGAGACTCCTAAGGTTGATAACCCGATAGAGGTTCTTGAGGAGATGAGGAAGTGATTATTGTTGATACGAGCATCTTAATAGACGCACTATTTAATAGAAACCTTGAGAGATATGAGAAAGCAATTAACTTCCTCAAATGCGTAGAAGGTTTACCACTCTATGCGCCAAGGATAATCGAGGTAGAGCTTATAGCTGTAGCACGTAGGCTTGGTTACAAAGCAGAACGCGAAAAGCTGCTTCGCTTAACGAGAAAATTCAATCTATTGAAAGAGGAGGAAATCTTCAACCTAGCTCTATATGTAGCTGATAGAATTCACCCTAGGGCTATCGATGCCTACTACATAGCTACCGCAATACTGACCAAGAGTATCATAGTAG
>CAZGLL010000058.1:0-3022 GCA_964526225.1 uncultured Desulfurococcales archaeon | reverse complement strand
CTAATGCGGTATGTGTTATTAATATGTCCGCTCCAAAAAGCAGGGTCCAAGGTATTTTACTCCAAAGTTCAGAACTGTTCAAAATTCTTACTAACTCTTTATCTAACCCGAAATCTCCGCCTATTGGCTAGTTAATGTCTAAACCGTAGGCCATGGTTGTTAATGGTCTAGCTACGAAATTAGTTATTGTTCCATCATATTTATGCCTCCTATAGTAGAGTACCACTAAGCCGTATCCTTCAGCAACTGATGATAGAAGAGGTATCCATTCTGAACAATAGATCTAAGATCGCTATAAACTAAAACCGACACTTCTAAAGCAGAACTTTCGTTTGCAACCTCCAATATTGTTCTCATAGCACTTCCTTTACCGCGCAATTTAGTGTTCGGAATTATTGCTAAAGGTGTTTTAGTGCCATCGCTCGATAAGCCATCACAAATAACAATAAAAGAGTTTTTACAGCTAAGATACTTTCTAAGCCCTACATCAACTTTAAGAGCATAACCTACTGTATGTGCTGGATTTCTCGAAGGAATACCCACTATGATTTCCGAAACTTTGACAGGTCTAGTACTTTTCCGAAATCATCATATCCTCTCATAACATAACCCTACGTTTCAGTTAAGGCTGTAGTGTAATGCTTCTTGATATCAACTGCTCCCCTAAATCATTAATTAATGTTATGTTTAAGCTACCTATCTTCGGGAACAAGTTCTTTTGGCAACTACAATTTAAGATAAGTTATTCCCCAGGCTTTAATGGTATCTTACGTGTTTCGATGACTACGCTATATTTTTATCGAATTTCATGTAGACCTTGCTAAAATATGTAGGTAATGTACCAAAGTGAAGTGTGATTTTCCCCTTAAGAATTAGCTCTCCGCTGATTTCTGAGGAATGTTTCAAATAAATTTCCGATGACAATGTAAGGTAAGCTTCTTCCACGTTAAACACTGTCGTGTTTAGATTAATTCTCAGTTTCAAGGGCTTTGCAATACTATAGCTTTCTAAAGACATTTCACCAATAAAATCTAGGTATGGTATTTTGAACACGTTTAGTAAAATATCGCTAAAACAAACTTAGTCTAACGCTCTTAAGCAATTTACTGCTTAAATCGTACTCATACTGTGTTTCAAGCTCTACTCTAGATCTATCAGTTCTAATGACAATGGGTTCCGAGGGGCAACTTTTAATGAATTTCTTGAAAATAAGCGATTTCCGTAAATAGTTTTGCCATAGTAGTTTATTGCCAAGGTTAAGCACTTCCTTAAAACCCTGATTTAGCTTTCAAATCACGTAAACTAAATATCCACATACCTAAAGGCTTGCCATCAACGCTATATACGGTATTATCATTTAGTGAAAGCTTTGCTAAAAACCTTAGCTCTCTTATTTAAGCTAAGAACTATGTTTACTAAACAATAGTTTTCTCCACAGTAAACAATATCGATAATTAAGTTACCATCGTTGTAGAGGATGCCTTTTAAATCTCTGTACCTGGTTTCATGAAACACCAATAGGGGTCCGGGAATACTGTACGTAAGTATTGAGTAGTTTAGCCTTTTCTTCTCAGCTGAAGACATATATGTTGAAATAACTACTGATGACACGATAAATAACAAGATAGTTAGCATTAAATGTATGAGTCTTCCCTTATCCGTGTGTTCCAAAGCCCTGTCCAAGTAAGTCTTTATGTTACTTCCTAGTTAAATAATGTTGTATTGCGTGAAGTGTGGTAGCTGTGGCCGATAATATTAGAGTTTCAGTTATAGGATTAGACGCTTTATCATGGAGTTATCTTAATAAGCTCGTAAATAAAGGATGTTGCCCTGTAATTGAGGGTATTATCAATAAGGGGTTCAAATATGTTCTTGAATGTTTTCCTCCAACAACGCCGCCCTCATGGAGTAGTATTTTAACAGGCGTTAATCCAGGTAAACATGGTGTTTTCGCTTTTGACTATGTTGATTCAGAATCTCTCGAGCAAAAACTATATACCGCCATGGATTTGGAGCATCCAAGAATACATGAGATGCTATCTATGCTTGATATTAGGTCTATTGTGATTAATCCTATTCCCGGATACCCTGTAGTGCCTGTAAGTAAGTCCATAATAATCTCCCATACAATCCTTATTTCTAAACCTCAATGTTATCCCAAGAGTAAGGAGAAATATGCTAATATGTTAGCTGAAGTGGTTAGGGAGAAGCATGGTGAAACATGCTTTGAAACCTTGGTGTACCATTTAAAATACGTTTCAGCCTTTAGGGAAATTGTTGAAAAACTCGCATATGAGGAGCCATGGAATTTCTTCTCAATAATACTTCCAATACCTGATGTAATTCTTCACAAATGTGAACAAGACTTCTTAAAGGAGACTGTTCCACTTGAAGCTAAGCTTTTTGCCGAAGTAGATAGGCTTGTTAAAACATTATCTCAAATATCTGATACTGTTGTTTTAGTTTCAGATCATGGCTTCTCATACTATAGGAAACTTATTAGAATAAACGATATCCTAGCTAGGGAGGGAATCTTAGAAACAATAGGTAAACGTGGTTTTAAAGGAGCACTTAAAGAGTATAGGGAAGTTAAAGCTGAGTTTTCAGGCAAACATGTAAGTGTTGATGAAACCTTTGTAGATAAGTTTAGGTCAAAGGCGTTCTACATTTCAAAATGGAATCTAGGTGTTTACGTACGTGATATTAGGGTTATCCCTAAGGTTATGAAAGTGCTAAATAGTGTTAATGGGATAAGCTGGGCTAAGCTTAGAGAAAATGTTTTCTGGGGTTCTTACGTTAGGAAAGCACCACACATAATTGTTAGACCAATGTTTGAAAGAGGATTCGTGCAGGGAGATAATAAGGTTAAGGGGGTAATTTATGAGGAAGGGTTGTTCAAAGATCATTCGCCGGAGGGCGTTTTCGTAGTAAAGACAAGCAACGTTAAACTTCTAGACAACATAAAAGTACCTAATTACTTAGTAACGCCTTTAATAATGAGCTTAATGGAAGCTCCTTTATC
>CAZGLL010000057.1:0-3390 GCA_964526225.1 uncultured Desulfurococcales archaeon | reverse complement strand
CTCCTTAATCTTCCTAAAGACTTTAGGTGTTGCACCTCTAAAGTAATATCCTAGCATAAACTCTAGAATCATCAACGGAATACCGAAAACCAACAGAAATATTATGTAAGGTACTAAGAACGCACCACCGCCATTTCTATAGCAGAGCCAGCTAAATCGCCAGATATTTCCTAAACCTATCGCAGAACCTATCGCAGCTAAGATGAAACCTCTTCTCCTCTTCCAATATTCTGCAACAGAACTCAGATAACAACACCCCAAACACTCTTTAAGTACGAAAAAATATTTTTATCTCTTTAAAGTGTTTTAATCACTCATGATTTTTTACATTCTCTTTTATAACTGACCTATGAGGAAGTATTTAGGTTACCTCATGCATGTATTTTATCCCATTCGGTTTAGTATTACTTTAAGTATTACTAAAGCAATAGAGAAAACTAGTTTGAATAAATTAAAATTACTACTAAGCCTCAACGAAAACAATGATGACTTCATGAGAAACAAAACTAAATGTTGCCTAAGGACTTAGTTGGTGCTACTAAATCCTTAGATGAGCAACTTGTTCTTGCTGAAATAACTAAAGGGTTAAGGACATAATGGGCATTTCAGCTAAGGAAGCACTAAACCTTAACCTATAAAGTCATAGAAGCGTCAAGGTGTACGCCTAAGCACCTGAACGAGTTAAACGAGGCCTCATCTAACCTAAATAAGTTAGCTATTGTCCCTAGTTTAGAATAAAATATCTTTTTAACCAGTAAAGTGGTTGGGAGCGCTATGATTACTCATTACCCCTTCTTGAGGGCTTATTAATATGTGGTAACTTCCTACTAGGTAGTTAAGCCTAACTAGTGAAACTTGCTTTGATATCCTTATATCGATGCTAGCGCTATTCTCGCAGAGACCAACGTACCTCCTATAACGTGTTTTGGTTTCAGCTCTTCCTTGTTGATTACTCTTGTTAGTGCCTGAGTGAGTATCGGTGTTAGTATTAATGCTACTCTGAGGCAGAAACCTTTTAATATTTCAAATTGCATCCTTTTTGTATCGAAGCAAAGTCCTATGGGGTGATGGGAGCAATGCTCCAAGCCCCGTAGGGGGTAGTCCTGTAGATGGGAGGGCCGTGCCGTTGCCCTCGACAGCCACCCATGACCCAATGATACTGAGGCGAGGTGGAACTCCCTAGGTGCGACCATGAACCCATACAAAATAACTAGAATGAACACCTAGGGAGAAACGGCTATCTACTAAGTAGATAAAAATTAGGATACTTACTTATTCTATAAATGGATATTGGGGATTCACTTCTTGAGAAATTCTTTCGCTATTTCATACGCCTTTATGGCATACATTAAGGCAGGCCCTCCACCCATTACCACAGCGACTTTCAATGCATCAAGGATTTCCTCTTTAGTTGCCCCAGCGTTAATAGCGGCTTCACAGTGCCAGAGAATACAAGGTTCGCAACGTACAGCCACAGCTATTGCCAAGGAGATAAGCTCTTTTACTTTAGTATCAAGAGCCTTCGATTCTTCAGCGGTATGGACATATTTTAGGAAATTAGACAACTCTGGTGCAGAGTCAACAAGTTCTCCCGTCTTTTTCTTTATCTCTTCCAAGACAGATTTCCAGTTTTTATCGGCAGGCATAAATTACCACCACTATGTGTTTACGACTATAAATATTAAGTTTTTACCAAAGAGACTGGGTTTCACTTTCAGTACTAGGTTTACAGGTAACCTAGTCAGGAATTTAGCTACTTAACTCCCACTGCTTGTGATGACATAATCTGAAGTGCTCTCCTAGACCCACGTACTAGCTCTAAGGAAGGGTGAAGAGGCAACTATATAGTTCGGTAGTAAATTCAGTCATCACACAATAATACTTACATATCTATAGGATTTAGAATGATAGAAGATTTCATAAATTTTAAAGACGTGACTACAGGATTATTTTCCTAGTTGACAGAACATGGTGTGACAGCCTTTTTATAAATATCAAGTACTATATAGTGTGGGTGTTGCTTTGGCATTTAGTGAATTAGAGCGTTTATTAGGTAACGTTATTAGGTGTCGTGATGCTCTCAGAGCACTCGATCATGTTATTCATAAAGCTAAGCTTTTCAATAGTGGTAGGTTTCCATTAACTGTCGAATATATTGGTATTGGAGGTTCATCGCTGGATTCCGATGAAGTTGCTGATATAGATATTGTCTTATGCTGTAGTGGTCGGCCTGAGTATTTTGATGACTGGCTTGCATTCAAGAGGCTTCTCCACGAAAAATTCGGTATCATATGGGGAATTATTGTTAATTTAATGGACTATGTGCCTAAAGTAACAATTAATCATGTTATTGACTACTATCGGAAAAACCTTGCGGATATCGGGTTTAAAGATTGGTGGATTAATGAGTGGTTTACATGGCTGAGAATATCCGACTTCAGGTATGGCATCGAGAGAGGTGTTCCTTTGGTCAGATTCTCGCTTAGAGAGCTTGTTGAAAGATTCTTCAAACACAAGTGGATAGGTAAAAGGCTAGAGATGCATTTAAAGATTATTGATGGGGCTGGTAAGAAGATTAGAGACTTTATGGAGACTGATATACCCTACGTGATAGTTTGGCGTAGAAATGCAGGTCTAGTCGTACCATCAAATAGGGAGCTTCTAGACTTCTTCCGCAGAGAGTACTATGAGCTAACCGATATAGCTACCAAGATTCTGCAGAATAGATTTCATGAACTTCCACCAGTATACTGGGATATTGAGCATGCACTTAAAGCTAAGTCTCCAAGCCCTATATTCCTCAATGAATTTATGAAAATATGTTTAGAGACCATTGGAAAGATAATGGATAGAGCCAAAGAAATGATAAAAGAAAGGATCAGTAAGCTAACTACAATGCCCAGTCCTAGAGAGGATGTGAATAGCCTCATGGAATCCTGCAGGAACTTAAGGAATACCATAAAAGAAATTCTTGCGCTAAAATACATAATTAATACACTAGCAGACTATATGCCCATAGAGAAGGCAGCACATAAAGCTCATGGGGATATTAATGAGTTCTTGAAGCAACTCAAAAATTATATAGTAAGGAATGGACCTAGGCATGGATATAACAGATTCATACTTAGGAAACTTGTCTCGGAACTAATCATTCAAGACACGCATACAATAACACGAAGATGAACATCATTCTAAGATTCTCGATCTCTCATTTGCAAGCTCTGAAGAATACATTATTGGCTATGGTACCATGTATAGTTCTATGTCATATGCTCGTTTATGCTTGTTTTCTTTTCTGTGGAGGTGCCATGTTTGTAGAAAGGCTGATATAGAGGCTACGATTGAGGCTGTTACAAGCACTTTTCTTGAAGCTTTAGCTAGAAACTATGT
>CAZGLL010000056.1:0-3662 GCA_964526225.1 uncultured Desulfurococcales archaeon | reverse complement strand
AGGACTTTAACTTAACAATGCTTTTCATAACGCATGACTTAGCTGTTGCAAGACTTATCTCCGATATAGTAGCAGTAATGTATCTCGGAAAGATAGTTGAAATTGCACCAGTGAACGAACTCGTCGAAAATCCCTTACATCCATATACTAAGGCATTACTTTCCTCGGTACCTACAATAATGCCTCAAATGAAGAGAGAAAAAATAATCCTTAAAGGCGATGTACCAAACCCCATAAATCCTCCCCCCGGATGTAAACTACATCCAAGATGCCCCCTAGCATTTGAGCGCTGTAGCCGGGAGGAACCTAAGCTAAAATATGTTGGGAACAACCACTACGTAGCGTGCCATTTACTTTGAACGTTTAAGGAAAAACTTCTTAGTAATAATTAATCCGAGAAAAGTAACCATTAATCCTAAAACACTTCCCTCAAGACCAAATTCTCCTCCGGTAACTATATCGTTAGGTACATTATAGTTTAGTTTGAAAATAGAATGTTCGTATTCATGGCCGCTCACAGGGAAGCCCAGTATTACTTGCGCATAATTCCAAAAAGCATGGTATAATACTGGGTAAACTATGTTCCCCCCATAAACTACCATTACCGATAATAATATGCTTGCAAGAAATAGCTGAATAAATGAAATAACATTGTAGCCGGGATTTGAGATATGCAGGAGGGAGAAGAGGAGAGAAACAATAAGTATCGATGCTCTCATACCTAACGACTCAGAAAGCTTAAATAGAAGATACCCTCGAAAAACAGCTTCTTCACCAAGAGATGAAATAAAGATTATTACGAAATACGTTATCAAACTTGCTACGTAAAAATCACTAACCACATAAACCTCGTATATTCTTAAACACATACCTGAGGTTAATGCAAGAAATATAAGAACGAATCCTAAAAATGCTGAAAAAGTAGCATACGGAACTTTTATTGATAATGAAAAACCGTATTCTCCAAACTTTCTTCCCTCAATTTTTATGAAGATGTATATTACAATTAGCCAATAAGGAACTAAATATGCTTCATAAACTTCCTCTAAGCCTATTATTTTCAAAACATATACTATTAATGCTGAACCTAGGAACGTTACGATAAAGAAGAGTAAGGAAATTATGACATTTTCGTCCTTATTCACGTAACACTCCCTTTCATCGTTTGAAAATGTTCCTTAGCTCACTATACCTCTTTAGATAATACCTGCCTTTATTTGTAGCTCTAAATAAACCCTTAACTCTCTTATCACCATCTATTCTTTCTTTAATAACCATTTCTTTCTTCATTAACTCTCTAAGATACTTATTAAGCCATGGGGTATTTGTTTTCAAAACGTATAGAAGCTTTGTTTTAGTAATTCCATTTAGCGAAGCTGAAATTATTTTAGCATAGATTTCATACTTAGAAATTTGAAGTCCAAGCTCCTTTACAACGAGGCTTCCGTGTTTGTATGTGAAACCGTATTTTTCTACATCAGGAATTTTCTCAAAGTTACTACTATTAACTATGTCATTTAAGCTATTATAAGCTTTTAAAACCTTAGCACCATATTTCGTTATGTAATATCTTTTTTTACGATTTACTAAAATTTCCTTGATGAGTTTTCTCTTTACCATGAAGTTAATGTACCTCTGAACTTGCCTATAGTTCAAATTTGATACTCTAAGTATTTGGGAAACAGTTGCTCCTGATGAACATGTTTTAAGAACATCCATTATAATTTCTAAACTGCTCCTTCGGCAACCTTTATAAGATGTCATGTTTTAACAGAACCGTTGCTTTGGGGTGAACTAACTGTTACGGTAATATTTAGAAGTTTCTACATAGCATTATTGTTCCATATGAGAGAAAACTTATTTTTAGTTTAGCCTTAATAATAGAACCAAATGAAGGTTTATTTGTCGCGCAAAAATTTACTGTTAATAGGTTATCGAAGGTGTTATTTAAAAAACTCGTTACAAGCCATGTAGGTAGTTTTCCTTTAACACATAGTTGGGATAACGTTAGGAAGGTATTTAAAGATCTTATCGATTTAGGTATTGATATCCCACCATATCCTCAAATGAGAAGCTTTATAGAAATATATCTTGAACCATTAGTTAAAGCTGGAATAATTTCCTTGAAGGGTTCAAGATACTTTGCTTACGAAAAAGTTCTTCGTGACATAAAGCCTCCTACTGCTGAAATTCCTGAGGCAAAGATTGTGTCGGAGATCTCAGAGAAAATCGGGTTTAATGGGGTTCTTAGAGCACCTATAACTGGACCATTCACTTTATCTTCAAGAATATATCTTTCTGAAAGTGCAAGTCTTACGGCAACAGCTATGGCTAAAAAGGATCTTGTACTAAACTTTTTCGCAGAGTATGTTAGGTCTTTTGTGAAGCAAATGGTTAATTTAGGTTATAAATTCATTGTTATAGACGAACCTATGCTTGCGAACATTATTGGACGAAGAATAATATTGTACGGATATAGAACTGAAGACATAGTAGAAGTTTATTCAAGAGTTCTTAAACCAGCGAAGCTTAAAGGTATAATTAGGGGAACACATGTTTGCGGAAAGCTTCCCAAGAGGCTTCCGGAAATACTTGCCGAAGCGGATGTTTTAAACGTTTTAAACCATGAGTTTAAGGACTCCCCAGAGAACCTTGAAGTTTTCACCAAAGACCTACTTGAAAAACACGATAAAATACTCAGCCCAGGAATAGTTAGCTCCAAGAAGCTTAGAGTTGAAAGTTTCGAGGAAACATACTCGCTACTGTCAAGAATTCTTAATAAGTTTGGGGAAAGAGTAAATATTATTTCAGCAGATTGCGGTTTCGGCGCTCTTAGAACAGGAGAAGTTATAGAGGAGGAAGCTTACGAAATAGCTAAGAAAAAACTTGAGTTAATAGTTAAAGTTGTTAGAAAAGCTAATGAGGAGTTTAAAGAGTAAAATGGTAAAGGTAATTATTAAACCTCAAAATGTATCAGTAGATGTTAGTAAAGGAACATTGCTAATTGAGGCTATAAGAAAAGCCATTCCATGGTTTCCATCTCCATGCGGAGGTTTAGGAATTTGTGGTAAATGCAGAGTCAAGATAGTTAAGGGGAAACTTAGTAAACCTACATCAAATGAGCAACTACTAAACATCTTACACGAAGGCCTTAGGCTAGCTTGTCAAGCAACAGTGTTTGGTGACACTATTGTTGAAATACCTTATAGAGAACCTATAGCTTTACCAACAATTTCTACTATTGAAATTAAAGTTCCCGTTAAACCATGGATTTCCTGGAAAACCTTTGAAACCCCGAAATATCCCAAACCTTTTGACAAGCTTATTCTTGAAAAAGTTGGTGCTAAGTATTTAAGCTATGTTGCTGCAAGAGAGATAGCTAACGTTAAATTAAATGGTAAAGTCACTACTATGGCTTATAGAGAAATAGTCTATAGAGTCGATACATATCATTTCGAACCCTTAGGCTTAGCTATTGATATTGGAACAACAAAAATAGCTGGATACCTTATTGATTTGAGTACAGGCACTACTTTAAATGAAGGATTTACGCTGAATCCTCAACTAAAATACGGTGACGATATTGTTTCCAGAATGACAATAGCCCTAATGGATAAGAGGAAACTTTATGATATGAGAAACATTACTTTAAAATCAATTGA
>CAZGLL010000055.1:0-3982 GCA_964526225.1 uncultured Desulfurococcales archaeon | reverse complement strand
TTACCACCTAAATTTAAACTTTTATTTTTCAAGCTTGTGTTTTAAGTTTTCCGAGTAAATAACACGGAAAAATTCGATATTAAAGTTTTTTCAAAGTTTCCATAGTGTTTTCTCCGAATTTTGAGGCCCTATATTATATATTTCTCCGAGTTACTGATACTTATAGAGGTGTTTTCTCCGATGGTTTCATTCGGTGTGATTGTTCCTCAAGGGTGGAGGCTTGATCTTAAAGGTGATGATAAAGATGCTGGTAGAATTGTTAGGGTTGCTAGGGAAGCTGAAAGATTAGGTTACGCTAGTATTTGGCTTTACGACCACTTCATAACGTATCCTGAAGTGCGCCATCACCCGGTTTATGAGGCTTGGACTACTCTATCTTATCTTGCTGGGGTGACTTCTAAGGTTAGGCTTGGAACAATAGTTACATGTAATCTTTATCGTTATCCTACTGTTTTGGCTAAAATGGCTTCTACGTTGGATGTGCTATCGGGGGGTAGGTTGGAATTCGGAATAGGAGCGTGCTGGTATTGGGAGGATTTCCAAAGATTCGGAATACCGTTTCCACCGCTTAAGCAGAGGCTTGAAATGCTTGATGAAGCACTACAGATAATTAAGAGTATGTGGGTTGATAAGGAAACATGGTTTAAGGGGAAATACTATAGGGTTTATGGTGCAATAAACTACCCTAAGCCTTTGCAGAAACCTCACCCACCAATAATGGTTGGTGGTTTTGGAGAAAAAATAATGGCTAAAATAATAGCTAAACATGCTGATAAATCTAATTTCTTCGGAACACCCGAGGAGTTTAAACGGAAAATTGCTGTTCTCGAAAAACACTGCAAAGAAATTGGAAGAGACTGTGATGAAATAAAGAAGACAATAGCGATAACAGCTGCTATTTTTGAAAGCGAAGATGAACTTAGAAAATTCGTTAATGAATTATACGCATTAGGGTTTTCAGTAGAGGAGTTTTTGAGAAATTCCCTAACAGGAACACCAGATAAAATCGTTAGTAAAATAAGGGAATATATTAGGGCTGGTGTTGAAGAGTTCATAATATACTTTAAAGATGTGGAATCAATAAAGCCCTTAGAAGTTTTTGCTGAAAAAGTTATACCTTTAGTAGATTAGCAATTAGTAGTGTTAGATGTGTGTTATCTTTTCCTTAATAAAATTATCGAAATACTATGTTTATAATGTTCTTAATTTCCAATGTAGTTTTAATGAAGACTTATTAGGGAAAACCTAAATATAAATTCGTAAGACAATGGTTGAGGATAAACATTATTGGATAGAGAAGTTTTGGATGGAAGATATTTAGTTGTTTCTCTCACAGTAGCCGGTTTCCTTATTGTTCAATACTTCTTCACTAAAAACGTTCTCACAATAACATCGGCAGGTTACACTTTAGAATTCACTATTGGAGAACTTGTTTTAGCAACAATACTTATTATAGCCTTTATTTCATGGCTTAGGACAAGTGTTTTCTACGGGTTTTCAAGTTCTTTCGGAAGATTCTTTACGGGAGTAATGGTTTTCATAGGTTTAAAAGCTATTGCGGCATTAATTTACGTTTTAGGTTACGTTGTTGGTGAAGCTTACGGTATTTTCTGGATAATACATCACTTCTTCAATGTTGCTTCGTACTTACCGCTTTATGCTTCACTAATTATAGCTGTTTTTGAAAGCCATAATCTTTTAAAGTCTCTTGCTTCCCAAGATAAAGTGTACAGTTGGGTTATAACGTATGGGTTGCCTGCTATAGTTTGGCTTTACTTCGTATTTTTCGTTTTCAAAACCCAAGCACCCTATTTGAAGCCTGAAGCTATAGTTACGTTCGTTACTTCAACTGTTTACTTTGTGCTTGACATTATAACCTTGGTTCTTCTTGCCCCCATTCTAACATCAAGGTTTAGAGAAGGCCTCATGCAACGTTCTATTGAAGGAACAATATTAGCTATTGTAGTTTTCTCCTTAGCTGACATTTTTGGAAACGCAATATTCATTCTTGGGGAACACAGTTTACTTCATATAATTTCATGTTCAGTATATGCTTTAGCATATATTCTAATGATACCTCCATCACATACCCTTCTAGGTGTTGTTGGGAAAACAGTTGGGGATGCTGCTAAAATACGTAAGGAACCTAGGGTATACGACATATCAGGGCTTGCTGAGGCTTTAAAAGCTGTTATTGGTAAGAGTGCTGATGATGTTTTTAAAGCGTTAGGTATTGTTTCTGAAGGAACAACTATTAGTGAAACAGAATTGCTTAAGCTGAAGAGAATTCTTGAAACAATACTTAGTAAACCAGTTGCTGAAGGGATTCTTGAAAAACACGTTAAACCGTTAGGTGTAGAAACTATTGGTGTTGAAGAGAAAGAACCTGTTAAGAAAGGTGGTGAAACATTAACAATAGATACTCTAGAATTAAACAGTATGAGCGTTAAACTATCAGACCCCATGTTCTTATCAAACATTATTTTAAACTCTAGAATAGAGAGTATTAGTAAATTTAAGGTTGACGGAATAGATATTAGAGAAATGTTTTCAAGAATACCTTTAAGAGGATATGAGAATTCTTTCTTATTCATAATCTCTTCTCCAAAAGATTTCGAATCAAAAATATTTACTGATCAAGGCAAAATTAGAGCAGCAATTGTTAAAAAAGCTGATGGACAAGTTTTACTGGGATTCAAGGCTTTACAGTTTCTTAAAAAATATACTGGAGAAGTTGAGGTAACTCTTTACAGAGTTCATAAGAAATGAAAATTATTGTGAATTTTTAGCTGAAGAGTTTTGGAAAACGCTTCCATTTTTTAAGGATTAGCTGAAATTATTTCCAATAGCTTAAAAACTGCTCTTTAGTGCTACAGTAATTCAGCTCCACTAGCAGAGTTTTTCTAAGAGCTTAGCTCTAAGGCTCTTATAGGGAGGTGTTAGTGTTTAAGCAATGATATATGCTGGTTGGAGGGAAATCCGTAAGGTAGTTAGGAAATCCGATGTTGTTTTAGAAGTAGTTGATGCTAGAGTTCCTGACATTACCAGATCCCGTGCTTTAGAAAGAATCGTTAGTAGTGTAGGTAAGAAGCTACTGATAGTTATTAATAAGGCAGATCTCGTTCCCAGAATTGTTGTTGAAAAGTGGAAGAAAATATTTGAAGACCAAGGGCACCCTACAGTTTACATTAGCGCTAGAGGCCATTTGGGAACAAGAGTTTTAAGAACCAAAATTAAAAGCCTTGTTGACAAGGGAGAAATTATTGCTTCAGTCATAGGCTATCCTAAAGTTGGTAAGTCAAGCATAATAAATGCTTTAAAAGGTAAGCATTCCGCGCAAACAAGCCCCGTACCTGGCTCTCCAGGATATACGACACACGTTCAATTATACAAGGTTGATCCGAGAATATATATTATCGACACTCCTGGAGTAATCCCTCCTAGAGGTGAAGACGTTTTCGCAATAATTAGGGGTAAAGAACCAAACTCATTCAGAGACCCTATTAAACCCGCTGTTGCATTCATAAGGTTCCTAATGGAAAATTACCCTAAACTACTACCTGGTGTTTACAAAGTTGAAGCCTATGACCCCTATGTTTTCCTAGAAAAGCTCGCTTTAAAAAGAGGATGGATTTATAGGAGAACTAAGGAGCCAAATATTGAGGAAGCAGCTAAGCTAATAATTAGGGATTGGCATAAAGAGAAAATAATCATTTACAGTGAACCTGAAAACCCTCTTTCAAAAATTCTAAAGAAATACAGATCTTAGTACGAGAGATTCATTTAGTAGTTATAGACTTTTACACTTTTTCTTTCGCATACTCTTCAACCTCTCTTCCGATCAACGTTCCCGTAAGTATCGCTATAACCTCCTTATCCTTATAATGCTTCTTCACAACATCTACCTTAGCTAGGAGTCTTCCAACGTCTTCATGTTTAGGTTTAACTTTAGCCTCTACAACATAGACTTTCTTATCGGTAA
>CAZGLL010000054.1:0-4280 GCA_964526225.1 uncultured Desulfurococcales archaeon | reverse complement strand
CTTCAACAGCTTTTACTGCTGCTTCAAGACCTGCATCCATGTTTTCAGCTAGGATAAAGAGGTTTCCACCGGCAACTCCTTTTACTGCTGCTATCGTTTCTTCTATCATGAATTCCCCTTCCATTACAGGAATTACCCACATATCTCTACCGAACATTTTTACTTTCTTTTCGAATCCATCTCCGAACTTCGCTATTACACTTCCAATTCTCATTTTTCTCTTAGCTTGAGGTAGTCCATCAAAAGCTCTTGTTGTCGGAGCTGTTAAAATACATTGGCTAACTCTAGCAATAACCTGTTGCCTCAATTCTGGATAGCTTTTTTGAAATATTTGAATTAGAACTCCAGGTCTTTTATCGGGTGTTTTCTCCGGTGGAACAAACCTTTCAATTCCAGATTCTGCTGGTGACATTATTACTGAAGATCCGAAGCCTGTTGCTTCTAAACCGGCTATTTCAGCCCACTTATAGTCTTTCGCAGTTACTAGTATTCTCGCTGCATACATTGGGAATGCTTCTGCAAAAGTTTCTTCAACTTCAATTCCATCAATTTTCATAAGCAAAACCCTTTGAGAATATATTGTTAGCTACTTTATTAATTCTTCCTAAAGTTAGTTATGTGTGTAAATAGTGTATTCTAAACGTAATGAACGATTACAAAAGAAACCTTATGGTTTAGGGAATTTTTTCTTAACCCTCCTTTCGGCCTCCCTTTTTGCTTCCTCAAGAACACTTTTTGCCTCCGAAGACATGGTAAATGGAGTTTCGGTAGATGACTCTCCAATGCTATAAGACGCTATTTCGGAAACTGCTGTTAGAAGAGATTCTCTTACACCTTCAAGTTCCCATGATATTTCAGGCATTACTTTACCTAAGGATTTCTTAACATCACGTATCATAGGCTCTATTTGTGTAGCTGCTTTAGCAACATCACCTAGTTGATGAATAGTCCTTAGTTTCAATAGTGTTCTTTCGAGAGAAATTTTTGACATTTCAAGCACTCTTATGATTCTTCTTAGTTCAGCAATTTCTGAAGCATAAATGGAAGCCCTTATTTCATCGCCACGCATCTTGGCTTCGATAACCGCATTATAGAGCTCTTTTTCACGATTCTTTAAACTATGAAGGAACCTATCTATTCTGGATATTTCACTATTGAGCTTATATATTGAGTAAGCTATTTTCCTCCCAAGATCCATAGTTTTCAATGCTTTCCTAATTTCATCTAAGCTTCCACTACCTACACTGGTCAATAGGAACTAACCCCGTATTTAGAATTCTTGGTTGAAGAGTGGATTTAAAGTTAAGGGCTATTTAGTTGTTGATAATTATTGGATAGTGTAAATTTATGGCTAAATCCTTTTAGGAAAGATGAATTTATTGGTAACTGCTGATTTCTGGGATTTGCTCTTGAATAGAGATGAGGAAGTCGCTGAGACCGTAATGAGCTTTGGGTGGTCATAGGTCTGAAGCGAAAAGTGATTATAAACAAATATTATGAAAAAGCGCTTCAAAATGTTTGCTTCTGAAAACTCTCGATTATTTGCTTCAATTCACGAACTTTCCTTTCAGAAATCCTTCCAAGCCTTCCATTTTCACATGCTGCTGTTCTAAAACCGATTACGTCAAAGTCTAAGTTTAAGATTTTGTCTAAATGCTCTTTTCTTAAGCCTCCAGCAAAAGCCTTTAGTAGGTTTGCTTCCTTCGCTTTCCCTACAAATTCTCTAATGTAGTTCATTGAAAGAATATCTAGGGAGGTTAGGCCATCCTTTATTCTGGTATCTATCATTACTCCGTGTGCATCGCCTTTATATGCTACTTCAACAACTTTAAGTGGTGGTAAAGCTTTTGCTCTTTCATAATCAGCATACCCTACTACAATAACCTTACTTAGCGAACCCGCTGTTTCAACAACTTCCCTAACTATTTCTAAGCCGTCTTTTTCATTGTCAACCTGTAACCCTATTTTAACATAGTTTAAACCTAACTTTGAAAGAGCATAAGCCGCTAACGCTGTCATTTCAGGACAGCATGTAACATCGCCTACCGCAGCACTTAACTCTCTAATTCCACGGAATTTTTCAGCAATTTCCTTAACCACCTTGAACGATGGCGCTCCTAAACTTCCTCTAGAAGGATTTTTAACATCTATTATATCAGCCCCGCCTCTTAAAGCAGGTAGGACTTCGTCGGGATACCATACGGAAATAAGTAACTTTGGCTTCCCCAAGCCACTATCCCTCTTCCTACTATAAAGTAAATCTTAAGTTATAGATGTACTGTTTAATAGTGTTTGGAGTAGTATTGAAAAGGAGTAGATAGAGATTGCCTTTAACCTATAAGGAAAAGATCGGAGCAGTAGTAACCATAGCGTTTATAGTTGTTTTAGCTTTAAGCTACTTAATCGACAATTTTATGGTTTTACCAGCAGTTAAGGTACCCTTTCTTAACTATTTAGAAAAAGATGAAAACATAGTTAGTGAAACATTGAACTATGCTCTTTCCGACTTCATCATGGTAACTAAGTATTTCTCCAAGAGGGTAAGGGTTATTTGGAGTGCTCCACCACAGCTTTCAACTAAGGAGTATCTTAGCCTTAATCCCATATTTTACCTTATAGTTTTAACACTTATTCCCATGCTTATATCAGATTTTACATCGGGAAAAATGGTTAAGGAATATATTATTGAGTATTTTAAACCTGTAGTTTTAGTAACAATACTTTTCGGAATGTTTAATGGATTAAGAGTTTTCGGATCAATAGGATATTATTTCGCTTTCCTATCATCCATAAAGTACGAGTATGATGCATCTCCTGAAGAGATAAATGCTTTATCGTTTTACTTTCTTACATCACATGTAACTAAGTGGGTAATAGCTATTGGGCTATTAGCGCTAGTAAGCTTTATACCATTAGTTTACATTAGTAGGGATACTATTGCAAGTTTTATTTTCGAATTTATCAGTTTAGCATTAAACAGTGTATTCTACTTTGCAACATATGTGTTAGCAATACATTTAGCAATAACGGGTTATTCCATAGGAGCATATGTGCTTACTTTAGCATTAATTATCTTACCGGTGCTAAGGTTGCTTATGCTACGCAAGAAGCAATTAGCTTTACACAGTAAACATCTACGACAAATGACAATTAGGATTTTAAAGCATTACGTTAAAAATATTTCCTTATAACTGTAGATCATGTGGTAATTTATTATAAGTGTTAGATGATTAGGTTATGAGAGTTCATTAGTATAGGTAGATAGCTCTTCGAAAGTAGTTAGTGTTGATGCTATTAGATAGGAAACATTTACAGGTAGAATGTCTTATTAACGTTGTTTATCTCGTCTGAAAACTTTGTTATGGTCTGTAACTATTAAACAGCGTTAAATACTATTACATGTTTAGTTTTGGATAGCTTATAGGGGATAGAGAGTGTTAGATCCTTACAGAATAAGGGAGGACTTTCCAGTTCTTGAAAGAAAAGTTTATGGTAAACCATTAGTGTATTTTGATAATGCCGCTACAACGCTTAAACCTAAAGTAGTTATTGATGCCATTGTCAGATTCTATAGGGAATTTAGTGCTAATGTTCATAGGGGTCTTCATACTTTGAGTCAGGAAGCTTCTGAAATGTATGAGGAAGCACATGAGGTAATAGCGAAATTCATAGGAGCGAAGTCATGGTACGAAGTAGTATTTACCTACAATACGACGGATGCTATTAATCTTATTGCTTATTCTTGGGGTTTGTTTAATGTTGGTGAGGGTGATGAAATTGTTTTAACAGTAATGGAGCACCATAGCAACATGCTACCATGGAGAAACATAGCAAAAATAAAAAAAGCAAAAATAAAATACGTCGACATTAAACCCGATTACACTTTAGATATGGAAGATTTCGAAAACAAAATTTCGGAGAAAACCAAGGTTGTTGCTGTTTCTTTGATGTCTAATGTTCTTGGAACAATAAATGATGTTAGAAGAATTGCGAAAATAGCACACCAAGTAGGAGCAGTAGTTATTGCCGATGGCGCGCAAGCCGTACCTCACATGCCAATAAACGTTAAGGAATTAGACGTTGACTTCCTCGCATTTAGCGGCCATAAAATGCTTGGACCAATGGGGACAGGAGTACTATGGGGTAGAGAGGATCTCCTTAGAGTAATGGAGCCGGGAATGAGTGGTGGCGGAACAATAAGGGATGTGACTTTGGAGGCTGTGGAGTGGGCTAATCTTCCGGAGAAGTTTGAAGCCGGTACTCCTAATGTTGCTGGTGCT
>CAZGLL010000053.1:0-4631 GCA_964526225.1 uncultured Desulfurococcales archaeon | reverse complement strand
TGATGCCTATTGACATATGTGTTATAGGTTTCGGAAATATTGGAAGAGAATTTGTAAGGCAAATTCTAAATTACAGCGAATTTCTAAGGAAAAAGCATGGACTAAATCTTAAAATTGTGGGTTTAGCTGATTCTTCAGGAACAATAGTTAGGAAGAATGGGTTCTCAAAAAACGAACTTCTAAAGCTACTAACAGTACCCAGAGGTAGCCTAGCCAAAATCAGCGTTTCCGGTGTTAAGAAGTTTGTAAAGGCCGTAGAGGCATTTGATAGTTTAGAACCGGAAGAAACCATAGTCATTGAAGTAACGCCAAGCAACTATGTTGATGGGGAACCCGCTAAAACACATTTACTTGAGGCTTTTAAGAGAGGATTGCATGTGGTTACAGCGAATAAAGGACCATTAGCCTTATACTTTAACGAAATTGTTGAAGAGTCTAGGAGAAACAATGTCGAGTTTAGATTTAAAGCAACCGTTATGGCAGGAACTCCCCTTATAGACTACCTTAGATACGGATATTTTGGAAGAAAAGTTGAGAAAGTTTACGGCATTATAAATGCAACAACAAACTACATATTAAACAAAATGTATGAGGAAGAAATCGGTTTTGAAGAAGCACTAAGGAAAGCACAAGTTGAAGGTTATGCCGAACCAGATCCCTCATTAGATGTTGACGGCTGGGATCCAGCAGCTAAAATATCGATAATATCGGGGGTTTTAGGGAACCACATACCCATACATAATGTAGTAAAGGTTTCCTTAAGGGAAACTACGTTAGACGAGGTTCTCAAGGCTAAGAGAGAAGGTTACATGATAAAGTACATTGCTTCATACGATAGATTAACAGGAGAGGCACGTGTAGAACCTAAACGCGTCAAAGCAGACTCGTATATGGCAAAGGTTAGTGGTTCAAGAAATCTCGTAGTCGTAGAGTCCGACGGAGGACTGAAAACGGTTATTGAAGGTCCTGGTGGAGGTCCTAAGCCAACAGCACTCATCATTCTAAGCGATGTAGCATTAATTGCAGCTAAGGTGGTGAATAAATGAGGATTGTGGTTGAAAAATTTGGTGGATCAATACTTCAGTATTCTGAAGATTACAGGAGAGTTGCTAAGGTTATTTCCGAAACTCTAAGTGAAGGTTATAGTGTTGTAGCTGTAGTTTCGGCTATGAAAGGGGTTACAGATGCCCTCACTAAAATGAGTAGGGCTGAAAACGATTTCGAAGAGGAATTGAAATCTCTTGCTGAAAAACATAGGAGTGTATTAGCTGGTGCCGCTAAATCACCTTATTTCGAAAGAGCATATATTGAAATATCTAGGTTACTAGATAAGCTATCCAAAACACTATGGGCTATAAGGGTTATTGGCGAAGTAACCCCTAGAGTGAGAGACTATATTTTATCGTTTGGAGAGCAATTTTCAGCAATAATTCTTTGGGCAACACTACTAAGCGAGGGAATAAATGCTGAATGGTATACAGGAGGTAAGGCAGGAATTGTTACCGATAACAACTTTGGCGAAGCCCATCCAATATATGATGAATCTAGGAAGAGAGTACGAAACGTAGTACTTAAAACTCTTTTAGAAGGCAAAGTATCTATAGTTACAGGGTTCATTGCAGAATCTATTGAAGGGCATGTTACTACGTTAGGTAGAGGGGGGAGCGATTATTCAGCAACTCTTCTAGCGAGTTTCCTCGACGCTGAAGAGGTTAGGTTCTATACTGATGTTGAAGGGATTTTGTCAGCTAATCCTAAAATAATACCTGAAGCCAAGACTATTGAGAAGTTGAGTTTCGAAGAAGTCATTGAACTATCCTATATTGGAGCTAAGAAGTTCCATCCGAGAACTTTCGAACCCCTTAAGAGAAAAGGTATTCCAGCAAAAATACTTAGCATATATTTGCCTCATGGAAAATGCACAGTAGTCCACGGTAAATGCGGTAGCGGTGAAAGAGAAGTTAAAGCTGTAATGACGATTAACGGTTTAGCACTAGTTAATGTTAAGGGAACAACTATGGTTGGTAGAATAGGGACGGCTGCCGAAGTTATGCATGTTGCTAAGGAAGCTTCGGTAAATATAAGTGCTATATCTCAGCCAGTGTCCGAAACTGTTATTTCAGTTATAGTTAAAGCGTCAGATGCCGAAGCGTTCTCTAAAAGACTTATTGAGAAACTTAAACCTAAAAAGATAATTGAGGATGTAGAAGTTGTTAAGCCACTGACAGCTGTGGTAACTGTAGGTTGTGGTTTAAGAGAACCTGAGGTTTCTGAGAAAATAATGGAAATAGCCTCTAAATACCCCTTACATATGGTATCTAAAGGTTTAGATAGTGTCAGCATAACATTCCTTACAAACCCTGATTCGGCCTACTCATTAGCTAGAAAAATACATGATGAGGTGATACTTCACGGACAAGGTTAGGGTAGCTGTTTTAGGAGCTACAGGACTCGTAGGTCAGAAGTTCATTCAACTACTAAACGGTCATCCATGGTTTGAAGTTGTTGATGTAACTGCTTCCGAAAGAAACGTAGGTAAAAGGTATAGTGAAGCCGTTACATGGTATCTTGAAGGCGATATTCCAGAGTACGTTAGAGACCTTGTTCTTAAACGAAGCGATCCCGAAGAAATATTGAGCGATGTAGAATACGTTTTCTCAGCATTACCCAAGAGCGTTGCTCGAGAAGTTGAACCACTATTTGCTAAGAAAGGGTTTAAAGTTATTTCTAACGCCGGAGCTTTCAGAATGGATCCCGATATCCCACTGATTATTCCCGAAATAAACTGGGATCACATAGAGCTAATTAATGTTCAGAGAAGGAGAAGAGGTTGGAATGGTGCTATAGTTAAGAATTCTAACTGCACAACAGCTATTCTCGTACTATCACTTAAACCCCTCATTGACTACTTTGGTATTAGAAGGGTTATTGTAACTACGATGCAAGCTTTAAGTGGTGCAGGCTATAGGGGTGTTCCAAGTATGGCGATAATAGATAATATAATACCTTATATTGAAGGTGAAGAATGGAAGGTCGAAAATGAGGGATTAAAGATTTTAGGTAGGCTTTCAGGAGACTGTGTTGAATATGCTGACATAAAAATTTCTGCGACAACGACTAGAGTTCCCACGCTCTATGGACATTTAGAGTCGGTTCATGTTGAATTGAAGAATAAGCCTAAATCAGTAGATGAAGTAGTTGATGCTATGAGGGAATTTGAAGGGATTCCTCAGAAACTAAAGCTACCTTTAGCTCCAGAAAAACCCGTTCTAGTTATTAACGATCCTAATAGGCCTCAGCCTAGGTTAGATAGAAACGCTGGTAAAGGAATGGCTGTTGTTGTAGGTAGAATATCTTGGGCTTTAAATATCGGAGATAACTGGATAAAATATGTTGTTCTAGGACACAATCTTGTTAGAGGTGCTGCTGGAAACACAATATTAATAGCCGAGACAATGTATAAGCTAGGTGTTGGTTAAAGTTTTTATTCTATAACACTATATTTTCGCGTAGGTGCTTAGGGTTTTGCCTCAGTACATAGCGTTATCTAAGAAAACATTTTACGTTAAAGGTTCTCCAGCGACGCTAATACACATAGTTGATAATGAAGCTTTCATTGTAGATCCCGGTTCTGGAAGTAAGAGAAGAAAAACGTTAAGAACAATACTTAGGTCACTTAAAGTATCCAGCAATAGCATTATCGTAACACACTATCATGCCGACCACATAGGTATTGTTAATAAACTTGACGCTTCAAAAGTTTATGCTTCAGAACTCGACAGTGTTTTTGTAGAGAACAGTGTTTTAAGAAACTATGCAACATATGGATACCAGGTTTCGGGTGAATCAAAATATTTACTCTACACTGCACCAGACATTAAAGTCACAGATATCCTAAAGCCTCCATGTAAGATAGGTGACAATATCGAGATCACGTATTTGCCAGGCCATACGTTAGGTCAAGTAGGTGTTCTACTTCCTGACGGAATATTCTACATAGCTGATGCGGCTTTTGGAGATAGGGTACTTTCAGCAGTAGGCGTACCCTACCATTTCGACGCTACTTTAGCTTTAAAAACTATTGAAAGGCTTATTAATGAACAAGACATGTTTGAGAAAATAGTTTTCTCCCATGGACCACTCTTAAATAAGAAGGATTCACTAGATATTCTAGAACTTAACCGTAAAAGAATAGCTGATGTTATAGGTAAGGTTAGGGAAACGCTAAGCAATGAACCTTTAAGTGTTGGTGAAATCGCGGCTAAGATCCTTAGAGACTACGGTGTTGACCAAACTGTAACTCTTCAAATGTTAGCCTCCGTCACTATAAGGTCGATTCTTGCACATTTAAGTAGTGAAGGATACGCTGAAGCTATAGTTAGTGAGAAAGGTATTCTTTGGAAGAGAAAGTAGTTTTCAGTATAAGCATTCATTCATTCATTGCACGTAGCTCATATTATCCGCTGCTCATCATTACAAACGTGTTCTCTCGGCGCACCGCCTTCGCTACAATGGTTCTTCATCCCTTAAAGGTCTAGCCCGCCCATCGTCAGGCGGTGCGCTTTCGAGAGATCTTTTGTTGGTGCGGGGGGTGGGATTTGAACCCACGCAGGCCTACGCCATCGGGGCCT
>CAZGLL010000052.1:0-5114 GCA_964526225.1 uncultured Desulfurococcales archaeon | reverse complement strand
ACCATAACAAACATGAGATCAAATCTTGAAAGAATTGTTGGAGGCAAATTAATGTTATGCAGAAATCCTCTTTCACGAATATATCTGCCAAGAACAGGGTTTCCAGCAGCTAAAATCGAAGCTCTAGCATTAAGCTTAGCAACAATACCAGCCTTCGCTATACTTATAGTATTGTGTAATATAAGTCCATGTGATACAAATGTATGATTAGGTTCAACCGTTACATCATATACCCATTCTGAGTCTTCGTTTTCTATTTTCTCAACAGCTTTAACTTTTATGAACATTATATTTCCGTAAACTAAACCTTTTATCTCATCAACTATTTTTTCTATTTTCTTAAGCTTATTGATAGTCTGCTCCATAAGTGTTTTGACTATTTGCTTATCCTTCTTAACATATAGTCTATATCTTAACGTTGAATATGGCACTCCTGTTTTTGCCGAAAGCTCCTTTATAGAAACAAACTTTCCCATTGTGGATAAATCATTGCTCTCTATTGCTTTCCTAATAATCTCTAACTTATCTTCAATAAGATGAAGGTATTTACGAACTTTCTCCCTATGAATAGTAGTTTTTCTTTTAACAATGTTTGTAACGTATCCGTCATTCAAATTTAACTCATTAAGAACTTCTCTCAATTTTATAGCTACTTCAAGAGGCATAGGATCTCTGTAGTTTAATTTCCTTCGCGATTTTGAAAGTAACTTTAAAACCCTACTATAGCGAGGGTCGTCGCGAATGATTGTTGCAAATCTTTCTATATCATCAGTTCCGCGAATTACCACTTTATAGTATTCTCTTTCCTTAATCTTTTCCGTATATATGTATGAGCGTATCTTGAGGGAAAGAAGCAAGTCTTGTAAATCTTCGGCAAGCTTTCTTGAAGAAGTTCTAAAACCAACTCTATATTTATCAACAAATCCGTCTCCTTTAAAGTAAGCATTTAAGAAAGCCTTCTTCGCCTCTTCGTTCATAATAAATACTAGTGAAGGTATTCTTCTTAGGGTTGAGGGTCTTTTACGTCGGTTATCTTTAGAAGGAACAATTTCAGGTAAGAGCTTAGTTACTTTATTATAAAGATCTTTTGAAAGGGCTCTTACAATATATAAAGTTCTTTTTCTTCCCCTATTGCTTATCTGAATAGTATATTTAATATTTAGCTTTTCCAATATTCCCTTAAACTCTTCTATGAGAGAAATGTTTGTGTTGGCAAAGCCTATTTCGTAATAACCTCTCCTCTTATTAGAGTACACAAATCCATCTGACAATATATACCCTATAAATTTAGCTAATGCTTCTGGGGATTTCGTGCGGAACTCTATCAACGTCCTTGATAAGAGACCATTATCTGATAGCTTTTCTGGATAGTAACGTACGCTTGGAACAAGCATTCCTGGTTTTACATTATCTGCTCTAATAGTTACTATTTTGCCATCACGCCATACGAACACAGGATGTTCTGGAGTAACAGTTATTGTTCTTCCGTTGCTATATGTGATCTTTATGAATTCTCTAGGCGCCTTATGTCTGCTGACTCTATTAGCTTTTATCTTCACTATGTTCTTACCTATGAGGTCATAGGAGAATATTTCAATATTGTTTACAGGTAAGATTTCAGTTTCTATGCCGTTTATTACCCTATCCTTATTGTTAGCAATAAGTCTGTCAACAAGTTCACCTATCTTAACCCTTTTTCCATTGGCTAGTAGCAACTCAAAATCTTTATGATAACTTTGTTGCTCCATCGCTTCGTGAATCGCTACTCTATCTTCAGCCCTCATTTTGTCGATTTCGTCAATGCAGTTGTGCACTATGATTCCTTCAGCTAGGAAATTATGTATTCTAGGCACATAAATATCGTAGACGTACCCTTCATACTCTACATACTCTACATTCACTACTTTATCTATGTAATAATCGCATTGGGTGGCAGTGCTTATTAGTTCTTTCGTATCTGACGATAGCTTCTCGGAATAAAGTGAGGCAATTTTCTTAAGCTTCTCCTTTGTGAACACAGCTTTTCCTGTAATAGCATTGTACACTGTACTCCATAGGCTATTTTTCACGGGAGTATATGGACTAGCTTCTTCGACTATTTTACTAGCTATCTTTATTGATAGTTTCTTAGGGATAATGTGAGACCTTGACGCTAATACCTTTCCCCTAACTGGAACACTTACCTCTTCCGCTTTAACACTGTATGGCTTGATGATTTCAATGAGCTTTAATACGTCATCCCTATTTGTTATTTGAATTCTCACAAAACCTTTATCATGAATCATTTTAGAATGTATATCAAGTCTTCTCAATACTAATGGTATTGCTTTAGCTTGAGCTTTATTTTTCAACACTATATCAATATGTACAACTTCGTATTGTTTATTGTTCCTAGCTGTTTTTTTAACTGATATTGATCCATTAGCATCTATAAGTCCTGCTAAAAATCCTTTCAGAACACTATTTGGTAATTTGAAGATGCGTCTGAGCGAGTCTTCTAAGAAGTACTTAACTATATGCGCAAAAATTATTGAATCAACGACTATTTCAACGCTTTCGCTTTCTACTTTTTTATTTCTTATCACAGATACGTTGGTTCTTCTGTAAAGTTTAGGCTTAATGTTTATTGTTTCAAAATATCTCAGTATTCTATCTACAATGTTTCCATGCTTTATAGATTGTACGATTGCTACCCTCTTATTCGTAAAGTATCCGTCTCCGTGAACAAACCCTATGATATACCCTATTTCAGGAGTTATTTTCGTTAGTGCTAGTGATGATGCTTTATTGCCTCGAGAGAACTTTAGTACTTTATTTCTCCAGTTATTCAATTTACCATGTTTACTTAGGATTTCTCTGAATAATCCTACCTCAATGTATAATTTACCGTGTGAAGTATAGACTTTCTTACCTGAGGTTTTTCTAAGGTTATATATGCTGCCATAAGTTCTTTCTATTAGTTTCAGCATTTCATCTTTATCATCGCCCTCTAAAACTGCTGTCCACGTGGCGGGAATTATGTCAAGCAGATATACTTCATGTTCATGTCCAGGGATTTTCTGTAATGAAAGTATTTTGTCTCCAGGTTTAAATTCTGAAGCTTGCTTCCAAGTTAGGGTCTCTCCATCAATTAAGTAGTGATCTGGTGTTAGCAGTAATTCATAGCCGCTTTCGAAAGTAAGTTTGACAAGTCTCCCTTTCCATGGTTTCCTTCTAATGACATTAGATAGAACTTCTCTCGCACGTAGACTATTTAGCTCTAATCCAATAACTCTATGTTCTGAGTAATTTAGTTCGACTATTTCATTACCAGCTTTAGTTCTAATAGTCTTTCTCTCATCAAATAAATCAGCTATTCTAACATACTCGTTATCAACAAGCACTCGTGTTTCAGGATGTAAGCATACAATTCCTCCATCGCCTAAAACTAATGCTCCAGCTTCAAGATAGTATTCACCAGTGCTTTTATCTCTTAAAACAGCTGCTGTTAATCCTGCAGCTGTTGTTCCTTTGCCTGAAGTATAAATTCCCCTAGGAGCTATTCTAGCAACATACTGTAATAGCTGGCTATTGTGTAGGAATAGTAGTCCTAAACCTCCAACAAAGTTTTCGTAATCTTCTACGGAAATATCATAAACGTATTCGTTATGGTTGGGTTCTACTTCGTAAATGTCACCTTCCTCTATAGATTCTATAATATCCCATGTAATAGTGGTGTTATTGACTATAGAGTCTAGTTTGTCAAGTATAGTAAATGCTTGGTTCTCTAAACTTTCAGCTCCTACACCATAGTATTTCTTAGCTATTTCGCTTAACTTATTTAATACCTTATAAGCATAATTTCTTCCTACATGCCCTCTGTAAACTTTTCCTCTAATCTCTCCTGCAAAATTCCTATATCCTTCTCTTCTGCTATTTAACTTTAAGAGAGATAATACTCTAATTACAGTTGAAGCCATGGGGACTTTATCGACGACTGTGCTTCCCTTAACGTATATGCGTTTTAATTTTTCTTGTTTAACGGGGTCTATTAAACGTATTAGTCTTATGATGTCTGTATCGGAAATGTATATTTTGAAGTAGCGAACATTTTCATTTTTGTATTTTAGAGAGCAATGTCTTATTGTATGGTTTAGTCCTAAGATTGCCAGAAGGACAGATATGTCATTAGCGAGATTTTCGCTTGTCGTTGTTACTGTAATTTCTCCCTTCCAATACCTAGATTTTTTAATTCCCGACGGAATTATGGAGCCATCACTTTCTATGAGCCCGGAGATTAGGCCTTCAATAAATGTTATGGGGGCGTTAAAGGCTATCTGAGGTACTCTCTTATATCTTGACAATAATCCCTTAGTTCTTTTTTCTCTAATAATTTTCGTGAAGCAACTATGTTTTATCCATTCGACGAATTCCTTATCGGTTACAATTAGTCTATATTGCTTTCTAATACTACCATTCTTCTCATACACTTTAGGAGATAATTTTAACTTATGCTGAACTACTCTTCTTAGATAATCTATTACCTCCTTACTCATAGAAGCTATTTCTATTCTCTCACATGATGCAACCTTAGAAACTGTTCCATCCCCTAAGAAGAACCCTATTAGGTATCCGAAGTCCCAATCGAGCTTTACATCACGATTCCCAACTTTTACACTCTTTACAATGTTTCTTCTAAATGAAGCTAAATTCTTAAGTATTGGCAATAGAATCCTTTTCTCAAAGGCTTTAGCAGGTTTTATGGGAATTAAAGTTGCTGAGTCTTTATCGAAACCTATTAAGCTATGATCCTTAGTTACTACTACTCTCCTACCATGTTTTGTCTTAATTACTACAACTTTTTTAGGCGCTTTATGTCTTATTAATGCTTTAATGGGCTTTATTTCAGCCTTTAAAGTGACTGGTGAAATAGCTATTGTGTAAAGCTTTACACCTACCTCATCAAGTAAGAGTTCCTCTGTTTCCCCTTGAGTAACAACTTTATCCCTATATTTCTCCATGTATTCGTTTACTATTTCACCTATCGGTCTAAAGCTTATTAGCCCATTTTCGTCTAGGACTAATATTCGTTCACTATAAACTAAGCTCTTAGCTGTACCGGGGTCTCCTACGAG
>CAZGLL010000051.1:0-5118 GCA_964526225.1 uncultured Desulfurococcales archaeon | reverse complement strand
CCGGGTTTTAGATTGTTTACGATTTTAACTACGTTTAGAAGCATAGATACTGTAGCGTAATCCCCTGGGATACCATTACTATCCCATTTAATTACATATTTGCCGCAATTTATCTCTACAGAATCCTTATCATTAACCCCTACTGTTGCAACGAATTCTACTTCAGCTTTCAACTTATTGTCCCTACCGTATCCTTTACCGTAACCTCTTATGCCTTTCACAGTACCTGGGCTTATTTTGAAATACTGTGTCTCTAAATATTCATGGGAAATTATTGGCTCCTGTTTTTCAGCAACATTAACAATGTCTAAACCTATCATTTCTGAAAGTAGCATTAGGGATTCAGCATATCCTACGTGGCCTGTTATTTCCCCTTTAGCCATTTTATCTTTGAATTCTTCCGGTAGAAGCCCTAACCCTATTTTCTTTTGGAAACTATACCTTCTTTTGCTCGCATCAATAATTCTAGTAACCTTTATTCTTTCAACTCTACTGCAAACCGATGTGAGGAATGCTGGTAAGCTATCAAATATGAAGCCTGGATTAACGCCTGTCCCTATAACTACAACGTTTCTTTCTAAAGCTCTCCTATCTAGTTCATCAGCTAAATTAGGGTATTTAAGCCAGGGATAAGCTAGTGTTTCACATGTTGAAACAACATGGTACCCATACTCTACAGCTAACGCTATTTGATCAAATACTTTATCTAGATAAGATCCTGTAGCGTGAATTACTACACCTGGCTTTGCTTTTTCGAAAACCTTTTCAGGCTCCGATGAAACTTTAATTCCGAGCTTGCCTACACCAATTATTTCCCCCGCATCTTTTCCAACAATTCTTTCGTCAATATCTATGACTCCAATTATTTCTAAAGCGCCTGATTCAACAATTTCTTTAGCAACCATTCTTCCAATATATCCAAATCCGTAAAGAATTACCCCATGCAAAATCTCATCCACACGAGGCGTTTTAACGAAACATATTTCGCTATTTCGTTATAAGTTGATATACTATAGAGTTTAAATATTCACAGAGAAGCTCTAATTACGATATATAGAGGATGGGAGCTATTAGGAAAAATCCTGTTTCTGAAGGTGTTCTAAGGAAGGTTCAGTTAACTGGTGGAGCAACACTCATAGTGTCTTTACCTAAGGAGTGGGTTAAGAAGGTTAATCTTAAGCCCGGAGATTACGTTGTAATAGTTCCTCAACCAGATAACTCCCTTAAAATATCTTTAGCTAAGGAAGGTAGAGTAAATCTTGAAACAGTTCTTAAAATAACTCCTAGAATGAGCCCTACAATAGCTCTTAGAGAGTTCGTTGCTAGATACCTTCTAGGATATAATACTATAAAGGTTGTTTTAGCTGATGGAACACGTAAGCAAAGGGAAATAATAAGGGACTACATGGCAAGGTCTCTTATTGGCGTGGAAGTTGTTGAGGAAGCTAAGAACCTAATGGTTGTACAGTGCTTAGCCGGCTACTCTGAACTTCCCTTAAAAACCGCTCTAAGGAGAATGTCTAGTACAACATACTATATGATATCAGATGTTATATCTAATGTTAGAGAGCCAAATATTGAATCTCTAGACGATATAGTTAAGAGAGATGATGATGTAGACAAATTTTACCTATACATTGTTAGGCAAATGAACCTAGTTGCCCTAGGACTCATATTGCCTCATGAAGTAGGCTTATCAAATGTTAGGGAAAGTGTAGAATACGTAATGATCTCTAAATCCATAGAAAGAATAGCTGACCATGTTGTTAGAATAGCTGAATCTTTAAAGAAGCTTATGAGTGAAAATGTAAGGTTAGATGATAAAATAAGAGATGCAATTTACGAGTACGGAAACTACGCGTTAGAACTTTACCTTTCAGCAATTAAGGCATTATTTAAGAGAGATTCTATTACAGCACATGACGTAATAGATAGGTCATGGGAAATGAGGGTTATGGAAGATAACATTTTAAGATACATACTCTATTCGGGAGGAGATGTTATGAGGAAAGCGTTATCTTTAAGAATTATTCTTGAAAGCTTTAAGAGAATAGGCTTCTACAGTATGGACATATCTGAACATGTCATAAGCTTACTACTTGAACCTCCTAGAAGGTAGGGTACTATACAAGTTTAACCTTAATTTTCTCTATCAGGATTCCACATTTTGAATTCCCTATAAAACCTAAGAAGATCATGATGCCATCTAACTACGTAATGTAGTTTGACTGTTCCCCCATTTACCCTTTTTTCTCCGTCAAAAACCATTTTAACTTCGACATCAGCTTCTTCAAGACCTAGAACTGTAAGTACTGCTCTAGCAGCTGATTCATGATCGTCTGCTGGAACATCTCTAATAACCCATTCGTCACCTTCAACATTTAGTTTAACATTAAACTTCTTAGCCAAATTAAGAACACCTCTTAATTTCCATCTACATTTAGATACAATTTAAGCTTATATGTGGGGCATTGGACCTACTGGGTGCGGAAATGTTATTGGAATTGCAAATATAAGGAGTACTACTGTGATTATAGCTGCTAACACAATAACTGTTAAAACGGAAACTATGTAGAGTAGTGCTGCTTTACCCCAGCCAACATCGTAAACGTTCTTTATAATCCAAAGGTAAGCTATGAAGCCTAGGATTAACGATAGAAGCCATGAACTCGTAATTGCAATTACAAAAGCGTAAACTACAACTGTAACTATTCCTCCCGCTACAGTAGCTACTATGGCGTTGAGAAGACTTGACTTCTTTAAGCCAAGTATTTTCGAAGCTAGCCAAAGAGGTATACTCGAAATAACTATTAAAATGAAGTAAATAAGTAGCATCACTAGTAATCCAGCAACCAATGCCTATACCTCCACTTTAGCTTATAGAAAATAGCATTATAGGGTATTTAGTATTTATGCGCTAAATAGTGAAGAGAACTAAAGAAAAAACTTTAATACAAGTTTTTTCTTTAATAACTAACTCGGTAACTCACATGAGCTCCAATTCTCCATTTGGAAATAGTAGAGTATACAATGTTGGTTTCGAAACTATTGTCGACTTCTTCTATAGATTAAGTGAATTAGCTGACGAACTTAAATCTGATGGACTATGGTTTAAATATGGTCCAGAAACACTACCTGAAACAATAAGCGTACCTAAAAGAGGCACTTTAAGGGTTAAATATGGTTTTCCAGTATTCCAGAAAGGCGGCGTATGTATGGATGTAACAAACGTTGAACAAGCGCAAATAGCTGAAGACGCTGGAGCTGTTTCAGTAATGGTTTTAGACAAGCTACCATACGATGTTCGAAGAGCTGGTGGAGTAGCTAGAATGGCCGATGTTAAGATAATAGAGGAGGTTATGAATAGCATAACAATACCTGTCATGGCCAAAGTTAGAATAGGCCATTACATGGAAGCTAGAATTCTTGAAACAGTAGGAGTAGACATGATAGATGAAAGCGAAGTACTAACCCCTGTAGATGAAAAACACCATATAAACAAGTGGGAATTCAAAGTACCATTCGTTAACGGAGCTAGGGATTTAGGTGAAGCACTTAGAAGAATAACTGAAGGAGCCTCTATGATTAGGACAAAAGGAGAAGCAGGTACAGGAAACGTTGCTGAAGCTGTTAGACACATGAAGTTGATAATGAACGAGATAGCAATTCTTCGAAAACTACCGCCAGAGGAGAGAATGAGAAAAGCTAGAGAATATGGTGTACCATACGAACTGGTTGATTTAACAGCTAAGCTTGGAAGACTTCCAGTTGTCAACTTCGCTGCCGGAGGAATAGCTACACCAGCAGATGCAGCATTAATGATGTGGCTCGGCGCTGACGGAGTATTCGTAGGGTCAGGAATATTCAAAAGCCAAGACCCTAGAAATAGGGCTGAAGCAATAGTCTTAGCTACTAGCATGTGGGATGATCCGGAAGCTGTTGTTGAAGCGCAGAGTATGATAAGTGAGTCCAAGAGCATGATGGGAATAGATATTCGCAAGCTTAAACCAGAAGAACTTCTCCAAGTAAGAGGTGTCTAGTGTGAAAGTAGGTGTTCTAGCGTATCAAGGAGGAGTTTACGAACACAAGTTCATGCTGGAAAAGGCTATGGAAAAACAAAAAGTTAGTGGCAAAGTGGTTCTTGTAAAGAAAATTCATGAGTTAAAGGATGTAGACGGAATAGTTATTCCGGGAGGCGAAAGTACAACAATAGGTAAGCTCGCTAAAAGAATGGGTGTACTAAACGCTTTAAGAGAATACATTAGAGAGGGACTACCAGCTTTCGGAACATGTGCTGGAGCAATAATGTTAGCTAAGAATGTAAGAGACCGTGTTGTAGGAGTTATCGAACAACCACTGCTCAGAGTAATGGATATTGAAGTCGTTAGAAACTACTACGGTAGGCAAAGGGAAAGCTTCGAAATAGACCTTAAAGTAGAAAAACTAGGCGACAAACCGTTTCGAGGAGTTTTCATTAGAGCACCAGCAATAGTTAATGTTTGGAACGACACTATCCTTTTAGCTAAACTAGATAATGTAGTTGTTGCCGCACTTCAAAAACATATGCTTGCAACAACGTTCCATCCGGAACTAACGAACGATACAAGATTCCACGAACTATTCATAAGCATTATTAAGAGGTAAACTGATGTGGCTAAAGCTTCGAGAGCGGTAAGAGCTAGAACTACAGCATATATTGCAACATTTACTGCTCTAGTTTTCGCAGCAACCTCAGTTATAGTAGTTGAAACACCAGCAACAAAGGGCTTCTTCAACCTTGGAGAAACTATGGTATATACTGCCGCATTATTAGGAGGAGCTATTGTAGGGACAATTGCTGGAGGCTTAGGTTCTGCCTTAGCAGATTTATACTTGGGATATCCGCATTATGCTCCAGGAACACTGGTTATTAAGGGTATTGAAGGGCTTATAGTAGCTTCTCTTTCATTAAAATTTAGGCAATTAAACATTGCTCAGTGGAAAGCGGTCTCCGTAATTTCAGCAATTATAGCTTTCAGTCTCGTAGCGGGCCTCGGATACACGTACTATAGGGGGGAAACAATACTTTACTTCCTAGGTTCTGAAGTAAAATTCTCAATACCTGGAGAACTATGGTTC
>CAZGLL010000050.1:0-5374 GCA_964526225.1 uncultured Desulfurococcales archaeon | reverse complement strand
CTTAGTTGATGAGGCTTTCTTTTCTCATAGCCTTCTAGTCTAACTAATTTAAGCATCTCCTTTACTCTCTTATTAATTTCCTCCTTAGGTATCTTTCTTATTTTTAAGCCAAATGCTATATTGTCGTAGACAGTCATATGCGGGAATAATGCTATATTCTGAAAAACAAAACCTACTTCTCTTTTCCATGGAGGAATGTTCGTTACATCAACACCATCAAAATATACTCTTCCTTCATCGGGTTTAAGGAGTCCAGCAATTATCCTTAACAATGTTGATTTGCCGGAACCGCTCGGTCCAAGTATGCATACGAGATCGCCGCTTCGTGCTTCAAGATTAATCTTTTTTAAAGCCTCAGTAGTTCCATACCGCTTAACAAGGTTTTCGACACGAACATTAACCATCGATAACACCGAAAAATGTTATCCCATAACTATAGCTTCCTAGATACTCTAATAGTTTTTTCACTTAAATATTTAAGTTTCCCATGACACTATGTAAGCGTAGCAACGCTGACAATATATCTGGTGGCTCTTGTTTTTATTATAGGTGAAGGACGTGCATGTATTATTGCTTGAAGGAGGTAAAACAAAAACTTTAGCTTTACTAATTAACGGAGAAGGTGAGATAAAAGGCTACAGTATTGGTGGTTCTAGTGGATGGACTACTATAGGGTTCAATAATGCCATTAAAAATATAAGATTCACCATTAAGAATGTTCTTAAAAAGTCTGGTATAAGCTCGTATAGTATAGACGCTGCTTTCCTGGGGCTTTCTGATCTAGATACTGAAAATTCCAGAGCAAAGTTTAGAGAGGCCATTCCATTAATGAATCTACGTGAGCATACCAAGGTATATATTGTGCCAGATTATGTTGTAGCATATTATGCAGTAACGCTTGGGAAACCAGGTGTTTCAGTAATAGCTGGTACAGGAGCCATAGCCTTCGGAAGAAATTCACTTGGAAGAGAAGCCAGAGCTGGTGGTTATGGATGGTTTGGTAACGATGAAGGCTCAGCCATATGGATTGCACTTAAGGCTCTTGAAGCAGCCTTTAAATCATATGATGGTAGAGGTCCTAAGACTAAACTAGAAGAAAAGGTTATGAGTTTCTTTGGCTTAAAAAGTATGGTCGATATAATTGATAAACTTTATACAATGATTAAAGAGGATATAGGTGAGGTAGCTAAGTTAGCAAAAATAGTTGATAATGTAGCTAAAGAGGATGAGGTAGCTAAGGAAATAATGTCGTTAGCAGGTAAGGAATTAGCCTTAATGGTTAAAGCAGTATATGATAAAATACGTGTTCCAGGAGAAAACTACATTATTGGAGGCGTAGGTAGCGTATTCTCTTCGAAAATAGTACATAGCAGCTTTACGGAGACCATAAGAAAAACCATACCTAAAGCGGTAATAGTTGAACCATTAATATTTTATAAACCAATAAAAGGACTATTATCGTTAGCAGTAAAAGAACTTAACCTTAATGAGGATATAGTAGATAAAGTCCTTAATGGCCTAGACAAGTTAATTAAGCAAGAAGCTAAGTAAAACAAATTTATTTACCATGAACTATAATGTAAATATTCTAGTTAACTCCCTTAACTTATTTAAAGTAATTGCGGAGACTAAGTTTTTGGTAAAATTTTTGACAATAGAAAATTCTTGCCCATGCTATAAACTCGTAGCACTTAGAAGCTATTTTGAACAATTATGTCTCTTAGTTTTAAATATAACCTTAAAAGATGGGTGTCCTCTACATGGTTAAAAAAGTTTAATGAAGTAATGAATCTAGTGCTACATATTCCTTAGGAATTTCTGCTCTTACACCCTTCTTGGGATCTACGGCTTGGTTTATTCTCAAATTAACTATTAAGCTAGCTAACATGTAAGCTTCTTCAAAACTATAACCATGTTCCTTCATTAAAGCGTTTACTGCCTCCAGTGCAGCATTATGTGTGGCTTCATCGAGATCTGTTCCGGAAGCTATTATTGCGTAGTAATCTCTTGTTTCAAGAATGGGGTATTTAGGTTGCTTACCTTTAATAACATCGATTCTAATCGTAACCTCTCCTGATACTTCAGCATCAGTAACACATATTTCTCCATCTGCTTGCACTATGTGGAGGTCACCCAAGGCTAAAAGAGCTCCTTTAACGAAAACGGGAAGATAAAGATTCGTTCCAGTAGTTAGCTCTGCTATATCCATATTGCCTCCATGCCTATCTGAAGTTCCTGTTGGATATTCTCCTTTACTAAGAGCAACACCTATAACACCAATCATAGGTCTACCTTTAAATCATTAAAATAAACTACATTATCTTCTACTTTCAAAAGCTTTATCTTAGACTCATATTTTAAATCACCCAAAATACCAGCTCCCGGAGTAACAGCCATTATTGCAGTATTTTCAACTTTAATATTCAAAATTTCAATTTTCAACGTGTCCCCTGGTTCAGCCTCTTCTACAAATAGAGGGCCCGTAGCTGGATTTACCTTATTCCAGTCTATTTCACTGAGCTTAACCTTTTTCATTTCTTATTTGTTCTCCAAAACAGTCCTTTGTTTCAAAAACTACTAGATCTCCTACATGGACTTTCTCTACAGGTCTCATGATTGGCGTAAACTTGTAAATAACATGGTCTTTACTTATCCTCTTTAACACCATGGTTTTTAACCCTTAAGTAAATTTTACAAGGCTAACATAAATCTCTAATTTTGCATACGCTTCGGTTCTTCTTAATTAACAAATATTAATAGACCGTAGTATTCTTTATCTTATTTAGAAATGGAGATAGATCTATCATGCGCTTTAAAGCGCCATCATTAAAAATTAGCGGTAAAGCTAAGGCCTTGTTAACATTAGTAGTACTATCCCCTGCTATTGCCGAGTTACTAACCACTTCAACTACACCATGGGACTTCTTTAACCCTATAAACTTTGCAATTCTCATCGGCCTTTATGGTTCCGGAGCAGTTCTCATTAGGGAATTTAGGGTTAAGCATAACCTAGGATACGGCTCTATTATATTATTAGGCATGGCTTATGGGATTCTTGAGGAAGGTCTGGCTGTAGAATCTTTCTTTAACCCTAAATGGAAAGATTTAGGTATTTTTGGCTTTTTTGGTAGATGGCTTGGTGTTAATTGGGTTTGGGCCGCTTATCTCACGCTTTTCCATAGTATATGGAGTATAACGGTTCCAATAGTTATTACAGAAGCATTATTTAGAAATTACTCTAAAGAACCATGGATTAAGAGAAGGAGCTTACTACTCTTTTTGTCATCAATAGTTTTCATAACGCTGCTATTCAATATCATAGTAATACCTTATAATGCTGGAGCATATGCTTATATGCTGTGTCTGCTTGTGATTATAATTCTTATAGAGTTTTCTAAGCTCTTTAAGCCTTCTCAATCAGCCTCCATAATGAGGCCACGTAAGTATTTTGCCTTATGGTTTCTATGGGCTTGGTGCTTCCTTGCAGCTTTCTATGTAACTCCACTCATAGTGCCATCACCTTTACTCTCAATATTCTTATCGATAATATTGGCAATTGCGGCTTTGAAGCTAATATCAGTTTTAGACAGTGATGAGTCAACAAATCTTCATGCTTGGGCTTTTGCTGCAGGACCAATACTTGTTCTTTCCATAATTGACATATTAGCGTCATTGCAGCCTGGTAGTGAGTACAAACTGTTTATCGGAGCCTTATTTATCATTATAGTTTTAATTATTTATAGACTGTTAAAAAAGAAAAGCAGCTTGTAATACGTCCGTTTACTCACAGTAATAAGGTGATTAGCTAATCATAAATGAAATTAGAGGATGCGATTTCCACTAAATGAGCTAACCGTATGTTCGTGAGTATGAATTCGTTTAGTAATAGCAAGCTAGAGCCCATAATAACTGAAAATGTAATTGCAATAGCCAACTCTGCTCAAGAAAGAACGACTATAAGAACAAAACGGTTGCCGAAATAGTTAAGGAAATATGTAGTCTTACAGACAGCTCTTATGCTGTTGGCGGAATGGTTTAGCTTTACGGACATAGGGATGTGGTAAAAAGGTTGAAGTGAGTATATGAACCGCCTCTGCTTAGGTCCTTCTCAGATATATTAAAGGATACAGACAATTGGAGTAAAAACTTTATGAAAAATATTAGGAAGGAGTTAAGAGAATACTGAAAATATGAATCATGTAAGGGCAATAATGTAACACAGGACTTGGATTAGCAATTGCTTAGCATAGTTTGTTTTTCTAATTATTCTAAGGCTTAGCAACAATGCTTATCTTAGGCTTCAGAGCCTTAATAAGCTCTTTAACGCTGATTTTTACTAAGTGGTGAAGAGAGCCTCCGCCCACTAGTACTATGTTTTTGCTGAGGACGGATTTGTCAAATATCACATTTAACCTTGCAACGTCTTCCATTAGCGGACTTACTTCTCCAGGTTTTACACCTAAAATATCAATTACTTCACTAGGCTTAGCTAACCTAACCTTTTTAGCACCTATAGTTATCGCTATGTTCTTAAAACTAAGCTTCTTATCACCAGGCAGCACTATAACATATGGTTTTCTATCAGCTATAACTATCATTGTTTTCAATATTTTATCTCCTGGAACACCTGATGCTTTAGAAGCCGAGTTAACACTTTCAACAGTATCTTTAAACTCTAAAATCTCAGCTTTAACCCCATGCTTACTAATGAACTCTTTAACCTTATCAACGCCAGTCAATGCTAAATACGCCAAGTAAGTAAAATGTATAGTGAACTCCTTAAAGTTTACTTCAAAACAAACAATGCCGTCACTATTTAAAGAGGTCGTGGAGATGAAGGAGAATATTACGGTATTGAATCTTGCGAAAAGAAGGAAGAGTATTAGAAAATATAGTAGAGAACCTGTAAACATAAATGACATACTATACGCTATTTCTACGGCTCTTCAAGCACCTTCAGGTGCAAATAGGCAACCTTGGAGATTCATTTTGGTTACTGATGAAAATATAAAAAGAAGTTAAGGGAAGTTTGTGAAAGAGGTGAAAAAAGATTTTATGAAAGCGGAAAAGCTCCAGAATGGTTTAAGAAGTGGGCTAGGGAAAGGGGTATTACCTGGAGTAAGCCCTTCTTAACAGATGCTTCTTATCTTATAGTCGTAGTTTCGAAAAAGAGTGAACCTTACTCGAAGGAAAGCACATGGTTAGCTGTCGGATACTTGCTTTTAGCTCTAGAGGAGAAAGGTATTGCTTCACTAACATATACTCCATCAAATCCTAGAGAAGTCATGAAAGTGCTTAGAATACCTGAGGACTATAGTTTAGAAGTAATAGTACCTGTAGGTAAGGCTGCTGAAGAGAAAATTAAAGAACCTAG
>CAZGLL010000049.1:0-5430 GCA_964526225.1 uncultured Desulfurococcales archaeon | reverse complement strand
ACCCTAGCGTTTCCTCGCTCATCTGCCAGGAACTGAGCATAGCAACAACGATGGGTACAACCAGAACTAGTAGCAGCACCATAGACACAACAAACGGGTTCTTAAGATGCCTCCTCATATTCAATTCCCGACCCACCCTCTTCACATATGTGCCTACTCAACACAAATCTGATATCTGCTCTATAAGATGCTATAGTTTGGAACATAATCATCTAAAACTTCGAACGCTTTACCATCATAGGGTGAGAATTAGATTTCCTTAATGATATTTTAATAAAAAAGCGTAAGTTAGAACTTCACATCTTCAGAATAGGTGTCATTGAATTCTTTTAGGCCTACATCTTCACACTATTAGGTAATAGCTCTCCTTACTACGAAAAGTCTATGAGTTCAACTCACTTGTGTGCACTATTTGTGAGTGTTTCTCAAAAGGAATAATGTGCCTGTTTTAAGAATCACCATTTCCAACCAGAGAATTCCATTCTGAATTCGGATCAGAAGAAAAAACCTGCTATAACAGATCGATATAGCAAATGAATAAATTTATTGACGGGGCCACGAGGATTTGAACCCCGGACTACGGGGGCTCCAGTAATATAACAGAGCCTATGCAGCTGTGGTATGGTTAATATAACATGGAGGCAAACATGAAGTAAAGTGTGAATTCAAACATGCTATTAATTCATGGATAATAATAACAGTCCTTATATGTCATTTAAACCAAGTGTTCTTACAATTCTTTAACGGGGGTACTAAAAAGAATTATGTGCTTTAGGTTTATATTTGATAATGTACTTATTGCTTTTGGAGAGGTTGCTCATGAAAAAGGAAAGAGTTTACGAGTTTGATGTTGTTATCCTAGAGGATGAGAGTGGAGGTTACATAGCCTTAGTACCTGCTTTGCCAGGTTGTCATACACAAGGTGACACCATTGATGATGTAATGAGGAATGTTAAGGAAGCTATAGAGCTGTACCTGGAGACTCTTAGTGATGAGGAAAAAGAGGAATTGCTACGCCAGAAGGTTATTGGTGTTCAGAGAGTGAAGGCTATTGCCTAGGTCTTCATTATTTTTCCTCTATCTTAGAACATAGTAAGAAATCCATGTACCTTACTTATAGGCTTAAAAGCAGAGTATTTTATTAACCGTAATGTACAACTCTTTAGTTTTAGAATAAAACATGTCTTTAAGCTAAGTTCTATCATGCATAGAGTAATACTTATTAGAAATACAACTAAATTTATAATTTAAGTTTCTTGTTCTCTATAGTTACAGTTTTTTAACAGTAAGACTTTTATAATACTTAAATTAGTTTGTTGAATGTGTTGTTACTACCGATACGATATTGATATGGGGGTCTTTAATTCATTCAAGAAATTATATTGCCTATCATATAGTTGAATGAGGTCTCTAAAGGACTTGGGAAAGCAGAGTTTTAAAGCATATTTAAGAATGCTACGTATAAGAGATTGGTTAGGATATTTTCTTATTGCTATTTTAGGGTACATAATCTTTACAGAGTTAGATACCTACATTCTAGAAACAATACTGTTTTGTGGGCTTATTTCTCTTTATTTGGGCTTTAGTTTTTCTATAAATAATTGCTTTGATATTAAAGAAGATTTGATGGTAATGAAGAAGAACAACCCGATAGCTATGGGAGAATTAAGTCAGATGGAAGGCATTATATTTTCCTTGTCTTTAGCGTTGATTGGTATGTTTCTTGCTCTTCTACGTGGATTAAATGTCTTTCTCTTCTCTTCTATTCTTGTTTTTCTTTCTTTTTCATATTCTTCTCCACCATTTAGATTGAAATCTAAACCGTTTCTTGATCTAATATCTCATGGACTCTTTTTTGGCTCTTTACTTTTTCTGTTTCCCTCAGTCTTCTTTAAAGAGATTAGTTTCCTAAACGTTCTTATAGCAACATCTATATTCCATTTTTCCATGATTCTTGAATTGAGAAATGGTATAGAAGATTATGAGGGCGATAGAAAAGCTGGACTAAGAACAACTGCTTGTACACTTGGATTAAGTAAGTCTAAAAAGATTACCTATTTTTTCTCACTCTTGTTTCCCTTAACTCTTTTCCCCGTATACTACATAGTCAGTAACTATATTTTGCTATTATTATTTTCTATTATGACAGTAATTTTTTACTTAGCATTTTACAATGTGGGATCTTATAGGGTACTCGACATTTATGCTAGTATTTCGTATTCTTTAATAGTATTAGGTGTGATACTATGAGAATAGCGCTTTGTAGTGATTACTTTTATCCGAAAATAGGAGGAATAACAACCCATATAGAGGGTTTAGCGAGGGCTCTGGAAAAAAGAGGACATGAAGTATTTATAATTACGAAAAAAGCGGAATTTGATGACAAACAGCTTGGGTTAAATGTTATCCGATTAAACTCTATTCTAAAAACTTCAAATGTATTAGATGTGCCTCAAACTTCTGAGCTTGCAAGGAAAATTAAGGAATTAAAACCTGATATAATTCATGGGCATCATGCATTTTCACCAATATCTCTTCTTTCAATATCTATAGGGAGAAAATTAGGGATAAAGACGGTTTTAACTAATCATTCTATTCAGTTTTTACATGATTTCGATTACTTATGGAAGCCTTCGTCTTATGTTCTTTTTCCATATAGAAAATATATTAACAACGCCGATGAAATAATTGCCGTAAGTCGTGCAGCTGCGAAATTTATATCATATTTCACGTCGAAGAGAATAGAAATTATAGGAAGCGGCATAAATGTTAATGAATTTTCACCAAGAGTTAAAAAATTTGATGGAAAAAGCGTGCTTTTCGTTGGGAGATTTACTTATCGAAAAGGAATTCACATTCTTTTAGAGGCTTTTAAAAAAGTTAAACAAGAAGTAAAAGATGCTCATTTAACACTCGTAGGTAGCGGTTACTTTTCTCCTATAGTGTACTTGCTAATTAAAACCCTAAATCTAGAAAAAAATGTATCTGTATTAGAGAATGTAAAGAGAGAAAAGCTCATAAAAATTTATCAGAGTTCACATGTATTTGTTCTTCCCTCTATTTATGGTGAGTCCTTTGGAATAGTTCTTTTAGAAGCAATGGCTTCCAAAACACCCATAGTTGCTTCGGATGTTGGAGGTATAAGGGAGTTAATAAAAAACGGTAAGACAGGGTTTCTTGTAAGAAAGGGTGACGTAGAGAAATTATCTGAAAAGATAATCGAACTGCTTCTAGACAAGAAACTCTCAAAGAGAATTTCAATTTCTGCATTCCACGAGGTTAAGAAATATGACTGGAAAAACATAGTTGAAAAAATAGAGGCTGTTTATGAACGATAGAGTAATTATAGAAAAACATGATTATTATGATATAACATGTGTTATAATCATTAATACTAATGCCAGATATCTAATATTTAGTATTTGTCAAAAACGCTAAGTACGTTATTAACGGAGAATAAGCATAGATTTTCATTAAACAAGTCCCATATAATAGCTTTGTGGGCATTATGCCTATGAGTTTGAGTCAATTAAAACAGTATTAGAGCTCATGTGAGTTTATTTGGTGGGGCCGCGGGGATTTGAACCCCGGACCACGGGGGTTCTTGCCGATGTACTCGGTCCCAAGCCCCGCATTCTCCCAGGCTAAACTACGGCCCCTGCTCTGTGCCCTATTCTGATTTGGTTTCTTGGATTTAAAGCTTTTACCTATCGCCTCTATTTTAGCTGAGAACTTCTCTTAGATTCCTATTATTGTCTTTATTTTTCTCGCTATTTCATACACTATGTATGCTAGCATTGTTGTGAAAGCAAGTATTAATGCTAATTCTAAAAGTAATTTTCCATTTTGTGAATTATAGCTTAATATAGCTAATGCTAAGGGGGCTATTCCGAATACTCTTAGGAGCCAATTCGACACGGAAATCAGCCATGGAGGATATGGTTTCTTGTTTTCTCGGAGTTAGAAATCGTAATAGGGTGGGATATATATGTTTTGTGGTTTTGGAGCCGCCGGCGGGATTTGAACCCGCGACCACCAGCTCTCTCGGCCTAAAAGCTTACAAGGCTGGCGCTCTACCGAGCTGAGCTACGGCGGCTCATAACTAACATTAGCTAGGTGGGGTTTTAAACTTAGCCGTTAAAGCATTAATGTAGGTAATGTTTTTGGTGCCGCCGCCGGGCTTCGAACCCGGGACCTCCGGATATCTCAGGTTTGATGTACCCTATGAGTCCGGCGCTCTAACCAGGCTGAGCTACGGCGGCGTTTCCGTGGAGAACAAATTTTTCCGGGTATAAATAAGATTTTAGGTTAACCCTAGTAGAACGCTTAATTGAGGAATGGAGGGTGGGTGTTTGAAGTTGGCGTTTACCGTTTTGGTCACGGGCTTACTACCTTACGATTCCGGTAAAACATTTGTTGGTAGGTCTCTTCTAAGATACTTTAGAAACTTAGGTTATAGGGTTATAGGTTATAAGCCTATTGCAGCCCATAGTGCATGGTTTCAATATGAAACTGTTGAGAAAAGTTTTGAACAGAAAATTCTCGTAGGACACGATGCATACCTTTACTGGGAAGATTTGAACAGAAAAGTTAGAATTGAAGAAATAAACCCCGTAGACATACTTACAACACCTACCGATTTCCACCAGAATGTAAGACTTTACCTTTCAATGCTAGAGAACTTCGTTAGCCAAGCATGTATAATGAGAATTTCATGCCCTAGAAACAATGGATCATATGTAACGGAACACTACATAGATTTAGAACAACTTGAACAAACAATTCCTACATTACAGCTAAAGCTCATGGAGTTAGCTGAAAAACTTAATCCACAACCGAAACCTATCACCCATGATCAAATGGGGAAGCTTATGAACAACCCGAAACCGATAATTTGTGCAGATAAGCAATTAAAAATACTAACTATGAAATACGACGTAGTAATTGTTGAATCATTCAACAACGCAGCAACACCTACTCCTCTTTCAGCCGAAACTGCGGATAAAGTATTAGTTGTTATGCCGGGAAAAGCACTAATATATGACGGAGAAAAGTATGCGCAAACATTAAAGATACTTGAACAAACAATGGGAGGAAAAATAGCATACACAACAGTAACACAGCAAATAGTTGAACTAACGAAACCCCTAGGCTACATGAAAATATATCCACAAAATAAACCTTCAGAAAACGCATTAGAAAACCCAGAAACACTAATTCAGCAGGATTTATGAAGTCTCGTTGAAAAACATTGAAAGGGTTTGCAATAGATATACTAAGCTTCAGAATAGGTCAGTTTAAGCTAGCTAATGGGCAAAAGTGTTTTATCAGTATCATCTAATGACGCAGTTGTTTTTCAAACTTAAAAACAGAACAAGGTAGGATTTTATGCGGCCCTGCCAGCACGGCCCCCCTGCAGGGCCTCGCGGA
>CAZGLL010000048.1:0-5530 GCA_964526225.1 uncultured Desulfurococcales archaeon | reverse complement strand
CTTATTCCGATATCTGAGGAGTTGCTTGATGAGCTTGTTAGGGTTGCTTCTAGTGAGGGTTCTTCTCTTAGAGTTGTTGTTGAAGAGATCATTAGGGATGCTATTAAGGTGTTTAGGCTTAGGGGTAGTTTGAAAAGTGTTGTTAGGGAGATTGAGGTTCTTGAGGAGGTTAAGAGGCTTGGTGGATACTTTGTTCCCGCAAGGGTTTTCTACAGTGTTCTTGACAGGTTAGGTGGTGATGATTTTGAAAGGGTTGTTTCTGAAATGAGGAAGACTTCTTCATGGTATGGTTCTGTTTTGAAAGCTAAATTCGGTAAGGGGAGCGTTGGTTTATTGGATAGTATTCTTCAGTCGTATTTTTGGGATTCGAAAGTTTCTGTTAGAAATTCTGAGAATAGGGTTTCTATTGTTCTTTCTTCTCCTCATCAAACTGGTAGGGCAACTTATGCGACTAGAGAGTCTCTTATTGCTCTTCTTAAATCTATGGGTTTGAATGTTTTAAGTGTTGAAAGTAGTGAGGGTGTTATTGTTGTCGAAGCGGAGTTTTAGGAGGAGGAGTTTAGCTATTAGGGAAGATTATGCTGAGAAACTATCGCGTTATGCTAAATCTAGGGGTATGAGTATTTCATCTTACCTTTCAGATTTAATTGAAGCTGCTGGTGAAGTTGAGGAAATAGGTGTTTACGCTCCGAAGGCTCTGAGGGAAGCTAAGCTACTATACCAACTACTATCTTACCAAATGGTTCTCGTACCACTAGAGTACCTGGTTTCATCATGTGGAGGCGCTGAAGGAGCTTCTTTAAATGTTGTTAGGAAAATAGCTAAAACACTAAGTATGTTAGGTGTTGATTCAAACATGTTGATGAGTATTCTTCTAAGAAACCTACCTTACGTAATAGATGATGGTAGAAAATTCATTATAACGAAGCATGAAAGAACAGATGCAATAGTTGGAATTATTAAGGAATTCGCTAAAACACTGGGGTTAAAAGTTGAAGATTCAAAAGAAATCCTAATAATACATAAGATAAAAAGTTAAGTCAAGTTTAGAAGTTTATGTTTACTTTAACATTGTTGTTTGGATAAATATATTTTGGTGTTAACTTAATTGTTAATTGCCCATATTCTACATTGTCTCCCCCTATTTTTACAAGGTAATTTCTAGGTGTTGTAGGTAACGATGTTGTGAAAACGTTTCTACCGTTAAACGCTATGGTTAATGTGCCTGCCGTTGAACTTTGATCTTTAAGTATGTTTACTGTAATGTAGTGGTTGCTTGGAATTATTGCTGAAGTAGTAGTGTATGCTACTATGTACCCTATAGCTTCGGTGTAGCGAAAGTGAATTTTAAGGTTCAATCCGTTTGCTTGATTTAGGAAATCACCCCATGTTTGCTCGTAAAAGCTGTATCTGCTTTCAATACATACGTAAACATATCTTTTCTCAATACCTAACAGCATAGGGTTCAGTATTGGCTTAAACGTTAATGGTTCAAAATATGTTAGAGTTTTTTCTTTAGGACTTACCTCCACAGGTTCTCCTTTACTAACAATTCCATCTATAACGTAGCCTATTGGAGCTATAATGTATGAGCCTAGTTCGTAAAGTTTTCCTCCAGCGTTTCCGCTAGTGTAAACTACGTTGAAAATATGTCCTTGATATTCAAGGTATAATGCGTTATTATGCTTAAATATTTTTAAGCTTCCGCTCCCACCTATGTCCGCTATTTTCTCAATAACGAAACTGTGGTGCATGTACCATGTTGTCGGTTCAGTTTCTATCCAATACTTTAGCGTTACTTGGCCTTCGAGAACTATTAAGGCGAATATTCCATCGAACTGATCGCTCCATTCGTTAAGTCGTAAGCCTCTGTAGTAGTATTCTTGCCTATTTGCTCCATCAAGAATCCGATAACCTATCCTCCTACCACCATGATATATATCAACATAAACTCTTGCCCCTTCACCGGATACACCATACCACCAATGCCAGTGTCCCTCGTATGCTTCACCAGTTAAATAAACAAGGTAAATGCCTTTTCCTAAAGTTACTTGGCCATCAGGTGTGTTACCGTATATTCGAAGTTTAAACACTGTTTTATGATTAGTTGTAATGCTCATTAGGAGTAGCTGTTCCGAATTTAAACCATTTAATGGTCCAAAATACTCCCCTAAGAATTCCCCCTTAGGTGTTGTAAACTTCTTCTTAAGCAAAACATCGTATATTGGAAGATTACCTACAATATCTAAATTGTATAGTACATTGCCTTCTGATCCGATAACATATATTCTTCCGGGATTTACTTTAAGCGACGTATTACCTATGAAGGGCATTATTTGCGATACGCTATTAACTACACTTACAACTTCATTTATATTGCTTATTTCAGATAATTTCTCATTAACAATTTCTAATTGAGAAATTTGATAGCCCAAATTATACACTTTACCTCTTTCAGAAACTAAAACAATATTGCATCCTCTCTCAATTTCACCTATAAGATTCTGTGGAATTGGTTTTCCAAATTCTAAACCATATTCTTCCGGACTACCTATTGATGTTTCATTTCCGCATTTCAATAATACATATTTTAAAGTAGGCTTTAAACCCTCATATGCCAGTATGTACTTTGGTTCATTATTTTGGTATTCCGGTTTAATAACCACATTTTCCATGCTTCTAGAAGCTTCTTTCCTGCTTCTCTCAACAGTTTTTGAAGCTAAACCAAAGCTCTTACTTAGGAAAATAGTGTATGTTGTTAAAGCTGTAAGTAGAAGAAACATTATCATTAATGAGGAAATTACTTGCGAAACACCTTTACTCCGAGATTTCGTAGATACCACAGTTTTCCACCTCTAAAACAATAGGTGAGAAATCCTTAAGCGAAGCATTATGGAAGACCATTAGAGCTAACGATTTAGAAGGTATACTATCGGTTCTAAGCATTTCACCGTTAGAGTAAATGTATATTGTGAAGCTTTTTTGAGGATGGTAAACACTCGTTACATGAACGTCTTCATCGCCATAATTGTAAAGCAGTACTACAATATCTGAGCCATTGACATATAAATCTACTAGTTGAAGACCTATCGAGATTTTCTTTGAAAACCTTTCATGCATTTCAGATAATGTGGTAATTGATATTTCACTTAAATTACTTGCTTCCACAATATAGTATGCTAAGCTAGAAAGTGTAACCATAAGTAGCAATATTGCTGTTGTAACTTGACTTACCCCTTTAACCTTCTTCACTTTACTACCCCGGAAGAAAATGCTAGATTTATAAAGGAGGGTTAGGTGAAAGTTTTAGATATGGAAAGAATGAAGATAAGTGTGTTTTCGGAGTATAGAAGGAAGATAAAGGTAATTAAAGAACTTGAAGACATCCTTTCAGAGGAAGAACGGAAGCAAGCTAGAAACGATTTTCATGCGAAAAGGCTTCCTAGACCTTGCGGTTTAACCATACATACGGGTGTAGGTTGTGATTACGCTTGTTCATATTGTTACATTCCCGATATGGGGTTTCCTTTTAAAGCTAAACCATATCCTTTAACAGGGAAGCAATTAGCTTACGCTGTAGCTACAAATCCAAGCGTTGCTACAGGATCTTATGGTACGTTTTTAGCTTTCGGATCAGTTACCGAACCTTTTCTAAAAAGTACCTTTAAGAAAACATTTCAATATATTGAAAATGTTGTGAAGTATTTGGGAAATCCTATTCAAATTTCAACTAAATCATATATTTCATTGAATGATGCTTTCGAACTTAGAAGAGTGAGCAATGGTAAACTAAGTTTCTTAGTAACGATAATAACGTTAAAGCATTATAATGTACTTGAACCGAAAGCTCCATCTCCGGAGTTAAGGTTTGAAACCCTTTATAACTTGGAAAAAGCAGGTTTTAAACCAGTCCTATTTTTAAGACCTATCATGCCGGGAATAAATGATGATGAAATCGAAGATATTTTCGCAAAAGCTGAAACCTATGGGGTAAGAAGAATTCTCATAGGATCGTTTAGGGTAACTAATAGGATTCTTATGAAGCTTTCAACACTTAATCTAGACATTTCGAAAATAACGTCTAGGTTGAGAAGAAAACCCAAAGGTAATGAGCAAGTACCCATCGTAATAGCCGATATTAAGGAAAGAGTAGTTAAAATAGCAAATAAATATAGTATTAAGGTTTATTTTCAAGCATGCCAGGTTTGTTCTGAGGACTATAATGTACCATGCTGGCTACCTTGCACCACTAAGTATAAATGCACACATAATATTGAAATAATCTATGATACAGATGAGGTTAAAGAATTTCTAACAACATTAGGTTTTAAAGTGCGTAAGGTAGTTGATTCCCCACATGCTTTAGTTATTTACGGAGACATCAGTAAGCATATTGCTTCTTTTCTAAGATGGATTATTAAGAAAAAGGTTATTGTTAAACGCTTTTAATTCTTCAGCGCAGCTCAGCTTCATCATTTACTCAGCAGCCGTCTTCTCATCAACTTCTCTGCGAATTATTTAGTTTTAGCTAGTTTATTTTCTTTCCTTTTCTTTCATAAATGCCTCAATACTCTTAAGAACTACTTCTAACATTGTTGTTCCAGGACCTCCTGAAAGCAAAATAGCTGGCGTTACTGCATCCAATATTTCCTCAGGTGTTGCTCCAGCTTCAAGAGCATCTCTAACGTGAAGTACAACACATTCCTTACAGTGAATTGCGACACTAACAGCTACCGTTATTAAATGCTTTATTTTCTCAGGTAAAACGTAACTTCTCGTAGCAGCCCCTGAGAATCTGAAGAATGCTTGTGCTGTTTCTCTATCAAATCTGAAGTATTGTCTTAATGCTTTCATGTATTCATCAGCTACTTTTCTGAATTCTTCAAGTTCTTCATCCCTATATGCAGGCTTATACTTAGGCGCTATCGCTGGCTTTTTCTCAGCAACTTCTGCTTTTGCAGGAGCAGCTAAAGTTACCGTTTTTACTTCAGGGGTTATGGGCAAAGGGACTAAATTTTTTTCCTCATCTAGAAGGAGTTTCTCGGGGTTTTCTAGTTTATCAACTATTGCGTTAAGGAATCTTGCCGCTGTTGCTCCATCAACTACTCTATGATCGGCAATGATATTAATGTGCGCTATAGGTTTAATAACTAATTCTCCATTCTCGTAAACCGGTGTTTCCTCGGATTTACCTATTGCCACAAGTGTTGCCTGTGGCGGGTTCAAAACAGCAGAAAAGAAGCTTACATTAAACATTCCAAGGTTTGAAACAGTTATTGTTCCACCTAAAACATCGTTTTCCGTTAACTTGTTTTCCCTAGCTCTCTTAACAATGTCTGCTCTTTCCTTAGCAACTTCCTCAAAAGTTTTCTTATGAGGATTCCTTATAACGGGCACTACAAGGCCTTCGGGTGTGTCCACCGCTACATTAACATTTATGTCTTCATAAATCTTTATTTCCTCACCTTCTAATGTAGCATTAACTTCAGGAACTTCCTCTACAGCTTTAGCTACGGCTTTAATGAATAAG
>CAZGLL010000047.1:0-5663 GCA_964526225.1 uncultured Desulfurococcales archaeon | reverse complement strand
AACCTACGCCTCATACCGCCACTAAAATATTTGACCTGCTTATGAGCGTACTGTTTTAAATCAACAAATTCAAGTAACTCCATAATTTTATCATGTAGTTCCCTACCTTTCAAACCATATAGTTTACCATGAATATACATGTTATCGTAAGCTGTTAACTGATTATCCAAACTAGGATCTTGAAATACAATACCAATCTTCCTCCTAACCTTATCAGGATCCCTAGTAACCTCATAACCGCCCACAAGAACTCTTCCGAAAGTAGGCTTCAACAACGTAGCTATTACATGGATCGTAGTTGTTTTACCAGCACCATTAGGGCCAAGTAACGCAAAAATTTCTCCTCTCCTAATAGTAAACGATATACCATCTACAGCTACAACATCCCTAAACTTCTTAATAAGATTCTCAACAACAACTATTTCATTCAAGAAAATCCTCCCTCACTAAATCATCGATTTCCCTTAAAAAACTATTAATAGTCTGACGTATCCTAGAAAGTTCATCTTCATTTAAACGATCAATACTATTAAACAATAATCTCAATCTCCTCAATAACCTAAAAAGTCCAATGTTTATGGCGAGCCTAACCTTTTCCTCATACCTTCTAGCTTCCTCAAGTAAATCACTATGCTTCTTAAGAAACTCTAATCCCTTATCGGTAATGCGATAAACAATACATTTCTTCGAACCAGAATACTTCTCTTTAGCTTCAACAAAACCCTTCTTCATAAGGTCCTTTAAAATAGGGTAAATCATTGAAGGACTAGGTTCAAAACCATATCTCCTCTTAATTAAATCGATAAAACCATAACCATGTAGCTCATGCTTTCTCAACTCATCTAAAACAAGTATTTCAACATACCGCTTAGCTATCCTCTTTAACCTAGCATTCACTACTTGCCATCCCTCTATCTAAGGATATATCGCAAAATATATTTAAAAATATATCGGATGACACAAGTATTAGCGAACCCAACCATTTATTTGGCAAATTCCTAGGTAAAAGGATGATGTGGGAAAGCTGAAAAGTTAGCGGGATCCATAAATTTTTAAATGGTTTAGATTATATCTTTTCATGGGTGATAATATGCCAACTATAATAGTTGAAGGTCCTCCGATTAGTGTTGATAAGAAAAGGGTGCTTGTAAGGAAAATTACGGAAATCATATCGGAGATTTACGGGATAGAACATGTAACGATCATTGTAAAGGAGAATCCTCCCGAAAACGTTGGTATAAACGGGGAACTATTAGTTGATCGTAAAAGAAGTAGCTAGAACGATAAGGTTTCTATGGTGTACCGTTGTTTGCTTAATAAAAATAAGTAGTGATTTTTTTAGAGTAGTTTTTCTTGCTATCTAAGTAGGCGTTTATGCTTCTCGTGTCTGTTTTTGATTACGTACTGGTGCTGAAGACAGTTTTTCTCTTGAAGTATGGTTAAAGTGGTTTTCAAGGGCTTCACTGCTTCATTATGTTTAAGGCTTTTTTAGTGTTCAGTATCTTTATAGCTTTGAATGGAGAAGACATTTATGAGTTTGGTGTTTAGTGTGAGCGGTACTTATCCGCAACTTCTTAGGAAGAGGGCTTTAAGTTCGTTGAAATGGGCTGAAAGAGCGCTTGCTGAAGGGGACTATGATTTTGCTGTTCGCGAAGTAGAATATGCTATTCAGCTGTTTCTAAAATCTATAATTTACCGTGTTATTGGGGAGGAGGTTAGAGGACATAATGTACGTGAGCTTCTAAGTGTTCTAGCTTCGGCGCTAATGGAGGAGGGATTAAATGATGAAGCATTCCACATTGTAGAGTATGTGAGAAAGCATAGAAGGGAACTAGCGGAACTAGCATATGCACACACTAAAGCAACATATGGGCTACTGGAATATGGGGAAAAAGAAGCGAAAATAATTTTCAACATAGTCAAGAACCTCATGGAGGAACTTAAAAAGTTAGAGGCGAAAATTTTTGGGTAGAAAAGTCCATAGTAGATTGAAAACGCTAAAGCAGTGGAAAAAAATTGTTGAGAAAGCAGCTTTAACAATAAACAAACTCTATCCGGAAGCAGAACTATATGTAACTGGAGGAGCAGCAGAAGAAAGGTTAACAATAAACAGCGACATCGACATTCTAGTAGTATTCAGTAGAAAAATGAGTTGGAAAGAAAAAGTAGAAGCATTAGTGAAAATATGGGAGAAACTCGAAGAAGAAATACCGGAACACTACATATTAGAAATCCACATACTAGAGAAAAACGAAGCATCGAAAATAAAATGTAGAAAAATAAAGATAACATAGCGAAAACGTCTAAATGAAAACATTGCTAAAACATTTTTGACTCAGTAGAAGAACATATGCTGTAGAATGCATCTCATTTACAAAGCTAAGCAACAATATTAACACAGCCGAAGTTAAGTGCTCCTTTCGCATACCAAGATGGAAGTGTTAAAATATTCTTCGTAACGGCGTCTTATCGAAGTCTTTATCGTTCGAAACTATTTCCACCGCTTTCTCCCGTAAAGCTACAGTTAAATGTAATGCGTCCTCCAAATCTAAGCCATATTTTCCCATATACTCTAACGCACTAGTGAAGTCGCTTTTAATAATTGGTGAAATTTCTAATCCGCGAAGACCAAATATTGCCTCTAAAACTTTCTCTACGAACCTCTTATTTTCCAAACTATTACCTGTAAGTCCAGACATCACTATGAGAACTTCGTATACTGTAAGTGAAGAAGTAACATAGCTACCTTTAGCTGACCTTTCAACATCTCTAATCCATTCTTTAGCTATTTTACCCAAAGTTGGATGGTTCCCAAGCCAGTAAACGAAAACATTGACGTCTACATACTTCTTCCCAGCCGCCACTTCTTAATCGCCTCAGTAACGAATTCGTCGAGATCCTTAGGCCACTTTTCAACTTTGAAGCATCCGAAAAACTTGTCAGCAACTGAGCCTAAAGGTTCAACAATAACTTTACCCTTCTTAACATAAACTTTAACAAGGTCTTTTTCAGATATGCCAACACTTTCCCTTAACCCTTTAGGAATTAAAACTCTACCCTTACTATCAACTCTAACTATAAACTCCAATAAACCCACCAAATGAATGATTCCCACTAAAATATTTAAGTGTGACTCAAAACAGCTTTAACATGAAAGTCATAGTATTATGAAGTAGTTTAGCCCACTTATGTACTGTAGCTACTGAATTATTGGCTAACTGTTTTAAGTAGGTAGTGAAGGGGTGTGTTTGAGGTGATTCTAAAACGATTTTTAACGATAATGTTGAATCTATTCTTTTGTATCCTTCATAGTTTTTAGCGTAAATGTTTCTTTGGATAACAGTGTTTTCGGGGTATTTTTGCTTCCACTCTTCCAGAGTTTTGATGCATAGGTGCTCATGGGGCAACATATGCTTCCCCCATAGTATATTGTTGCTTTAACCGCTTCCACACTGAATTTCTTAGCATCTGGTTTTTCCTTATGCTTTAAAATTAATGTTTCATTTCTTCTTTCCGTATTGAGGCTAACTTCGGTGAACATGTATTTTATGATTGATATTTCTGTTTCTGCACTTCTAAATTCTTCAGCAATTTCTCTAGGAAGTTTTGAAAGATACATGTTGAGGACTTTCTTAATGTTTTCCGGTACTTCCTCATAGTAATAGTATGTTTCTACTTCCTCAGGTTCTACATGGAATGCTCTATACTGCTTAGATCTAATGTTTTCCTCTAAAACACCGGCTTCACTACCTTTTAAAGTGAAGCCTACATTAGGGTTTCGAGGTATAATGTGGTTTTTGGAAGAAGTAATTATGATTAGGGAGTCTATGTCGTCTTCAACACTTAAAACAATGTTTTCAAAACTAACCAACTCTCATACCCAATAGGAATGCTCAAAGCAGAAGCGTTTAAACTATTCCCTAAAATTGCGAAAGCCGGGTTTAGGAAAATAGGAAATGCTAGGTTTCAAGTAGAGAAAAATTAGCTAAGTCTAAAATGTGATAGGTTCTACTTTTTAGAACACATGTGTTCTAAACACTAGATTAAACTAGGTAAACTATACTTTAAGAACATAGGTGATTTAATAAAATGGGTGATTCGACAAAGGCTTTACTAATAGTTTTAGCATTAATAATAGGGGCTCTTGCATTAACAGGGTTAACAATGAAAATTAATCAGCAAAGCGTAGAAGAAACAAAACCACCTACTCCTGTAGGGGGGTTAGGGTCTGTTGAAGCTGCTTCAACATTTAAAGGAGAATCATCTCTAACAAACATGGCTTCGTTAACTGATAAAACACTTATCGTAACAGGTTCAGCAACAATATTTGTAGAACCAAATAGAGTATATCTTAGATTAGCTGTTGAAACAGATAAGCCACTTAAGAACGCTACAGAAGCTTATACAGAAGTTATCATTAAAGCTAGGAGAGCCATAGATGAGCTTAAGAAAGAGGAAGGAGTAATTTCAGTGAAAACAGAGTATGTTAACCTCAACCCCCTATATGATTGGGTTGGTGGAGAAAGAATACTTAAAGGATATGTAGCCAGTTACTCATTCCAAGTGGAAATCAGCGATTTAGAGAAAGCAGGTGAAATAGTTTCTAAAGCTGTAAGCTTAGGTGTCAATAGATTATATGGTCTTTCCTTCGGCTTATCCGATGAGAAAAGAAAGAGCGTTGAAAAAGAAGCTATAGAGGAAGCAGTTAATGATGCTAAAGCTAAGGCTGAAAAACTTGCTGAATCATTAGGAATTAAAATCGTAGGTGTTAGAAGTGTTGTCTTAGGAGCACCAGTAACCGCACCTTACTATACAACGAGATACTCTTATGCAGTACCGTTAGCTGTAGCAGAAGCAGTACCCCCAACACCCATTGAAACTGGGAAGGGCGTAGCTGTTTCAGCAACAGTAACAGTAGTTTATGAAATTAGTGAAGAGTAAGTTAAAGTATTCTTCACATTTTTCTCGCAACATATTCTATACCTTTACCTTTCATAAGGAATGTTCCCAGCTTTTCTAAAATAGTTTCTGATTTGCTAAGAAGTGACCCAACTTTTCCATTCCATGATAAAACTATTGGGAAGAAGCTTTCCTGTTAATTTCCCCTCACTTAGCCCCGTAAGTTTAGCTATAGCTTCTTTCCCTAAGTGAAAGTGTTGATAAGCTAATATATTGTTGTTTGAATAATGTGGTATTGGGTGTGTAGTTTAGTGGGTAAGGGCTTATTAAAGTTGTTAAAGGAAGTTGAAAAGGTTGAGAAAGAAGCTAGGAAGAAGCGTAACATAGTTATTCGTTGGAAAAGAATGAAGGTTAAGGTGTAATTTGTTGGCTTTAAGAATAAAGGTTAAAATATGTTTAAAAATAAATGTGTTGAATCCCTAGCTCTTCTAAACACAGGTTTCGAAACCCCTACGCCAATGGTTTCTTTACCTATTGATTTAGCTGAAAAACTAGGTTTAGAAGTTGGTGCACCAATAGAGTTTGAAGGACCAGGCCTTACACGGGGAGCTTCATACCACGGTGGAGAAATAGAAGTTATCGCTAGTTCCGAAAGCGAAACTAGGAAGATTAAAGCATAAGCCCTCATAACCCCAGGTGAAGAAGAGGTAATTATGTCGGATAAGTGCATTGAAGCTTTAGGCATAGTAATAGATTTGAAAAGT
>CAZGLL010000046.1:0-5970 GCA_964526225.1 uncultured Desulfurococcales archaeon | reverse complement strand
TAGTATACTTCGCACCAGTAGCCCTTAGACTACTCAAAGACTTCTACAGCAGACACGTATATGAAACAGGAGAAGTAAGCGGAGGAGCGGCTCCAGCAACAGAAGCGGTTAAGGAGTTTGTCAAGGACTTCATTAGGGCAATGTATACACCAACATATAAGCTAATGACTGAGAAACGCGCATAAAATGATGAAGAGCTCATATAAACTTTTTCTTTTAAATTCCCGTTTTGTTTTCTAGATTAGTAACACTTAATAACGCCTTTTATACATGCTGGCGGAACATACTTAGTAGTTCTAATACTCTTCGATGCAATATAGATTTTAACTCCTTCATTTCTTAAACATTCAGCATCAACAATTAAGACTACAGCATTTCTACCATGCCTCTTAGCAACTTCACATGCGTCTTCGAAATTTAGCGTTAAATGAACATATTTTCTCTTCATGGGTTTAATTCCTTCTTTAAAAATTCGCTTTAAATTCTCATAGAGTGTACCGTGGTAGAGTGTCTTGACGTTTAAGTCTTCAGCGTATTTTATGTCGATATTTAATGCGACACTATGTCCGTAGCGAGCTCTAATTTTATTGTCTCTTATTTCAAATCTCCCCTTAGGGTCGAGAACAGCTAAAGCTACTATATGCTCTTTAGTAACCCATTGATAATTCTCTCTATGGCGCCAATAATTCCTTATACTGAAAACTAATTCGTCAAAACTAACCCAACCTTCAGAATCCATTTTAACATGTATGTATTCAGGTGAATGTCGTAAAATGAAAGAAAGAGGCTTACTTAACTTAGTACGCCTATGTGAGCTGTTTTAGGTTTTATGACTTTTTATAACATTCGTTGTACTTCTATTTAATCTTCAGTTATTATTATAGCGTGAACTTTCTTTCTATGAAGCTTCTTTAGTTTTTCCCTATCCTCTTTGACGGGATATAGTATGTACACGTTTCCTCTATACTTAATTATACTTCCATGAATAATAACTATTTCAACCATAGAGACATCCAAGCATATATAATAGGATAAAGTTTATAAATTTTCCTAACATGAATCAATATTGGTGAACACTCCGATGAAGGTTGTTGAGACCCTTAAGGTCATGGGTCTTCCTGAGGAGAGTAATGAACTTTTAAAGTTCCTTAAAGCTTTCCGTGATTACACACAGTATATTATAGACCAAATATGGAATGAGAAGAACCTTCCTTCAGTCAAAACACTACATAGAAGATTCTACCATGAACTGAGGAGCAAAGGGTTTAGAGCACATCACGTAAAGCAAATATATTACCATGCTAGGTGTGTTGTCAAAGCAGTTAAAAGAGTAAAAGGTAACAAACCAGTATCGAGGAAGCTAACAGCTAGAATAGACAAATACGATTACAAGTTAGACTTAGAGAATCAAGAGTTAATAGTTAAGGTTCTAGGTGGGAGAGAGGTTAAGGTAAAGCTAGTAGCACCAAAAGAGAGGTTCATAAAGTACAAGAACTGGGATAATTACGAATTGGTAATAAAGTATGATGGTTCAAGATTTTGGATATGTATAGAGTTTAGAAGAAAAGTTGAGTACTATAATGCAAGAAGTGTTCTTGCTATTGATGTAAACTTTGATAACGTTACTATATTCATTAAGAATAGCAAGAGAGTAATCAAGATTAAGAGATTTAGTTTTCCTTTAAGAAAGGCTTTAACTCATAGGATTTGGATTGAGAGAATACAGAAACGTTATCCAAGGCAATGGAAATATATCAAAGGAATTAGAGAAGCTATTAGAAAACATGGTAGAAAGATAAGAAATACAATCAACGACTCATGTCATAAGATAGCAGAGAAGATAACAAATACTGCATTAAAGCATGGAAGTTTAATTGTTGTTGAGAACCTTAAAAACCTGAGAATTAATAACAAGAGGAGCACTAGGTTTAATAAGAAGCTCACATTATGGGCTTATCATAAACTATTATCCTATATAGAGTACGAGTATATGGAAAAAGGAATACCACTAGTAAAGGTTAACCCAAGGAGAACCTCTAAGCTTTGTCCAAAATGTAACGGTAAACTAGCATCTATTAAAGGCAGAATCCTAAAATGTAATAATTGTGGCTTCATAGGAGATAGAGACGTTATTGCATGCCTTAATTTAATCTCAAGATGTGGGGTGCTTGGGGTCACCCTGAACGCTCCCGACCAGATGCAAACCCAAGAAGGGATGAAGGAGAACAAAAATGAAGGGATGGTACCTATCATAAAATGTCATAAAACCTAAACCCCTATGCGAATCTAAGATTAAGATTGCTTTTCTACCGCAGTGAATAGGTTTTTCAATGTATTTACCGCATACACTACACTTATAAATGTCGTTTAAAGTCAACGGGATTCTAGCACCCCAAATCTAGAGGCTCAAATAAATGATGCTGTAATTTCTCTGTAAAATCTTCTTAATAGGAATAAATAATAAACTTACGATAATTCATGAAATAAACTCATTACGTTATGGCAGTTGATTACGGAAAAATTTATTATAGTCTCAAAAACTATTTGGTGGTGGTGAAGGAAAGCTATGAAAATCGCTAAAGCCGTTTCGAAAACGGTAGCAATAGCTTTAGCTGTAATACTCATAGTAGCTATAGTCGCTGGCACATACTTTGCAATGAAACCTACACCTACAGAAACCTCTCCGACAACTGTAAAGAACCAAATAGTGATAGGGGTTACCGATAAAGTTTCGGATTTAGATCCTTCAAACGCCTACGACTTCTTTACATGGGAAGTACTGCAGAACACTATGGAGGGGCTAATGAGGTATAAGCCGGGAACAACTGAGTTAACATATGGTATAGCGGAGTCTTATGAGGTTAAGGAGAATGGTAAAGTATACATTTTCCATTTAAGGAAGAATCTTAAGTTTGCTGATGGAACGCCATGTACAGCACATGATGTTGTTAGATCAATTAAGAGAGTTATGGAGATAAACGGCGATCCAGCATGGCTAGTTACCGAATTTGTAGAAGATGTTGAAGCACTAAATGATTACACAGTAAAGTTTACGCTGAAAAAGCCAGTATCATACTTCCTAGCACTAGTTGCTACACCACCATACTTCCCAGTACACCCAGCGTATAAACCTGATGAGATAGATAGCGATCAAACAGCAGGCGGTGTTGGCCCATATAGAATTGTTAAGTGGGTTAGAGATCAAGAATTAGTTTTAGAAGCAAACCCATACTACCACGGTGAAAAGCCGAAGATCGAAACAATAATTATAAGGTTCTATAAGGATGCCACAACATTAAGGCTAGCGCTTGAAAGAGGAGAAATAGATATCGCATGGAGAACCCTTAACCCAGCCGATATAGAAAGCCTAAAGAAGAATCCGAACTTCCAAGTAATAGAGGTTCCGGGAGCTGCCATAAGATACATCATAATTAACGTTAAAATGCCTGGAACAGACAATAAACTCGTTAGACAAGCTTTAGCGGCCGCAGTAGATAGGGCAGATATTTCGCAAAGAGTATACCTAGGAACATGGACACCGCTTTACAGCTTAATACCTGAAGGTATGTGGAGTTACAAACCAGTTTTCAAGGAGAAATATGGTGAAAGAGCAAATCTAGAGTTAGCCAAGAGTCTACTTAAGGAAGCAGGTTATAGTGAAGATAATCCGTTAGAAATAGAATTATGGTATACTCCGACACACTATGGTGATACGGAAAAGGACTTAGCAGCAGTACTTAAAGAACAATTCGAAGCAACAGGAATGATTAAAGTAACAGTAAAAAGTGCTGAATGGTCACAATACCTTGACTTCGCAAGAAAAGGAGCAATGCAACTATCACTGTTCGGGTGGTATCCAGACTACATAGATCCCGACGATTACACAACGCCATTCCTCCACAGCAAAGCGAACAAATGGACAGGTTCGGGATACGCTAATCCAAAAGTTGACGAATTACTCGACGAAGCAGCTACTAAGCTAACTCTTGAAGAGAGAACACAATATTATGAGCAAGTACAGGAGATATTAGCAGATGAAGTACCGATTATACCGCTAGTTCAGGGCAAACTCTTCGTAGTAGCTAAGAAGAACGTTGGAGGAATAGTACTGGATCCAACAATGCTGTTTAGATACTGGCTACTATACTGGAAAGAATAAACAAAACAAAATTAATTTAAACCATTTTTACCTCATCTATAATGTTCTCTGGAAAACTATATAACTTACAGTACATTCCAATTCAAGGTAAAGGTAGATTGTAAATGGCGTCTCTAAGAACATATGTCATAGTGAGAACCTTAATGACAATACCTATTGTTCTTATTTTACTTACGCTTGTCTTTATAATTCTACGTGTTATGCCGGGAGACCCCATAACCTCAATGGTAGGTATGAAAGCTCCTCCTGAATATATTGAAATGCTTAAGGAGAAAGCAGGGCTAAATAAGCCGCTAATAATTCAATATTTCGACTACCTCTTCGGAATTTTAAGAGGAGACTTTGGAAGATCACTTATTTGGGGTGAACGCCCCGTTCTATATGAAATATTTGATCACTTACCTGCAACAATAGAGTTAACAATGTTTGGTTTTACAGTAAGCATTATCATAGGGTTAATTACTGGCACAATTGCTGGAGTGAAGAGTGGAACAAAAACAGATAATGCTCTTAGAATATATAGCATACTCGCTTACGCTACGTTTATACCATGGCTTGGAATGATGTTTCAACTTATTTTCGGTGTTTACTTCAAACTCCTCCCGGTTAGTGGTAGAATAGAGCCGTCTCTTACGATAGATTGGAAACCTGTAACGGGGCTTTACGTTTTAGACGGAATACTTACAGGAAGGCTGGACATAACTATTGACGCCTTAAAACACTTAATACTACCATCTCTCACACTAGGTATTGTTCTTTCCGGAGCATACACTAGACTTGTAAGAGCAAATATAATAGAGGTTCTAGGTCAGGACTTCGTAAGGGCAGCTAAAGCTAGAGGTCTTAGCGAAATAAGGGTTCTTAGGCATGTGCTTAAAAACGCATTCATACCCGTATTAACAATGATGGGACTGCAGTTCGCAATACTTCTAACGGGAGCTGTACTTACAGAAACAACGTTTTCATGGCCAGGTATGGGAACATTTCTGCTTGAAAGAATAAAGTATGTTGATTACACAACTATTCAGGGAACGATTGTTTTCTTTGCCCTATTCGTCTCTATAGTTAATTTAGTTGTCGACGTACTTTATGCACTAATAGACCCTAGAATAAGATACTGAGGAGTTGCCAAATGAACATAGTTAATGTTGTTATGGAAAAACTTAAAGCGTTGGGTTTACTAAGGAATTCGAATGCACTATTTAAGGCTGGAATCATAATAGTGGCTAGCATTATAGTTCTTTCGGCAATAGCTCCATTATTAACACCTTATAGTCCCATAGTTGGTACAGGTGACGAATTAGCACCACCATCACTCAAACACCCCATGGGAACTAACAATTTAGGCTACGACATGTTTTCAAGAGTACTATATGGTGCTCGAACAGTTCTCACTGTAGTTATTTCTGCAACACTTCTCTCAATGGCCATAGGTGTGCCTTTAGGTCTAATATCAGGCTACTATGGAGGTAAAGTAGATAGAGCATTATCTATTGTAATGGATAGCATGTATGCTTTTCCAAGCCTAATATTAGCATTAGCTATAGCCGCAGTATTGGGGGCAAGCTTAGTTAACGCAATAATAGCTATAGCCGTGGTTTACATACCAACATACTTTAGAATGGTTCGTGGACAAACGCTTTCAATAAAATCTCTACTGTACGTTGAAGCTGCAAGAGCTTTAGGAGCTTCCGACTCAAGAATAATAGTGAGATATGTTTTCCCAAACCTTCTACCTACTGTTCTCGTAGTTTTTTCCATGAACATAGCTGACGCAATACTTACGGAAGCAGGACTAAGCTTTCTAGGCT
>CAZGLL010000045.1:0-6239 GCA_964526225.1 uncultured Desulfurococcales archaeon | reverse complement strand
AGATTCTTGAAGCTAAGAAGGGAATAGCTGTTAAAACGACAAGAGTAATTATTGAACCGGGACTTTATCCTAAGGCTTGGAAATCGGAGAAAAATAGTACGTGAAGTAGCTATGGTTGAGCATTATTTTAGTGAAAAACCGAAAAGTATCGGTAAAAGAGAGGTTATAAGTGACATTGTAAGAGGGGTTCCTGTAGAATTTGTTGTAGAACCCGGTGTTTTCTCTAAAAGCAGAGTTGATCCTGGAACAAAGCTTCTCCTAGAATCAATGATTATTCCTGAGGAAGGCTATGTTCTCGATTTAGGAGCAGGATACGGTGTTATAGGTATAACTCTTGCAAAAATAAATCCTAAACTAAAAATTTACATGGTCGAAATTAATAGGAGAGCAGTTAAACTATGCAAACTGAACGCTAAAAGAAACGGTGTAGAAGATAGAGTAATAATTCTTCAAGGAAACCTTTACGAACCATTACCTAAAAGCTTAAAATTTAAAACCATAGTTTCAAATCCCCCCTTTTCAGCAGGATTCGAGGTAGTAGAGAAAATAGTTAAGGAAGCATACCCTAGATTAGAACCTCACGGAACCCTCCAATTAGTAGCATATAAAGGAGCAAACAAGCTAAAGGAGAAAATGAAAGAAACATTTGGAAACGTAAAGGTACTTGCAAGCAAAAAAGGATACAAGGTGTTAATGAGCGAAAAAACCATATAAAATAAAAACTCGAACACAAAAATAACAAATACGCGCCGGGGTGCCCGAGCGGACTAAGGGGCTGGCCTTGAGAGCCAGTGGCGGATCGGCCGCCGCGCGGGTTCGAATCCCGCCCCCGGCGCCATTCTTGCTTATTACATGTTCAGTTCGATCAAGCCGAAGAAGGAAAGTTAACACGTTAAGGCTTCATATTATGACTATGTTTTTGATTTCATGTGTTTTACTTGGGTTTTAACCTTTAAAGTTCTATGATGTGTTAAGTGCTAAAAGTATAAGAATTCCATAGTACAGATTAGTTGTCGTAGAGGAAAATGTGGTTTTGAGGTTGCACTGAATTGCCTGAAGTAAAAGTTGTTAACGTTACTAAGGTTTTTGGAGGAAAAGTTGTAGCGTTAGATAATGTATCGGTAACTGTTAGAAATGGGGAATTCTTTGTGCTTCTAGGTCCTTCGGGTTCAGGTAAAACAACGCTTTTAAGATGTATTGCTGGTCTCGAAAAACCTGATAAAGGCATTATAGCTATAGGTGATAAAGTAGTTTTTGATGCTGAAAAGAAAATATCAGTACCTCCAAAGGATCGAGATGTTGCAATGGTTTTCCAAAACTATGCTCTTTACCCTCACATGAAAGTTTTCGATAACATAGCTTTTCCTCTAAGATTAAGAAAGGTTCCTAAAGAAGAAATTAAAAAGAAAGTTGTTGAAGTAGCTAAGCTTTTGAGAATACAGGATCTTCTCGATAGGTACCCTAGACAGCTTAGTGGCGGTCAGCAGCAAAGGGTTGCCCTCGCAAGAGCTCTTGTTCGTAACCCTAAAGTTTTCCTAATGGATGAACCATTAAGCAATATTGACGCCAAACTTAGGGTTCTAATGAGAGCTGAACTTAAGAGACTACAAAAGGAGTTAGGAATAACAACAATCTATGTTACTCACGATCAAGCAGAAGCTATGACTATGGCCGATAGAATAGCAATACTAAACTTCGGCAAAGTCATGCAAATAGGAACACCAGGCGAACTATACCATAAACCAGCTAATTTATTCGTAGCAGGATTCATAGGATCACCCCCTATGAACTTCTTCGATGCATCATTAAGCTACGATGAACAAACTAAAACGTACTTTCTTGACGCCGGAGAGTTTAAAGTTAAAGTTTCAAACGATATTGCAAAAGTGATAAGGGAGAGAGCAAGTGAAAATAGCTTAATACTTGGAGTTAGACCTGAAGACGTTCATGTTTCAAAAGAACCTATTAACGAAGCTTTTGAAGCTGAAATTTACGTTATAGAGCCTTTAGGTTCAGAAACAATAATCAACTTGAAGGTAGGTAATTACCTATTTAAATCTAGAATGTTAGGTGAATTCCTAGGTAGACCTGGAGAAAAAGTTTATGTGAAATTTAATGTTGAAAAAATACATGTTTTCGATAAGAAATCGGAAAAAGCAATAATATAAGCCCTACATGTTCTAACATTTTTTACCTAGTTCCTTTAAGCGCACCCGCTAAAAGACCGCTTATGAAGTATCTTCCGAGAGCCAACGTTATTATTAACGGTGGAAGTATAGCTATCAAAGACCCTGCCATTAAAGTATTCCACGCAACAGTTGTCGTCCCTCTTAAATTAGCCACTTCGGGTTGAATTGTTCTTATAAGAGGGTTAGTGCTTAAAGTTACGGCAAATAGGAATTCATTCCATATGCTCATGAAGATTATTATTGTTGTCGAAATAATTCCAGGTAATGCGACAGGTAATACTACTCTGAAGAATGTTTGAAGAGCTGATGCTCCATCAATGTACGATGCTTCCTCTAACTCCTTAGGTATGGCCATGAAGAATGCTGAAGATATAAGTGCAGCCCATGGACTAAGGAGTATGGTGTATGCTATAATGAAGCTAAGAAATGTTCCCATAACACCTATGCGTGCTAAGAACATTGTCATAGGTATTAGAAGTATTTGGTAAGGAATGAAAGTAGCGATAGCTATTAGGAAGAACATTGATCTCGTAGCTCTGCTAACATGTCTGCTGAGATAGTAGCCTGCAAGAGTTCCTATCATAACACAGAGAAATGTTGAAGGTAGAGAAACTATTATGCTATTGAAAAATGCCCTTTCAACACTTTTCCAAGCTGAAAACCAAGATGTAACGTCTATTGATGAAGGAGGTTGGAGAACATTGGTAGTGTATGTTTCCTTGTGGCTTTTTAGGGAGGTTACTAATGCTACATAGAAGGGGAGCATCCAGAATAAACACATAAATATGAGTAAAATGTAGGCTATAGCCATTTTAACATTTATGCTCATCTAAACCACCTCCTAAGAGCCATTAGTGCATAAGGGATAACTATGCCTAATGAAATAGCGAAGATTATTGTAGCTATAGCCGCTCCATCAGCCATGAATCTCTGCCAGAAAGCCGTTTCCCACATGAAGTAACCGAGGACATCAGTTGCTAAACCGGGTCCGCCACGTGTAGCAACATAGACTATATCGAATATTTTCAGGGCTGAAAGAGCCAATAAAGGTACTGCAACGAGAAATCCATGCCTTACTTGCGGAACTATTACGTCCCAAAATATTTGAAATGAGGATGCACCATCTATTTGGGCTGCTTCGATAAGTGATGGGTCTACGCCTTTAATTGCTGCTTCAAAAATTATTATAGCGAATCCCAGATACTGCCATATTGTAACGAAGATTAAAGCGTAAAGAGCTATTGAAGGATCAGAAATCCAGGGTCTAGCAAGGAAACCTAAGTTTAAGGCTTTAAGTAGGGTGTTTATTGCTCCATTTTCAGCATACATCCAAACCCAGAGTGTACCGGCTACTGTCATGGATATAGCTGTCGGTAGGAGAAATATTGTTCTAAAAATCATTTCCTTACCTGTGGAAACCATGATATAGGCTATAACTAAACCTAAAATTGACGTTGGCCCCATGAACAAAATAATCCATATAATGTTGTTTCTGAGAGCAGTGTAGAATCTTGGATTAGAAAATAGTGCTTCATAATTTCTCAACCCTACAAAGTTCAATGATATTTGGTAGCTTCTCCAATCACTCATGGAAACGTAAATTGAAACTACTATCATCACATAAAGTATGGTTATTACGAAAAGTATTGGTGCCAGAAATATTAGTTTCTCACGTAACTCGCTTGAAAACATTAGTAGGCACCTTACTAGGGGAGAGTAAGAGTTGTGTGAGAAAAAAGTTTTAGCTTATATTTTATCTTTTCGTTATGAAGTAGTCTATTGTGTATCCTTCCCAGAAGCCTACTACGCCTGATCTCTCAACTGCCTGCATTGTTTGCTGTATTGCAGCGTTGACTGTTGTGTCGACATCTGCGCCTGCAGCTGCGCTTGTTACGAGGCTTGTTAGTATGTTGTGCATTTCTGTTACGAAAGCTTCTTTGCTTATTCCTCCGTGAACTGCACTGGGTACTAGTGTTGATTTCTTAAAGTCATCTGCTGTTTCTGGCCTGTACGGATCCGGATATTCTGGTGAGACATCGGTACGGGCAGGTATTGATCCTTTAATTAAGTTGAAGTTTTCTTGCGCTTCAGGTGAAGCTACTACCTTAAGCCAGTTCATAGCTACTTCTGTATGTGGAGCACCCTTAGGTAAGTTGAAGGAGTCAGATAGTAGTACGAATATCGCCTTCGGGAATGGCGCTGCTGACCATTCTTCACCGTATTTAGCACCTACAGACATGAAGTATCCTGCAACCCAGTCTCCATGTACGTACATTGCTGCTTTTCCTTGGTAAACTAGCGCAGCTGCTTGATCCCATGTTAGCTCTGGGTGGTTGCTGTTGAATAATCCCTCCTTAGCCATTATGGCTATTGTTTTCAGAACATCTCTTACAGCAGCCCACACGGGATCGTTGGGGTTCTTATAGTCAAACTTTCCTGTCCAGAATTTAACATAGGTTTCTGGTCCACCATGCAATACTAGTAATACTTCGAAGAGGTGTGTTAGTGGCCACTTGTTTCTAGTAGCTAAAGCTACTGGTGCTACATCGGGCTTATTCTCCTTAATGTATCTTGCAACGTCAAGGAATGTATTTAGATCCCATGTTCTTGGGTCGCCGAATCTGTCAACTATTCCTAGTTCTTCGAAAATCTTCGGGTTGTACCAGAGAACGTTTGATCTATGAACGTTTATTGGTACTGCATAGTAGTGCCCGTTAAACTTACACATAGCCTGAAGAGTTGATGGAATAACGTTTTCTAAGCCCATATCCTTCCAGACATCATCTACCGGAGCAAGATACCCTGCATCAACATATTCTTTAAGCTCACCACCCGCGTGAACTTGGAATGTATCAGGCGGTGTCCCCGATGCAAGTAATCCCCAAATAACAGCCTTCATTACAGCACCAGCGCCGCCCGCAACGGGGTTTTCCACTATTTCTACATCAGGATAATCCTCCTTAAACACCTTAAACACAGCATCTATAGCTTCCCTTTCACCACCAGCAGTCCACCAGTGATAAATTATTAACTGCTTTGCAACAGGTGTTGCCGTAGGTGATGGAGAAACCGTTGTTACAGTTGTCACTGTAGTTACAGTTGTCACTGTTGTTGGAGAAGCTGGCGTTGGTGCTGTGCTTAAGCCTGCATAATATCCTGCAACAGCAGCTATTATTATGAGAACAATTGCAGCAATTATTATTGCAGAAGTTTTAGTAACAGCTTTTCTAAAAGCCACCATTAAAATACCACCTCCAAATAATATTCTATTTAGGAACATACTATATACTATTTTCTAATTTCACCATGAAATGAAAAGCTTAAATCATAGATTGAAGTAAAATAAAGTTTTAACGATACTCTGAGCTTTTCAAGGGTAGAAGTATTAAGTAGTCGGTTAAGGCCAGGATTCATCATCTATGGAATTCTCAGGTGGTAGCCAAAATACCTCATCTCAGAATACGGTTTCCTGGTTTCACATATATATTTCTATTTTGGCTCTCAATAATCTTCCTAAATAACTCTTCTCATTAAGATTTAAATAACCTTAGTTGTGTATGGTTTTAGGTAGCTACAAGAGGAGTGGTGTACCGGAAGTAGGGGTAGGCTGGCTTAACATGTCTCAGTCAACGTTTAGGTACATAGTTAGAATAGCTGGAGTAGACATCGACGGTAATTGGAAGGTAGCTTACGGTTTAGCTAAAATTAAGGGTGTAGGTGTAACATTAGCTTACGCTATATGTAGGAGGCTTGGAATAAACCCTGAAATGAGAATAGGTAACTTGACCGAAGCTGATGTTAAGAAGATAGAGGAAGCTCTTTCTGATCTTAAAAAACTAGGATTACCTCCATGGCTTTTCAATAGACGTAAAGATTACGATACTGGTGGAGATCTTCACTTAATAGGTTCAGACCTTATTATGGCTGTTAAGAAAGATATTGAAACAATGAAGAAAATAAGGAGTTGGAAAGGCATTAGGCACTCACTTGGCCTTAAAGTTAGAGGTCAAAGAACACGTACAACAGGTAGGTTAGGATTAACTGTTGGTG
>CAZGLL010000044.1:0-6392 GCA_964526225.1 uncultured Desulfurococcales archaeon | reverse complement strand
TCCTCAAACATTTTCTAAACCCTATGCTTCCACCTAATAATAGACCTTATAATTGCGTGAACTATTATCATTAGTATTGCAAACCATGGTGCCGTCTGGAATAGCGGTATATTGAACACTACGTTTAAGCTCAAAGACCTGTCAATAAGCCATATGATATACATTGCTAAAAGAATCATTATGAATGCTTTGAAACTATAGTTATTAACCATGTTCTCTATGTAAATGTCTCTTTCATCATAAACTATTTCCCCTTTCTCAACAGCTTTCCTCATAAGATACTTATCAGCAATAAACATTGCTAAGAATACCGCTATGAAAACGTACGCTAAATTTAAAGCTAAAGAAGCACCACCAATAGCAGCACATGCTACAACTAGTGCTAACCTTAGCTTCCTATAGTTCACCTAATATCACCTGTGTAAAGGATTCTTTACAACTTGTAAATAAATCTTTACATTCGTTGCCTTTATAGTAAAGCTACTGTTGCTCACAGTAAAACCGTATTGTATTCACAAAATGATACTAAATATATTGGGGATATAAGCTGTGGTTAAATTCCCCATAGATGGAAGCGATAGGAAAAAGATAGGTAAAACCGGAGAGTATGTTTCAGCAATAGGGTTAGGCACTTGGGCTATAAGAGACTACAGTAGTGCTTTGGAAACATTCGTTTACGCTATAGAGCATGGGATAGACAATATTGATACTGCCGAAATGTACGATAACGGGAAAGCCGAGGAAATAGTAGGTGAAGTTATTAGACGTGTTGGTAGAGACAAAGTATTCATTACAACGAAGCTTCTACCGGAACATGTTGTTTCCAAAGACGCTGTTCTAAAAGCTACTAAAGCATGTCTGAGGAGATTAGGTGTTTCGGAAGTAGACCTTCTACTTATACATTGGCCAAACCCCTCACTAACCATAAGTGAGCAAGTAAGGAATCTTGAAGAAGCTTTGTAACCTTGGATTAACAAGGTACATTGGGGTAAGCAATTTCGAAATTAACGAACTTAAAGAAGCAATTTCCTCTACAAGAAAAGCCGAAATAGTTGCGAACCAAGTACACTACAGTATCATGCATAAGGATATCGAAAAACACCTACTACCGTTCGCTATTGAAAAGAAAATAACTATTCAAGCATATTCTCCACTTGAAAGAGGCCGAATCTTTAGGCATAGGAAACTTTCTAGAATAGCTGATAAAGTAGGTAAAACAGTAGTTCAGGTAGCTCTAAACTATATAATATCTAGACCTAGAACCATAGCTATAGTTAAAACAGAGAACATTGAACATTTAAAGGAAATTATTGGAGCATTAGATTGGAGACTACCCCCTAAATTCCTTGAGGAACTAGAAAACTCTTAGATCCCCTAGCAAGTTAAAACTAAACTAGGGGAAAGTAAGATTCAGGGATAATTACTTGAGGAGCTTAAATAGGGACATAGGTCATACAATCTATTATTCTAAGGCTAAATTTGATTCTTTCGTTAAAACGCTAACTATAACATATATTGGACTAGTTTCTTTGCTAATCGTAATATCCTATATGTTCTTTCTTGAAGGAGAACTTCCATTAATAGGTTTTGAAATACTGCTTACAATATCTATTATTCTCTTAATACTACCTTACATGTTCTCCCCTAAAGCTTATGTTTTAACACATAAAGGCTTAGTTATTGAGAGAATTTTGAACAGCATTTTCATACCTTACAGTGAAATAGAAGATGCTTCAATCATGGACTTTAACGATTTATCTTCAGCTGCGGACATAGAACTTTGGGGTTCGAACGGATACTGTGGAATATTCGGGCAATTTAAAATGTTAAAACTAGGCTACACTAATCTATACGTAACCAAAATAAGCAAATGCATTTTAGTGGAGAAGCTTAACGGTGAAAAATACGTTATTAGCCCTGAAAAACCTGAAGTATTTATTAGAATATTTAAAAAGCTACATTAAGCTCAGAAAGAAACATTATTTGCGGGAACAGTACATGCCGATGAAAGGTAGTTTTAACTTAAAATTTAATTTGAATAAATAAGTGAAAAAAGTCATTACTAAAAGTCTTAGTTAAAATGCACTAACATCATTCTCTGCTTATTCAAGCTTCGTTGAAATTTTCTTTAGCTTTCTAATGCTAACAGTGCATTGTAGGCGTTCACTACCCCATATCCGTAAAGTGGGTTGTATTCCCCAGTACCCATTGCTGTCATATGTAAAATTCCTCTAATCGAGCTATTATCTATGTCATTTTCTTCTCCGGGGGGTAAGGGGGTTTCCCCGCTAGCTAATCTAGCTGCCTGTAAGAGAGCTACCGTACCACTAACATGAGGGCAAGCCATACTTGTTCCGTCAAGTGTTTCATATGAATCGTCAGGGTATGTACTTAAAACATTTACGCCTGGCGCTGTAAGCTCCGGGTACTTATTGCTCCAGTCAGGTACGTTTCCTTCCTCATCCACTGCCCCTACAGCTATGACTTCAGAGTAAGCTGCTGGATAGCTTGGGGTTGATGAATATTCATTACCTGCTGAAGCAACTAATGTTATGTTCAAATCATAAGCTACTTTCAGCATGTCATGAAGCTCAGGTATGTTGCTACCTCCTCCAAAACTCATACTTATAACTTCTGGTGCATCGTCATCTACATCGCCGACAACTACTCCGTCTTCATCCGAATCAACTACTCCATCAGGTCCTTTAACAGCTAAGTCTATAGCAATTATAATGTCGCTTATGTAAGCAGAACCTGTGGGGTCAAATGCTTTAATAATGTATAGTTCTACTGCTGGAGCAACGCCGACAACACCTATGTCATTATTTATTGCCGCAATTATTCCCGCAACGTGTGTTCCATGTCCGTTTTTGTCGTTGTATCTACTGCTTATTTTCCCTCTAAAAACAGCAATACCCCACTTAACATTACCTATTAAATCAGGATGGTCTTTGTCAACACCAGTATCTATAATTGCTACTTCAACTTCTGAGTCTTCATCACCATTAATATCGGCGAAGCCTAATGTAATGTCCCAAGATAATTCAGCATCAATGTAATCAATACCCCATGGTAGTGTTTGTGGAGGCTGTTCTGAATCCTTATTTTTATCAGGTTTTCCTCTACCTGGAGGCGGACCAGAAACTTCTACGACAATATCCTCTGAAACATGAAGTACTCCAGGAAGTTCTTCTAAAAGACCCTTAGCATATCCTGGCACAGTAACTATAACTATTGGTGCTAACTCAGCTACATACACTACCTTACCGTTAAGAGCCTCAATAGCTCTAGGGTTAAATTTAGACTTATCAACCTTAAGAATTAAAGTGGTTTCACCAAAAATCCCAGCAGAAACCATTGGCGAGATGTTGAATACTAGGACAGTCAAAAGTAGAACTAAACCAAACAATTTAAGCAAAAACAAAACACCTCTTAATACGCTACTAAGACATGTTAGTGTAATAAGTGTTACGGAACAATTTAACCCGTTTTCATAAAAGCCATTACACACTACTTAGTTTACCTTATCGAAAGAAAGCCTGCTTTGAATAAATAATTCTTTACCTTAACAATTCTAACTTCTATACTTAACCAACACTTATAAATATTGATAGAATTAAAATAATGTTAAAATTATTATTTTACTTCTAAAAGCTAACAACTTTAAACTTTCCCTATAGACTAATTACCCATAGAGCTAATTTTTAAATAATATTTTTACAAGTTAAAAGATAAAATATTATAGCTACGAAAGTATTACTTGAAACAATTACTTCGGGAAGTACCAACAGAAGTAATACCTTATGGAAGCTGTTAAATAAAAATACAACTGTAACGGATAGCTCTAGTAGGCACTAGCAATTTTCCGCAAAGTGTCTTCAGAATTGCGGCTTCCTTCATTAAACAGGGATTTCTTGTGCTTCTAAAGCTAACTTACGTTTAGGTATGAGAAGTTCACATTACTGTACAAACTTCTTTTAGAGGACATTTATTGCATTTTGGCTTCTTTTTACAAACAAGTCTTCCAATTGATGTTAAGCCTGCGTAAAGTAGTTTTAGCTCGTAAATGTTGTTCCCTATTTCTCTCAAAACAATTTTTCTTAATGTTTCATAATCCTCATTACCTTTGATAACACCTATTTTTGAAAGAACTTCTCTAACATATTTTGAAGCTGGAAATGATGGTTTATTGAATGCGAAAAGAATTATTGCATCAGCTGTTTCCCTACCTACACCTTCTATTGAAAGCAAATAGTTTCTTAATTCTTTAACACCTAGTTTTCTCAAGGAATCTAATCCACCATACTCTACAATTTTCCTTGCAAGATCCTTAAGCCTACGTGCTTTAATTTTCCTTAAACCTACGGGTTTAATTAGTTCCGCTAACTTGTCCTCTCCTATGTAAGCTATTTTCTCCAAACTAGTAAGCCCGTTAGCTCTAAGGTTTCTAATAGCTTCAACAACAGCTTCCCATTTACTAAGCTGAACCAGTATAGCGCTAATAACTAGTTCCTCCTCTGTTTCAACACCTTTCCACCATTTAGGGGAATCTATGTCGCAAACTTCCCAGCCAGCTTCCCTTAATAATTCCTTGTTTTCCTCGAAAATTCTAAGTAGCTTCTTAAAAATAATTATCACCCAAGCAGGTATGGGATGTTCGACATTAAATTTTATGTTCAAATATTTTTAACACTCGTTTACACTTTAAACTCTACTAAGCTGAACATTTTATAAGAAAACAATATATTATGTATGTGGAACGCGTAGGTGACGTAAATATTGTTCAGAGCTGAAGAGGAAGTTTCATATGTTAGTTCGGAGCTTGTAGCTAAGGTTCGTGAGAAACTTGTTGAATTTCTAAGTAGGGTTCCGGAGGTTTCCTCTAGGGAGGAGGAAAAAGTTAACTACAATAAGGTTAAAGGTGGGTTTGTTGGCGAATCTAGCGTGTGGGTTCCTGGGAAAATAGCTGTTGTAGATGGTGGAAGCAACATTATTTCCCTTAACGCCGGATTTCTAGGTATTGTAGCGTCTTTAGGAATAGTTGTTGAAGAAAATAGGGTTGTTGGAAGAGTTGTTGCGGAACCCGAAATTGTTCCTTCAAACCCCGAGGAGCTGGGCTTATATGAAACACTTGACCAGATAGTTAGTGTTTTAGACAAAATTAGGGAAGCTAAGGTTTTCGAAACAGCAATTAATCTTCTAAAATGGAATCCCGAACTACTGATAATTGATGGGCCACTCATACCCTATGGTGCGTTAGCTAAAGTAGCTACCGAGTTACGTATTGAAAAAGTTGCTTTAAAGAGGTATAGGGATGCTGTAGTAGGGCTTCATAGGGAATCTCTTAAAACAAAAACATCAGTTATAGGTTTCGTTAAGAGGCCACGTTCTAAATATTTGAGAGGAATCTTGGGTTTCAAAGACATCTACGATCACGTGATTTTATCTGCTACTTTAAGGGAGAGAGAATACTACCCTAACCCTCCAATGGAGGTTCCCGCATCTCCCGAATGGTTCCATGAGCTGGACATTGTTAGGCTTGTAAGGGAGGTTAAACCTAAGTTCACATTTATAAGGATGAATAAGTCTCTACCTCCGTTTAGGGTTGATTTCGGACATTTAACTAGAGATTACTCTGAAATACTAAACTACCTCTATTCTACGAGAACAAGAGATGGAATACCCTACGTTATTATGAAAGCTGATGAGGAAGTTAAGATTACGCGTAAGCTAATTAGGGAGCTTTACGAAGACGCCCTACACTCATGTATTGTTAAGTATTTTGAAAAAGGATTCCACACCTTAATCCCTGTCTTACCGGAGTATGGGGGTGTTTGGTAAATGGAGTTTAAGGATCTTGTAGAGGAAAAGCTAGGATATGTTTTTTCCGAAGACGGAGTTTACGAACCGGACGAAATAGTTTTCACAGTTAAGCTTAGAGCTAAAGTTGAAATAGGAGATATTGTATGTATTGAGCATCCTTCTAAACCCGGAATTCCCGTTTTCTACCAGGTAGTAGAGGTTCCTTTGAGAAGGAAAGCTAGGGATTATGAGGAAGACCTTATAAGAATGGGTAAGCCCTTAATGGATGATTCAAGAAACTACCCTAGAGCTAGAGCTAAGCAAATAGGCTACATTGAGGATTTGGAACTTCTACTTTCAGGTAAAGCATCAATAGATAACCTACTTATGCTCATAGAGCATGTTAAGCCTTTAAGCGAAGTTTATGCTCCAAAACATGAGGTTATTGAGAAACTTCTTGAACCATCGGCTCCGAGCATTGAAGTTGGCTCCATATATCCTAGTTGGAAACATAAGCTCAAACTCGAACTACCTAAGCTTCTAAGACAAGGACTACTTATTGTTGGAGGCGTAGGTACAGGTAAAACAAC
>CAZGLL010000043.1:0-7078 GCA_964526225.1 uncultured Desulfurococcales archaeon | reverse complement strand
TTTCTTTAAAGCAGCTAATCTTTTTAGAGCCTCTATATCCCTATTTTAAATTCTATTTTCTATTCTCTTTTAAATATTCTCAGTTTAAATATTCTTAGAACTAATTAGACATAGTTTAATTAGGTATTAACGAATAATTCAAAAACTATACGTGTTTATGGAGCAGTAATTAGGGATCTCTTTAGTAAGAGTGTAGCTTAACGATTAACGTAGGTGAGAAAGAGTATTGAGATTAGTGGCCATTACCAATGGTACATTGTTTAATCCTTATCTATTCAAGTTTAAAGAAGCAGATATAACTATAGAGCATGGAAAGGTCATGTTATGTTAGCGATTTTAGGATTGATAAGGAATATAACGTTAAGGAATTATATGTGCTTCTAGGCTTTATAAACATACATTTCCGTATTGAAAGCACACTTTTCTCTTACTTCACAAATTATCTTATGAACTCGTTAAACATGAAACTTTAACTATAGTAGCTGACTCTTACGAAATAACTAATGTCTTTGGGCTAAAAAGGGGTTTAAAACTTATTGAGATTTCGAAGAATTTACCTTTAACCGTATTTTACCAGAAACCTTCATGGGTTTTTTGCGTCGGAATTCAAAGATACTCCTAATAAGCTAGGCATTGCAGAATGGACTAGGCTTATGGAGGAAGAATCTGTTGCGGCAGTCCGCGAAGTAATGAGCTATAATAAGCTACTTAGTAGAGATTAAAGAATTACCTTAAGCAAATGAAGCTAGCTAGAGAGAAACCTTGTTATTGAAGAACACTGCCCTGGATTGAAAGATAAAGAACTTAGATATCCCTGTTCTCACTATACTTTTGAGGAAATGTGAAATGGCAGAAATCGGGTGCGATCTATACATTTGTACTTGATACTGCGTTTCGAACAGACAAATAACCATAGTGATAGCCGACTTGTGATGAGGTTTGGAAATAAAAACTTATAAAGGGTAGACCTTAGATAATGACCAAAAACAATTGAAAAGGAATCTAAACATATACGAAAACCCGTTCACATAAACACTCCAAGATGACACTATTGCAAACCTCATCGTAAACCCACGGACAATAAAACGCTTCACGTATGCAACATTTTCAACAGCGTAGTCCTTATTCGATCAGAAACTTTTACACAATAAAGCACATCTAAACAAGAAGAATCAGCTCACGGCCTCATACCACATCCGCTAAGGGTTCAGCCTGACGTGCACTCATCACCAAAAAGAATAGTACTGAAACTTCCCTAAAAACTAACCTAAAACACGCTAACCTATAGGGTTACATGTTCGCTATCCTACGTTGGAAAATGTTATTGTCGGGACGTAATGAGGCTTTATGGTTTTTCGGCTTTGAGAGTTAGTTTTTAATTTCACCTCATCGAATAATGTCTAGAAACGAAGTAGGTATTGTCTGTGGATTTAGAGGTTAGCGGGGAATCTCATGGAAAATTTGTTCTCGAACATGTCTTCATCATTGGTGCAAGGTTTATATTTAAAGGATTCCTCGTATTGGCAGGTAGAGTTGTTGAAGGCGAATTAAGAATAGGTGATGTTCTTAAAACCCCAGATGGCAAGTTACTTATTGTTAAAAGCATCGAGAAAGGACGTAGGAAAGTTGAGAAAGCAGTAGCCGGAGAGCCTATCGGTGTTCAAGTAGAAGGTTTAGGCTGGAAACCTAAGCCCGAAGATTTAGAGAAACACTCCGTTATAAAACTAATTGATAAACTTAGAAAAGATGTCGAGAAAAAATATTCACACATGCCTAAAGATGCTAGGCAAAGGCTTGTGGAATCAGAGGTTAAATTGAAGCTTAAAGAAGAGATAGGGAAAATAGTTTTTGAAGCATATTCCCACATGAAACAATAGGAAAAGACTGAAAAGTATGTGGTTAAGGAAAAAAGGGTTTAGTCATGTTTATTTACCCGTTTAGGATCATGAGATTTTGAATGAAGGTTTTGAATGACTAGGTCTGCTTGAATTAGACCGCTGCCTACTGCGTCTTTGCCCCATTCTATCGTCTCGTAGGTACCGGTTATTGGGTCGTAAACTATTGCGTTATACCATGTTATCTTGAATGTTGAATCTTTAAGAAGCTTTTCAGCTAGTGCTTGGTTTAAATCTACCTTACCGTCCTCCATGTCCAACTGTAGTGCTAACGCTAAAATGCCGCTAACATGTGGTGTAGCCATTGATGTACCTCCTAGGTAGTAGTATTGGCCGGGTACTCCTTGAGCCCAGTATGGTGGATGTGCAGCACCGTACGGTGTGTATGGACCGACCACCCAGCTACCCGGCGCTAACACGTCTAGATCTTGACCAGGCTTCTCCCTACTACTGAAATCAGTAACGTACACTTGACCTTTAAGTTCTTCCCTTTCGGGTACGTCAGCTGATCTCCACCATCCAGGTTGCGACCATTCACCAACCCATCCAGCAGCACCAACAGATATTACTGGCTCGTATGCTCCAGGATACGACATTCCCGCTTCACCCTCATTACCTGCTGCAGCAACTATGAATACTCCCTGCTCTATCGCGTAATCTACGGCTGCTCTCTCTAGCGGTGAGAGCTCCGGGCCTCCTAAGCTCATGCTGATGATCACCGGGTTAACGACATCCTCGGGTGGTAATACATTACCGCCGCTTTCAACTTCAGCTCTGTACAGCTCGGCTACGTAGTATATGCCCGCTGCTACATCTGTCGAGAAGCCCCAGCCAAAATTGCTTAGAACCTTCACAGGTATGATTCTAGCACCTGGTGCTACACCATCAACCCTGTAGAAGCCGTAGAAACTAAACCCTACTATAGTGCTTGTCACATGCATTCCATGGCCATGGGTGTCAGCTTCCCAAGCATTCTCATTAAGTACTTCGCCAGTAGCCCAGTACGCCGTAGCCATAGCTCCTAGGAACGCTGCTGCATGCTCAACATCAATACTGCTTTCGGGGAAGTAGTTCCTCCACTGAGGCTCCAAACCCGTATCTAAAACAGCCACATAAACTCCCGACCCATCAAGCCCGTAAACCTCATGAACCGTAGGCACATTCACCAAGTCCAAATTCCAGGTAAGTACAGTACCGTGGACCCCGCAAACAGAAGGTAGCACCTCAGATAACGCTTCAACCTTCCCCGCTAAACCTACTTCCTCAACACCCTCAAAATTCTCGAGCAAACCTACTTTATTAGACTCAATAGCTACAGCCAACCCATTAACCCTATCAAAACGATATACGACCTTACCGCCAAGCCTCATTATCTTAGCTACATCATCATCAGTTATAGGCCTAGAAAACACTAACTCAACAACACGCTTACCCTTAGCTTCAACAGTTGACAATGTAAACGCTAAGCCAGCCACAATAATTAACATCAAGAACAAAGCCGCAAACTTAACAGCATACTTATAAATCAACACTATCGCCCAAGAATAACATACAACCAAAATATTTAAAGATAAGGGAAAACCTAGACCCTACATTCTCCAACCCATACCATGCTACTTTAGCATTAAACAACAATCTAGAATATTATGACTTAGACCCCATAGTTTAAAAAGTTGTATCAAGAAAGTACAAGCCACAGTTGCCTTCGCAAACTCATAGAATAAGTCTTAAGTTGTGTAGTCGCGCTAAAGTATTTAGAGTTCTTATTAATGATGTATTTGAATAAGCTTATAGTGTTTCCTGAAAACTTTTTCTAAATGAAGCAGTTCTCATAGGGCTCAATATGTTTAAATATGGTTTCCCTTTGTTGTATTTTATATGGACCGAATTGGGAATTACTGGGTAAAGGAGTTCTTCATTAGGAAGGCGCACCTATTTCTCAGAGTTCTTAATAAAGCATGGGAGAGAGCTGAGGAGGAAACTAGGCTCATAGCGAAGCTTCTTGAGAGGCTCGGCGTCGGCAAAGGCTCCTTAATACTTGATCTTGGATGCGGTAACGGTAGGATCGCAATAAACCTAGCTAAACAGGGTTATAGGGTTGTGGGCATTGACATTTCACCTGTTTTCATAGAGGATGCTTTGAGGAAGGCTAGGGAGCATGGAGTATGCGATAGAACAGTATTTATTGCTGGCGACGTCCTAGATCTTGAAAGGGTCGTTGGAAGATATTCCTTCGATGCGACAATACTTTATTGGAGCACCATAATAGGCTACTATGTTGATGAAAGCGTTGACGAAAGAATTCTGAGGAACATATGGAATATTACTAGGGATGGAGGATACCTCCTAATACTGAACACGGTAAACTACGATACAGTAGCTACTAAGACAGGTCTTGCCCCAGTAGACTCCATAATGTCAGATGTTGGAGAAGACTACGTTCTAGTTGAGAATCCAAGATTTGACCCAACAAAATCCATCATCGAAAACACATGGACATTCTACAGAAGAAAAGGTAAGGACCTAATATATGTCGACGAAATAAGCTTCACTATGAGAGTATATACACTACACGAAATCATAAGAATCGCTGAGAAAGCCGGATGGAAATTCCACGAAGCATACAGAGATCTAACAACACTGAAACCCTATAGACCAATGTTAAGCGCATTCAACATAGTATTCAGGAAAGGATAATGCAACAACGAATTTTTCATACACCACACCATATTCTAGATCTTGGCCTTTGAACCTTACGAATATAGCGTTCTCTACCTATTCCTATCAAGAAACATTCCCGAGCTAATAAGAGAGCTAAGAGCCATGTCAGAAGAACTAGAAAAACCAATACACCAAGATAGACCAGAAGATTCTTACCTAAAGTCCGTAGACGGGAGGGTCAGGAAGAAGAAAGAATGTAGAGGATAGGGTTGAATTCGTGGTTGCGGATGCGCATATGCTTCCATTTAAAAACGACCTTTTTGACATAGTTATTGGTGAAAGCGTACTTGCATTTCTAAATAAACAAAGAGCTCTCTCCGAGTGTGTGCGGGTAACGAAGCCAGGTGGGTATGTGGGGTTTAATGAAGCAACTTGGGTAAAGGAGCCTTCAGTAGAGCTTGTTGAATACATCTCTAGCATTACCGGTGCTAAACTGGAAACTCCTAATGGTTGGAAGAGTTTGTTAGAGAATTCTGGATTAAAAAATGTAGAGGTAAAGATTCACAAAATTAACATGGCAAGTCAGTTTTTAGAGGAAATGAAATATATTGGTTTAAAAGATTTTGTAAAAAGCTGGTTTAAGTTCCTACTTTTATACATTAGAAACTCTGCATTTAGAAAATACCTAAAAAAGTGTTGGCCCTCTAAGGACATTTTAAAGAACTTTTACAAGCACCTAGGATACGGCCTATATGTTGGTAGGAAATAATATTTGCTAAGGTAGCCTTGCTTCACACACTACTTAAAAGCGCTGGTGATTAAGAAAAAGACCTTATAGACGTAAATAATTAGCTAAGTTTAATAATGAGACCAGCTTGAATGGTATAGAATAATCTCGTTATAAAACTTAGCTACTTTGTTTGAATACTTTGGGACTAATAGGCATAAGCGGTCATTATTAATAGGAGTATTCGGTATTTCCTGTGAAGGACTATTGAGTTTGCCTAGTTATCTAATAAATAGGGTTTATTCTTCTATTGTTGCTTTATCGAATGAAATCATGGCTATTGCTGTAAATACTGTCATGAATATTGTTAGTATTGCTAAGCTAGTTATGGGGTTCATGAAGCTAAGTCCTGTTTCTACGCCTGCAAGCCAGTATCTTGTTCCATAAACGCAATATGTTAGTGGATTAATGGTTGCAATAGCCTTCATCCAATTAGGCATAGTATTTATGGGGTAGAATACTCCGCTTAAAAACATTAATGGCATAGTCAATAGGTTTATGACCATTTGGAAACCTTCCATACTGCTGAATTTAAGAGAAATCGCTACACCTACTCCGGTAAATCCGAGAGACATTATGAATATGTATAGTAGCGCAATCGGTATACCCCATGGATTTATCTGGTTCGTTATAAGTAGTGCAAGCAATATTATTATTAGCGACTGCACCGTATTTATAATGGAGTCCCCAATAATTCTCCCAAGAATAATGATTTTACGGCTAGCTGGCGCAACCAGTGTTTCCCTAAGGAAACCAAATTGCTTATCCCAAATAACGCTTATACCGGATATAAAGCTACCAATAAACGCCGTCATTGCAGCCATACCCGTTACTAGGAAGGTTATGTAATCTACTCCTCCAAATGTTGTTGTAAAATATTTAAACAACATATTCCTTACAACTGATGGATCAATATAGTTTGGAATTGAGGAATCACCAATAATAGATGATGGATCAATATTTTGAGCACTAAATACAGCGCCAAACCCTAGGCCAAGAAATACTATCCATAATAGCGGCTGTATAATGATAGATATTATACGTGATCTCGAAACAGCCCATCTCTTCAACTGCCTATAAACTAGAGCGGTTAAAGCATTCAAATCCCTATTCATCTTCATCTAGACCCTCCTCAATCTATGTGGAAATCTCCGAGAAGGTAATGGTGTTTCCTCTAAAGAATCTCTTAATTCCCTACCTGTAAGATGTAAGAATACCTCGTTAAGTGTAGGTCTCCTATAGCTTACTTCACGAATTCCTATACCATTCGTTAATGCTATACTAAATATTTCAGGTAGGTACTTTGGAGCGTTATCAACAAGTAATTCGACCCTATTCTCACCTATAACATTGCAGTTCTTGGCGAAACCTAGTTTTCCACAGAACTCTCCAGCGTTTCCGTCTAAAGTCAAGTATATTACGTCTTTACCTAGCATAGCTTTTAATTCCTCAACAGTTCCCATAGCAATAATCTTGCCATGATCCATTATAGCTATCCTATTAGCAAGCTCTTCAGCCTCATCCATGTAATGCGTTGTCAAAAGAATAGTCATGTCATGCTCCTTCTTCAACACACGTATGTAATCCCATATCTTAGCCCTAGACTGGGGATCTAAGCCAATAGTGGGTTCATCTAAAATCAACAATTCTGGTTCATGAAGAAGAGATCTGGCTACTTCTAACCTACGCCTCATACCGCCACTAAAATATTTGACCTGCTTATGAGCGTACTGTT
>CAZGLL010000042.1:0-8167 GCA_964526225.1 uncultured Desulfurococcales archaeon | reverse complement strand
CCTAGTTCGTTTATAGTTTAGGGTATGTTAGGGAATATAAATTTTAAACTTAATCATCTACTTAAATCATATCTTAAGTATTTTTACATTAACATTGTGCTTTTTCAACTCTATAACACTGTAGTTTCCATGAGCTAGTGGACCTGGGTTTACAAGTATTGTTTCGCCTATGTTGTCTATTCCTGAAGCTTCATGAATATGGCCGCAAATGCAAAGTTTAGGTTTAATATTTTCTACAAATTGTCTCACTTCTAAACTTCCAACATGTTCGCCTGTAGAAATTACGTCTAGTTTAGTATTGTAAGGTGGCGGATGACTTACGAATACATCTAGGCTTCTTCCACCTAGTTTTTCTCTTATTTTCAACAGAACATTCTTAATTTCATACTCCATAAACTCTATTGGTGTATTGAAAGGTGTAGGATTGGAACCACCAATACCTGCAAAAATAGCCCCGTTGTAATCAACTATTTTACCATGTAAATTCTCGGAGTTACCGTATTTTTCTACATTAAGAAGTGATGGGCTATCACAATTTCCTGGGACAAAAAATACACGATATCTTTTAGATAAAACACTTAATACACCTAATGCCTCATTTAAGTCACCGTAGAATGATAAATCGCCAGCTACTATAACCAAATCTACTTCGTTACTACGGATTTTTCTTAGAAACCTCTTTAAAGAAGCCCAATTGCCGTGGACATCTGTTATAGCTACGATCTTCATTAACTTAATCACCTAGATTTTATTCACTACTACGGCCGACTTCTTAAAAGCTATTACTAATTTACTACCTACGTTTAAGCCTAAGTCTTTAACTGCTTTCTTCGATAAATAAACAGAAAAAACTGTTGAAGAACCTACTTTAACCAAAATTTCGTCAATAGTTCCTCTAGGTATGATTTTCGTTATAACACCTTCAAACTTGTTTGCTGCAGTTACGGAATCCAATGTTTTGGCTACGAAAATATCGCTTGGCGAAATTGTTAAAAATACTTCGCCATCATATTCGCCGTAAACATGAATTACAACATCCTTATCTATTTTAACTATTGACTTATCCGCATCTACAACACTTGCTTTTCCTTTAAAGAAATTGGTTAAACCGAGAAATTTAGCTACCCTCTCATTTGGAGGATTATGTAATATTTCATCTGGCGTTCCTTCAGCTAAAACCTTACCTTTACATATCACAGCTAATCTATCAGCTAAAGTAAATGCTTCAGCTAGATCATGTGTTACATGAATTACCGTTTTATTTCCCCTAAGCTTCAAAAGAACCTCCATTATAGCTTCCTTAGAACCTCTATCAAGCGAGCTAAGAGGCTCGTCTAAAAGTAGCGCTTTAGGATCATAAGCTAAAGATCTAGCAAGAGCAACTTTCTGCTGTTGACCTCTACTTAGTTGGGAAGGATATTTTCCAAGTAAATCATTTAATCCTAAATGACTAGCAATTTTTAAAGCATAGTCGACGTTACCATGTGAACCTAAAAGTATGTTCTCAAAAGCTGTTAAGTGAGGTAATAATAGTGGATCTTGAAAAACATACGATAACCCTCTTTTCTCAGGAGGTAAATTTACAACATTCACACCGTTTATAATGATGTTGCCCTTTACAGGTTTAATAAATCCGGCTAACGTGTTAAGTAGTGTTGTTTTTCCCGACCCTGAAGGTCCAAGAATTACGAAGTACTCATTATCTCTAATTTCAAGCTTATCTATTTTTAAACGAAAACCACCCCTTATCACTTCTAAATCATAAATTCCTATCATTTCTTAATCCTCTCGAAAATGTAGAATAGGATTAGCGAAATAAGTATTAATATTGTTGCTGCTGCAATAGCTTCATCTATATTGCCTCCTTGCCAATTAAGGAAAATAGCTATTGATAGAGTTTCTGTTTTACCCTTAATTGCACCGGATACGAGAAGAATTGCTCCAAAAGCTCCTATGCTTCTAGCTAAAGCAACTATAAATGCGGAAGCTATTCCTTTAGATGAAAGAGGTAAGTCTACTTTAAGGAAGCTTTGAAAATCACTATATCCAAGAGTTTTAAGTACCATATGGTATCTTTTATCTATGGTTGAAAATGTTGAATAAAGAATCTTTATGACTTCAGGTGTAATGTATAGTAATAAAGCGATAATTATGGCGTATGGTGTAAAAAGAATTTCTAATCCCATGTTTTCAAGAAATTTAACTACGGGGTTTTTAGTTAGGAATATTAGTAAGGCAAAGCTCAAAAGTATTGGAGGTAATGCGAGAGGTAGATCTGTAAGTATCTCAACAATTTTCTTACCTCTGAACGAGTAGTTTGCTAAAGAATAAGCTATAGGTATGGATAGGATTAGCGATAATGTTGAAGCAGAAATAGACGTGATCAACGTTAACATTATAGCGAACCTTATTTCATCGGAGAAAAATATTGAAAACAAAGTTTTAGCATTATTTTGAAAAACAAAATACGCTATTATGGTAGCTAATATTGTAAAGTAAAATACGCTTATTCCGATAAACACTTTCCTCATAAAGTTAGCTCCCTAGAACACATTTAACTACTTTAGATTTCCAAAAACTTTCCTCCTAATTTCAACATACTTTCTAAGTTTAGCATCGATAGAAACAAGAACTGAGGCTAAAGCCCTATTTCTTAGTCCTACTAGAATGTCTGGAACACCCTTTGGTGAAGTAAAGGTTCCCCTAATTTTTTTCTCATAAGTAATTAATCCCTTATTTGCAAGTTCTCTAGTTGCGTTTAAGCATTCTTCGTAATTTACACTTTCACTTATGCCAATTGTTCTTCTAAACGCGTTTATTTCATTCACTATTTCAAACAACCATAGCTTACCGAATGTTAAACTTAGAACTCTTAAGATATCCGCCATTACCTCATACTTTTTTGACTCATTTTCTTTTTCGAAAATTTCTCTTACGCTACTTGGCAACATTAGGAACACGCATCTAATCAGTTCTACATTCTACTTTGGAAGTCGTAGTTAAAGAACTATGTGGTTTAAACTGTTACTGCGAGTTCACATTTAGCTATGTTATGAGATAGTTTTCTTCTACCCAATACTTCGATGACTTTTCCTCTTAAGTCATAGAATGTCGCGTTAGTGATTTCAACTTTAACCCATAAGCCCATAATTGATTTTGTCGAGGACAGAATTACTGGGTAGTAATTCATTGTTCTTCCAACCAATGTATTGTTTCTTCCAATTTCAGTAACTAATACATTAACCTTTTTTCCGATAAATCTAGAATGCCTCTTAAACGCTTCTTCTTCCATAACCTTAATTGCTCTTTTCATTCTAGCTTTCTTTATAGAGCTAGGTATCTGAGGCATTGATGCTGAAAGCGTATGTGGTCTTAAACTATACGTTGCTAAATGTACTCTATCGAAGCCAACTTCTCTCATTATTTTAAGTGTGTTTTCAAATGCTTCATCATCTTCGCCTGGATGACCGACTATGATGTCCGTTGTAATGTTTATTTCAGGTATTTTCCTTCTAAACTCCTCAACTATTTCCACAAATTCCTCAACGGTATATGGTCTATTCATTATTTTAAGAACTCTATTGTCTCCGCTCTGTAACGGTATATGAAGGAACTTGTAAACCTTAGGGTGCTTGTACACTTCTAATAATTCGTCAAGTATTTTTAACACAAAATTAGGATTCATCATTCCTATTCTAACCATGAAGTCACCGCTTATATCTACAATTTCGCTTACTAGTTCTGCAAGATTTGTTCCAATATCTAAACCGTATGTTGCTGTGTCTTGAGCTGTTAAATCTATTTCTACAACGCCTTTAGCTAATGCTTCCTTTACTTTCTCAATTATTAGTCTTGGAGGATAACTTTTCAAATTCCCTCTAGCAAGCTTAACTATACAGTAACTACAGTTACCTAAGCAACCTTCAGCTATAGGTATTGCTGCTACAACACCACTAATGTACATTGGAACGATATCGGTTCTTCTCTCACCTTTAAGAAGAACCATTCTGTTTTTAGATAAAGCAACATCAACTATTTTGTCGTAGTTTTGCGGTGAAACCATACTTGCATTAGGTGCGATAGTGTTTACTAAGTAGGGTTGGGCTTTAGGTAAACATCCGGTAACTACTAGTTTAGCACCTTTCCTTAAAGCTAAGGCATGTAGTTTCTTAACTCTTTTAACCATGTTATGTTCTGTATCTTTACGTACAGTACATGTATTTATGATTATTACATTTGCTTCATCAGGTGTTTTGGCTTCTATAAAACCTGCTTTATAAAGTAAGCTAAGCATGTATGCTCCATCAGCCTTATTTACTGGGCATCCGTAGTTCTCAATGTAGACTTTCATACTATCCCCGGAAACTTTTATAGTACCACTTGTTCTCTTAAAAATGAGGTAAGTAGTAAGCTAGTATATAAAGGTGTAAGCGGGCTATGTCATCAATTAAAGATTACAGTTACGAGTGGATGCTTGAAAGAGCATTTAAGCTTATGCCTAAGAAAACAGCTAAGGCTCAGAGATTTACTTTACCTAAAGCAGTAGCTATGACCGTGGGATCCTATACTACAGTAAGGAATTTCAAGGAAATATATTCTACTTTGAGAAGGGATCCGAAACATCTATCAAGATTTCTCCTTAAGAAAATAGGTGTAGCTGGAGCTATAGATGAACAATCTGGTGCGCTTGTACTTCACGGTAGAGTTTCGGTTGCTACGATAAATAGGTTACTTGATATTTACGTTAAAAAATATGTTGTATGCCCTACATGTGGATCATGGGATACAGTGTTAAGAAGGCAGGGTAGAATATGGATTTTAAGATGTGAAGCTTGCGGAGCCGAAACATCTGTTGAACCGGTTTAAACAATGACTTCTGAAGAAAAAGTCTACGTTAAAATATATAATGTTGGCTCTGAAGTTTTAGTTGCTGTTTGCGATAGAGAAGTTTTGGGTAAACGTTTTAGCGAAGGAAGAATTTCAATGGAAGTTTATGAAGATTTTTACAAAGGAACATTAATGAACATAAGTGAAGCAATTAAAATTATAAGTAAGGCAACAATAGCTAATCTCGTTGGCAATAAAATTGTAAGTGAAGCTATAAAGGCTGGTTTAGTCCATCCGGAAGCGGTTTTAAAAATAGGAAACGTTCTTCACGCCCAAATAGTTAAGATGGTATAGTCAAGGGAAACCGTTAAGTATCGGTGCTTTATAGAAAAGATTCTCTGCGAAAAGCAATGAGTGGATAAAGCTATGGGAAGGTTTTGCGCTAAATGTGGGAGAGCCTTTACTGAGGAAGTAGTGTTTGTAGGAAACTTATGTATTCAATGTTACCTGGAGGAAAACAGAATACTTAACGTCCCGAGCAAAGTAGAAATTAGCTTATGTAAAAGCTGTTTTTCATACAAGGTTAAAGGTAAATGGATTAAACCTTTAACATACGATTCACCCGAGAACATAGTTAAGGAAGCGCTGGAAAAAATTGTTGAAGATAAAATTAAGATTATAGAGGAATATAGGGGTTTAAAGGAGATTCAAATAGCTTACAATATGGAGGTTCCTTCAGAAATACATTCAACACAATTCCCAATAACCATTATAGGTAAGGTTAAAGCTGGAAAGGAAGTTTATGAGCAAAGGTATCCTGTGTTAGTGAAGGTGTCTTACACCCTTTGTCCAAACTGTTTAATGAGGGTTTCTAAAACATATAAGGCAATAGTGCAAGTGCGATCAGCTAGGAACAGCGTAGATAGAGTAGATAGGAGGAAGATAGATAGAATACTTAGGGAAATGGATCCCCATAACATAATAGATGTTGAGGAAGTAAGGGAAGGACTGAACATTAAAGTTTCAGATGCAACAACAGCTAGAATACTTGCTTCTAAGATAAGGAATGAAATGGGTGCTATGGTTAGTGAAAGTTTTAAACACGTTAGAAGGAATAGGGAAGGAAAGAGGACGTCAAAACTTGTTGTCGTTGTTCGACTTCCGAAATTTAGGGAAAATGATTTAGTAATGTTTAGGAACGATATATTTAGAATTGTTAAAATAAGTGGTTTTAGAGTGACACTAAGAAACGAAAGAACCAATACTAAAACTACGGTTTCAGCTGAAGCATTGTGGAACGGTAGAATATCTAGCATCCCTGAGACCGCGGTTCACAAGAAATACTTGGTTATAGGGAGAGATGATAGAGTAGTTTATGTTGTTGATGCTTCAGAAAACTACGAAGTTAAAGAAATACCCTTAGGCTATGTTTCAGAAAATGTTAAGCCAGGTGATGAACTAAAAGTAGCTATAATTAACGGTAAACCTTATGTTCTAGGTAAGGCATAGAAACCTTAAGAATGGTGATACAGTAAATGCCGAAGAAGAAACATGCTAGAGAAGAGAAACCTAAGGAACCTCCTATTCCTACTGAAGGAGAGATTATAGGTGTTATTGAGAAACTTCTTGGGCACGATAAAGCCATGGTGAAGTGTTTTGACGGTAAAAGTAGGTTATGTAGAATACCCGGTAGAATGAAAAAGAGAGTTTGGATGAGGGAGGGAGACTACGTTTTAGTTGCCATATGGGATTTCCAACCCGATAAGAGAGGCGACATAATTTACAGATACTCTAGAGATGAGGTTAGAAAGCTTGCAGCTAAAGGGATTATTCAAGTTGAAACTCTTGGTGAAGAATTAGGGTGATTAAGATATAGTTAAGCGCAGAGAGAAGAGAATTAAGGATAAGGATTTCTACGAAACTGTAGAGGAAGTATTCAATACACCAACACTTTTAGCACTATATCATGTTATGAGAAAAGGCTTCATAGATAGAATGTACGGTGTTGTTAGTGCGGGCAAAGAGGCAAGAGTTTATTGGGCTAAAGATAAAAGAGGAAGAGATGTTGCTGTTAAAATTTACTTAACATTTACTGCTGAGTTCAGAAAAAGCATTAAACAATACATTATAGGTGATCCGCGTTTTGAAGCTGTTTCTTCCGATTTGAGAAAGCTTATTTTGAAATGGGTTCAAAAAGAGTATAAGAATTTGAAGAGAATGTTTAATGCTGGCGTTAGAGTTCCGGAACCATACTATGTTTATAGAAACATTCTCGTCATGGAATTTATAGGTGAAAATGGTGTTAGAGCGCCTCTTCTCAAAGAAGTACTTCTTACGAAAGAAGAATATGAAAGAATATACAGGAAAGTTGTCGAATATATGAGACGAATGTACTGTATTGCAGGGCTTGTTCACGCCGATTTAAGTGAATATAACATCATGGTTTACCATGGCGAACCAGTAATAATAGATGTTAGTCAAGCGGTAACGTTAGATCATCCACTTTCAACACATTTCCTCCTTAGAGACATAAGAAATATTATAAGGTTCTTTAGAGAAAAAGCTGGAATAGAAACCCATACTATCGAGGAACTATACAAAGTAATTACCGGTAAAGAGGGTGTTTTAGAATGGGAAGAGTAGAACCGGGCGTAACTAAAATTTACGCTAAAGTCCCTTTAGACAGAATAGGTGTTCTCATAGGTAAGGAAGGGGAAATTAAAAAGGAACTTATGAAAAGAACGAGAACTAAGGTAACTATTGATAGTGTTAACGGCACAGTTATTATAGAGCCTGAAGCACCAGATGTAAACCCGATAAATATTCTTAAGGCGAGAGATTTCGTATTAGCAATAGCTTATGGTTTTAGCCCTGAACGTGCATTTAGAGTTTTAGGTGAAGACCAAACATTAGTTGTAGTGGATTTAAAAAGCTATGTTGGAGATAAACCAAACCATCTAGCAAGAATTAAAGCGAGACTGATAGGTGAACATGGTAAAGCAAGAAGGATAATAGAAGAAATGACGGACACTTACATTTCAATATCGAACACTTACGTTGCAATAATAGGGGACTATGAAAGAGCAAGTATAGCTAGGGAAGCCATAGAAATGCTCATTAGAGGCCAAAGACATGCCTCAGTTTATAGGTTCTTAGAAAGGGCAATGAGAGAAATTAAAAGAAGAGAAGCACTAGAACTATGGAAAACATTTAAACCCTACCGAAAATAACCAAATACCAAACTTTAAAAAGCCCACACTAAAATAATTTCTCTACGAACCAAACAAACGAGGCCGCCGTAGCTCAGTCTGGAAGAGCGCCGGACTGTGGATCCGGAGGT
>CAZGLL010000041.1:0-9299 GCA_964526225.1 uncultured Desulfurococcales archaeon | reverse complement strand
CATTAGAAGACAGAGTTTCAGCAGTTGAAGCATTAGGAACAACAGTAAGCGACCTCAAGAGTACAGCTGAAGACCTAAAGACAACAGTTGAAGGACTAAAGGGAGTAACAGCACAACTACCAGCACTATACGGAATATCAATACTAGGCTTAATCATAGCCATAGTTGCAGTATTCCTAGTGTATAGGAAAATAGCTAAATAAAAACCTCAAAAAATAAAAACAATTTTTTATTTTTAACCTCAGATTTCTAATATTTAACCTCAAATTTCAAGCTGAAATCACTTTAAAGCTGAAATTTTGAAACATAAGCTTTAATAGTTCCGCTGCGGAACAAAGTTCCGGTGTGGAACTTTGCTCTTTGACCTCAGACCTAAAACTTCTAGGAAAGAACTTTTCAATAGAGAGAAAGAACTTAAAATCCTCGATAAAGTTGTGGATAGAGGAGATCCATTAGTACTAGTTTTAGGTATTAGGAGAATTGGTAAAACATCTCTTCTCAAATCGTTCCTTGAAAAATGGCATGGAATTTACATAGATATGAGAGGTGTGTTGAGAGAATCGGATCTTTATAGGAGAATTAGTGAAGGATTAGCTGATAATATAGGTAAAATGAAAAGTTTCATTGAAAGCATTCGTGGGATTAAGATATTAGGTGTTGAAGTTGAAATTAAGTGGAAGGGGAGAGATTCAATAAGTTTCATAGGATTACTTGAAGAACTCAATAGGAAAGGTGAGAGAGTAGTTATAGTTTTCGATGAAGCCCAACTTATTCAACCACCCATTTCGATGAAAATAAAATCCGCAATAGCATATGCTTACGACAACTTAGAAAACATAACAGTAATTTTAAGCGGTTCAGAAATAGGTTTACTAAGAAAATTTGTTGGCATAGAAAACCCTGAATCACCACTATACGGTAGATATGCTTTCGAACTGCTTGTTGAAAGGTTTCCGAAAGATCTTTCACTAAAATTCTTACAGCAAGGATTTAAGGAGCTAAATATAAGCGTAAGTAGGGAAGCTATTGAAGAAGCTGTAGAACTATTTGACGGTATTGTCGGCTGGCTTGTATTCTACGGTAAATCATATGCCGATGGAATTAGAGACATAAATAAAATATTTAACATGGCAACACAATTAGCCATTAACGAACTAGGTAAGCTAAGTAAAAGGGAAAAGCTAGTGTTAAAAGCAGTAGCTAAAGGAGCTAAATCTTGGAGTTCCATAAGGAAATATGTTGAAGAAAAAGAGGGCATAACAATACCTAAATCATCATTAACAAGGATAATAAAGAAACTTGAAAAACTAAGCATAATAGAAAACTATAGATTCCTAGATCCAATATATAGGGAAGCAGCTAAAAGAATTCGCAACTAGCTTTTTCAAACAAAAACTCTTTTACCAAAGCGGCAATCATAGAGTTAACCACGCAGTACGCTCCCTAACTATTATTGCCCAGTCATTTGCCTTATACTCCTTAGGAAATAAATACAGGGTTTTACTTAGGATTTCTCTAAGGAGGGATGTGTTTTGCTTAGAAAGGCCTTGTCGGCTATAGTTATAGTTTTCATGTTAATTTCGGCTTTAAATATTCCAGTTAATTCTTTAGCTTATAATCCGCAATTTAAAATTAAAAAGTTTAATGATTACTTACTTGTAATTCCAAATTATTTAGAATTAGAGAGCTTCATTAAACTACCTAGTAGAAGATATTCTTCGTTAAACATTGGTGGTTTAGAAAGCTTAAAGGTGAATTTCCTAGATAATGTAAGGTTCATGTTTAAACATGTTAAACCTCAGCCAACGACAACGTTAATCGATGTTTTAGATGACATAGGTGTTTCAACGGTTAGAGAAAAATATGGTCTTACAGGCGAAGGGGTTACTGTTGGTATTGTTGATACGGGAGTTGATTTTTCAATTCCCTCGTTAGGTTTAGATAAGGTAGCTAGGGATGGAAGCGGCAAACCATTGCTTCTCGATACTGACATGTTAGGTTTCACTATAACAGATTTTAATGTTGAAGAAGTTAACGGCATACTTCAAGTTAAGGATAAAGAGTTTTACGTTTACTTCCCATTAGGCTACGTAGGTAAAATTAAGCTTCATAGCAACTGGGTTGCCCCACCAGTGAAAAGCGTTAGTGGTAATTACAAGTTTGGATTATTTGTTCAAATAGCTTTACAAACCAATTTATGGTTAGATGCTGAACTTTCAGTAGCATATTTTGCACCAGTAGTTCTCGTAGACTCTAAAGAGCCCGGAATTTACGATACAGTATTCGTTGATGTTTCAACAACATGGTTTATTCTCAAAAACTTCCTATACGCAATAGGATACATAGACTCACCTGCGAGTTTAAGACTTTACGACTTTAGTTTCAAAGATGAAAAACCGCTTCGCTACGGAGATGAAATAGCGTACATAGATGAAAACTATGATGGATACCCCGAATTTAGCATAGGAGTTATTGCAGGATATGTTTACGACGTATTCGGCCTCATAGGTAAGGAGAAACCACTATACGAAATAATTGAGAAAAGAGCTTGGGAACCAGCAGGTACAGGAATATATCCCGGATTAGACCCTAAAGGTAGATATGTTGATTTCTTCTACGACCCAATAGGTCATGGAACCTCCGTTGCAAGCATAATAGCAGGTAAAAGAGTAAACTATAGAATGTTCTACTATAGGGGGAACATAAAATATTTGAAACTTGTCGAAACAGAGGGAATAGCACCTAACGCTAAAATAGCTGCAGCAACAGGTCTCTACGTTGGAAGCGTTATAACAGCGCAGCTTTGGCTAAGCGGATACAACTACGTATACCCGTGGAACTGGACATACACTGGAAAGCCAAGAGTAGACATCATAAGTAACAGTTGGGGACTAATAGATTGGGAAACCTTAAGTGCATATGGAATTAAAAGATTCGCTCCAGGAAAAGACCCCATATCCAGTTACGAGGACAAAATTGTTTCAACAGGGGTTCTCGTTGTTCACGCAGCAGGAAATAGCGGCCCAGGCTATGGAACAGTACTTATCGGAGGATCATCGTCAGAAGCAATAACAGTAGGGGCAACAACGATTTTCCAAAGAGAAATTAGAAATTGGGAATACGGATTACTAATGCCTAAAGGTACGAAAGGAGAAGTTGTTTCATGGAGTAGTAGAGGTCCAACATTTGAAGAAACAATTAAACCCAACATAGTAGCTCCAGGAGCTTATGCATTAGTCCCAACATCTGCGCTTGGAGGGATAGGTAATGGAGAATACGCTATAGATGTTTTCGGAGGAACAAGCATGGCAACACCCATAGTTAGCGGTGCTTCCGCACTAATAATAGAAGAGCTACGTAGAGAAGGGAAAACTTGGAACCCCAAATTGGTTAAGAAAGCACTTTATTCCTCAGCCGAAGACCTAGGCTACGATCCATTCACTCAAGGATGGGGTAAACTCAACGTAAATAAGGCAGTAGAAATGCTCAGAAACAATATGCTAATAAATAACACGGAAATCACGCTTACAAGAGACAACAACTATAGTGTCACGTTAGAGATTAAGGATCCCTACATAGTAGATGCTTACGCTGAAGAATTAAAGCAAATAGGGGAGGAATTCGTAGGGGAAACTAGTGTTTCAGAATACTACAGCTACTTAGAAATACCTTTAAACGAAAACGCAGACATCGTAGAAGTCTATGTAAATCATAGTTTAAAATCGCTTAGCGAGTACATGCATAGAGGAGGCTACGGTATAGAAAATCTTGCAGTAGCTATATTAGGCTTATGGAACGATACGAACAATAATGGTAAAGTCGATATTGACGAAGAATTCTTACTTATAAACCAGGATTACTCATCAAGTAACATACTAAGACTAACAGCATCAATAAGTAACATAGAGAAGTACTGTGGAAAGCTAATTGTTGGAATAAGAAACACTTTCCCAAAGGATCTAGGCGAAGTTAAGGTGTATGCTAAATATTTCAAATGGGTTAAAACAGACAATATCAACGTTGAAATTCTAAGTAGGAACGTTTACGCTAAAAACACAATCATCAGAATATCATGTAACCCTGTAAACATAGGTAATGGAGCTTATGAAGCTAAAGTGATATTAACCAACATTAACGGTAAGCGAACCTCTATTCCAGTAGCCGTATTCGTTGAAGAAGATGTTCATAAAACAAAGCAAACATTGAAAACCGCTAAGGAAACTCTCATTTACAAACAAAACATTATGTATGAAGGGTTCGGATGGTTAAGTGGAACATCACGTGGCGACTGGAGAATATATAGGGTAAAAATTGATAGTAAATATGAAGGAGCAGTTATTGAAGCGTCAATACTAAACACGGATAGCTACTCTAACATACAAACTTTAGCTTTCAATAGCTCAGGATACTTCATAGGAGGGGTTGTTTCCGCTCAATACCCAATACTAGGGATACTTGAGAGTTCAGCGCCACCCTACTCTACTTTTGGAAGGAAAACGGTATTTGCAGTTGGAAACGATAATTCAGAAATCATACTTGCTCTAACACCTACGCTTATTGAAAAACCGCTAACAGCGGAAGTAACGGTTTACCCTGTAGATGTTAACATATTCTACTATAGAGGGGATGAGGGAGTTCTAACAATTTATTCAAAATATCCCTTAGGAATAGTGGAGGTAGTAGCCGTTAGGAAAAGCTTAGGAGTAGTTAAAAGATTATTTGTAATAAACCATAGAGGAGGCCTCATAGTTAAACCTATAATCATCGAGCCCGACATGGATTATAAAATAATATTACGTGACATAGCTAATACAGTGTATGCTGGAATAGCTTATAATGTCGATTTCACACCAATAATAGATTTCGCAGAAATACCTTTTTCAATAGAAAATTACACTAAATTCTACAGCTACATTAAAACTATAAATGCCCTCTACAGTAATTAGTTAATGAGAAATGATGAACCCGGTTTCAACAGCCGATAAATGACGAAACACCCTTTAGCTGAAGAGCGATGAAGACGTACGGCCCTCCTAGCTGAAAAGTGATGAAAACATCTTTCTGAGCAAATAATTTCAGAGGCGCATATGTAACAATGCAGCTACTCACCTACGCTCAGGAATTCGCATCGATAGGTGAGGTAATTAGTGGATCTAAGGAGGAAAAGACATTAGTAAACAAGTTAAAATCGTTTCTCGAGGAAAAAGCCGATGAAGTAGTTATTCATAATGTTCCTGTAATGTTATGGAAGGAAAAACATGTAACATTAAATATTGTCGATGGCGGCGGAATAAGAAATATAAGTGCTTTAGCCTTACCCTACACTACATCGACACATATTGTAGGGGATCTTGTTTACATTAGAAACTTTGGTTTTTCGAAAACTCAGAAAAATATTGAAGGAAAAATCATACTTACAGAATGGGCTAAAGACCCTGACGAAGCCGAACACCAATATCTAGAAGCGTTAGAGAAAGGAGCATTAGCCATAATACTTTATGATAGATATCCTTCTAGATTTAGAAGAATAGTTGTTAAGGGAACATACGGTTACTCATACAATACGTACTCGACAACACCAATACCCGCTTTCTCCATAAGAAGAGAAGACGGTATTGCCTTAGCTAAAGAAGCTTCAAATAAGGAATTAAAAGCGGAATTAACTGTTGAAGTAAATACTCAAAATGCGTATGGTCAAATAGTCGAAGCAGTTTTTAATGGTAAAAAGGAGAACGAAAAAATCTACGTAACAGCTCATCATGACCATTGGCTTACTGGATTTACAGATAACATCTTAGGTGTAGCATCTTTAGTAAGCATAGCTAATGAAGCTATAAACTGGAAACTAGCTAGAGAAATGAGGATTTTAAGTTTTACAGCTGAGGAAGGGGGTTCGCCAGGTTTTACGGAATGGTATTGGCTTTACGGGTCAAGATGGTACTTAGAGAACGTAGTGCTTAAGCGTAGAATTGAAAACGAAATTTACACGGTAATTAACTGGGATGCTGTAGGTAAAGGAAAACTCACTGTAGCAGCTTCAGGGTATTCTTTCAGATACCTTATAAGGAAGGTAACTGAAGGTTTTAAAGTAAAGTTAGAATATGATAGTTCATACTTTGACTCATACACATTCTCGAAAATAGGGATTCCATCAGCAACTATAAACACCATGAAAGACTTAGTTGATGTTTACCATACAGACAAGGACACAATAAATATTGTTGATAAAGAAGTAGTTTTGGATGCATATAATGTATTTAGAAATATTGTTACAGCATTAGCTAGGGATTCGGCAGAAATAAAGTTGAAGCATGAAAGAGTGTTTCTTAAGAATACTTTTAGGAAAGCCGGAATTAGCGTAAACATAGAATACTCGGCGATTCCACCTAGAAAGATAATTACACTTTACAAACCCATTCATAGAGGAAACTATAGGGAAGAATTCAATCCCTTCGAAACACATTTCATACCTGAAGTAATTACCTTGCTAAGGTATAGTAAAGTTCTTGAGAAAGCAATTAACAGTATTTTGGAAGGCAATGTTAAAAAAACATTAAGATTGCTAGCTAAAATCCCATCTGAAATAATGTTACCGGGAGATGAAAAATCACTACCAATAGCACCCATAAAAACCATAATAACGTTCCTAAAGAAGGGACACCATAATTTAGCAGTTAAAATTCTTGAAAATAGTGTAGAGATGTTAAGAAGAAACGCTATGGAAAACCTTAGAGAAATACTTAAAGAGCTATCTCAATAGGGGATTAAGGACATGGTTAATGAGGGGAGCATCGTTATCGAAGAATTGAAAAACAGTGAGCTAAAAAAGTTTAGGGAATTGGTAAAGGAAGTTTTCAACAACTATGATGCAACATACGTCTTAAAGGCTTTAGGACACGTTAGAACATATGTTGCAAAATACATGGGTAAAATAGTTGGTTTTGCAGAAACATATATGACGAAAATAAACAATACTAAAGCAGGTATAATATACTACATAGGGGTTCACCCTAAATTCCGTAAGAAAGGTGTAGGAAAAGCACTAGTAAACTACGTAATAAATTACTTTAGAAAGCATGGTGCTAAAGTAGTTCTAGCATCAACTAGAACGTGGAATATTGAAGCAAGAAAATTCTTTAAAAACCTAGGTTTTGAAGAAATACCCTATGAAAGAATAATTGAGGAAAAAGGTTATGATTACTTTCTTAAACTTATAAGAGCACTTTACGCATATGAAGACGACATATTTCTTATCAAAAAGCTTTAGAAAAAACACTTAACCCGTGGTTTCAAAAAGCTTCTAAAACATATGAGATAATAAAAATTTATGGTTAAACTATTTTTAGTCTTTTTACTGCTTGGAATGCTGATTCAACTATTACATTCCAATCATAGGATAACGGTGGCGTATAGCACCAATCTGTTAGTGTTGCATCTAGGACATTAACCTTGTTCATTATTAGGAAGGACGCTGCTGTTATTAAATCGGCAATGTTTTTCTCGCTTAGAACTTCAGCACCTATGATTCTCCCACTATCTTTATCAACAATAAGCTTAAACCTTATCTCTGTTGCTCCTGGAAAGTAATGCGGATTTGACGGTAGAGTCATGGGTATTGCTACGCTATTGAATCCCTCCCTTTTAGCAACAACATTTATTAGTCCTGTAGTTCCTGCATAAAGTTCGAATGCTTTAATGCCGGAAGTGTTTAAGTGTCCTGGATATTTAACATCCTTACCCATTAGATGGTAGACTATTGTTCTAGCTTGTCTAAAAGCTGTTGTCGCAAGCATGCTCATTTCTTTCTTGCCTGTTATCGCATTGTAGGATTCAGCTACATCGCCTACAGCATATATTCCCTTAATATTTGTTTCCATATGCTCATCAACTTTTATCCCTCCTGTTTGTTCGCTAATTTCTATTCCAGCTCTCCTTGCTAATCCAACGTTAGGCGTTGCACCTATCGCTTCAACAACCATGTCAACTTCTATTTCATCACCTTCCTCAGTAACTACTTTTCTAACATACCCGTTTTCACCAACATACTTATGAACATGTCTTCCAGGCATAAATACTACTCCATGCTTCTCCATATAGCTCATAATTGTTTTTGCAAAGTCAGGGTCAAACTGCTTTCTAAGAATTGTTTCTCCACGATGCAGTACATAGACTTTTATACCTCTTTCAGCTAATGCTTCAGCAACCTCGGTTGCTATGAAACCTGCACCTACAACAGCTGCTTTTCTAACATTTCGTGACACAATATGTTTTTCCATTTCCAAGAAGTAATCAAACGATGTTGCAAGAAATATTCCCTTCAAATCCGAACCTTCAACACTAAGTCTTCTACCAATGCTTCCAGTTGCTATAACCAGAATGTCGTAGTCCTCCTCATTCACATTACCATCCTTTGTCTTGTAAACCACAGTTTTATTCTTAGGCTTAATTTCGATAACAGGTGTTTCGAGATAATACTTTATCTTAAGTCTCTCATAATAAGCCGGAGTTAGCTCAATAAGGTCCTTATAGTCCTTAACTATTTTCGCTAAAGCATAGGGAAGACCACAAGACGAATACGTAGGCCATTGGCCCGCTTCAAAAATTACTATTTCAGATTTCCTATCAAACTTTCTCAAGAACGATGCTACAGTCGAACCTCCCGTACCACCGCCAACTATCACTATTTTCCTTCTTTCACTCATCCCCCAAATACACCTCTCAATTACTAGAATTTTGCAAGAATAAAAAAGTCTTATATTACATGTGTAATTGAGAAAATCGTAGCCTATTTCTTTTTCTCCGAAGAAATTAAGCTAAAAACTATTTATACAATGTTAAGCCTTTATATAGTCTAGGATTGTTCTTTTCCTCTTACACCACTCAGCAATACATGGTGAACTCCACTCCAGACCCCTAGGTTTCTTAGAGAAACCTCTGCGCTTACCGCAAATACTGTTGCTTCTAACAATATAACCACGTTTTTCAAGGGAAAGCAATTGAGCGGCCACATAATTTCTAAAACTATACTTACCATGGCCATACTTGTTCAAAATATTTAGAAACAATTTACGATGTTTCCTCTGAAGAATAACTATGATATCCCATGTAGTAAAGCATTCGTGCGGAACCTCATTTAAAATAATTTCTAAAATTATCCTTCTAACTTCCTCTGTATTAACCATACTATTTAACCTATGTTAATTATTTACTTCTCTTTTTCATAAGCTTTTTCAAAACCTCTATGAAGTATTCTATTTCTTCTTTTGTGTTGTATATGTATAGGCTTGCTCTTACTGTTC
>CAZGLL010000040.1:0-9400 GCA_964526225.1 uncultured Desulfurococcales archaeon | reverse complement strand
AAACTAACGCACTATCCTTAACCAAAATAACGAGTTCATTAACAAGCGCTGGTATTACAACCCTTATCGCTTGAGGTAAAATAACATATATCATTGCCTGCGTTCTTGTCATTCCAAGTGAAAGGGCTGAGTTAAGTTGCTCGATAGGTATTGACTGTATACCCGCTCTAAGTATTTCTGCTTGATATGCTCCACTATTAATGCCTAAAGCTAAAATACCTGCTGTTATAGGATCCAAGTTTATCCCTAAGCTAGGAAGACCGAAATATATTATTAGTATTTGAACAAAAAGAGGAGTTCCTCTAATGACCTCGACATAAATCGACGAAATTGCATGGTAAACTATGTTGGACGAAATCCTCCCTAATCCAAAAATTATTCCTAAAATCATTCCTAAAGCAAACCCTGCTAAACTAATTTGTATCGTTACAGTAAGACCTTGCGCTATGAAAGGAACAATGCTTAAAATAAACTTTAACGAATCTATAATCAATCCTTACCACACCTCATTAGGTAAAAAAGATGTTATTTAGCTATTAGCTAAACCATTTCTTAAGTAGCTGATCAAGCTTACCTGACTCTTTAAGCTCCTTAAGAACTTCGTTCACTATAGGCAGTAAATCGGATCCTTTTCTTACAGCGATTCCGTATTGTTCACCAGTCTTTATTATGAGAGCTACTTTAACGTCACCTTCAGTTTTAGCATATGCTTCAGCAACAGGCTTATCTATAACGACAGCATCGACATCTCCCTTTTTAAGCGCAAGAATTGCTTCAATAAACTTATTATATCTTTTAACATTGTCTTCCGATACTTTGCCTGTTTTCACAAGATTTTCGTCAACCCAAAGTTCACCTGTAGTCCCTGATTGAACACCTATTTTCTTACCTGCTAAGTCATCTACGCTCTTAATTTCCTCATTACCTGCTTTCACTAAAACTGCTTGGTCAGCTTCAAAGTATGGTTCGGAGAAATCAACAACTTTAGCTCTCTCCTCAGTTATAGTCATACCAGCAATTATCATGTCTATTTCTCCATTTTGAAGCGCAGGTATTAGAGCACCAAACTTTATATCCTTAATTTCTAATTGAACACCAAGCTTGTCAGCTACTGCTTTAGCGATATCTATGTCGAAACCTACTATTTCATTTGTTTCTTTATTTACAAACTCGAACGGTGGGAAATCAGCTGAAGTACCGACAATTAACTTACCACTTTTCTTTATCTTTTCAACATCTGATTCTCCTTCTTTTCCTTCTTGTGCTATGCTGAAGTATGCTAGTGTAACTACAATAATTATTGCTACAATAATACCTGCAATAATTAAAGTTTTATTCATTACACTTACTTCCTCCCATTAAATTTTATTTATGAGTTTCTCATATAGAGAATAAATATTATCTATTTATAAACTTTTCAGTCATTAAAAACGATTACATTGTTAACTTAAATATGAGAACTATAGTAATTCCTTGTTGAGAACCTTGTATGTGTATAGTGAATATTTAGATGAGTTTATAGTGTGGAAGGGTAGTGCTCGAGAGTTATTGCATAATAAACGTTTAGTGTTGAAATTTGTAGAAAAATATGTACCAAAAGAGAAAATTGTCAACATACATTATGGCTTAAAAAGAGAGTTTAGTGGTGTTTTCATACTTGACATTTGGGTTGAACTTACAAACGGTTATACAAGCTTCATAGCTGTTGATTCACCTATTCCCCTAAGTTTTAAACAATGGGAGATAATAGCAAATACATTAAATAAAATGTATATGAGAAATAGGATATGTGTTTTGAATGTAAATGATATCCATGAAAAACAAGTTATAATAGATAAATTGTTAGCATTATCTAAGATCTATGATGAGATGGTAAAATTCGTTTCCTCAATGAGTAATTTAGAGAAAGTAAAGTCCATATGCTATAGTTTTTGTAAGCCGTGGAATGTTATTCTAGCTTTGAAAAGAGGCATTACGTACGAAGTTTATTTAGCACCTAGAATAGTTGTTGACGAAGCAATATGTTCCTCTAGGGGTTATTGGATAAGATAATTATTTTATCTTATGGTAGCTTTTATGGGTTAAACTATTTTATGCTGATATATTACGTAAATAATTTAATTATAGGGTAGTGCTTAGAGAGTAAATTGTAGATGAGGATTGAAAGTAAATGCCTATTAATAACAAAGATAATGAGTTAACAAAAATTCTTGAGAAAATAGCTAAAAAGTTAAGTAAAGTAGAGTATCGTAGGAAGTATTTTGAAAGAGTTACTTCATCATCCGATCATGGAATTTACGTTTACGATAGAAATGTAGGTAAGTGGTTTTATAGTGAAAATGAAACAAATGTGCTATCCGATGGTCTCTATGTAGTGTACTTCGATAATACGGAATGTAATGCTTGCAGAAGATACGATGGAATATGGTTTCCCATAATTGAAAGTTATAGTAGAGAATTCCCCTACACCTACGTAATAGTTCTGTGTGGATGGTTTTCTAATGAATGTAAATCTAAAAAAGCGTCTCATCTTTTCGATAAGTTCAAAATTAAAGCGTCACCAACGACGCTTTTCCTTTACGTAAAAAACGGTAAAGTAATTTATGATGAAAGATACGAAGGAGTACTTGAGCATAAGGATTTAATTTATGTATTGAAAACATTTAAAGATAGAGCTTTAAGAGCAGAAAAAGGTCTTCCCGTCATAAAACCTCCTATGGAAGCTTCACAAGCAGATAGACTACTTAAAGCTTTACTCTCGCTTTTCTCATTAGAGTCTAAGGAATAGGTGATTCAATAATGCTTGACCCATATGAAATAAGGAAAGATTTTCCAATATTTCAAAGGAAAATAGGTGATAAGCCTTTAGTATACTTCGACAATGCAGCAACAACGCAGAGACCTATACAGGTTATTGAGGCAATGAATAATTTCTATTTTAAGTATAACGCTAATGTTCATAGGGGTCTTCATACTTTGAGTCAGGAAGCTTCTGAAATGTATGAGGAAGCACATGAGGTAATAGCGAAATTCATAGGAGCGAAGTCATGGTACGAAGTAGTATTTACCTACAATACGACGGATGCTATTAATCTTATTGCTTATTCTTGGGGTTTGTTTAATGTTGGTGAGGGTGATGAAATTGTTTTAACAGTAATGGAGCACCATAGCAACATGCTACCATGGAGAAACATAGCAAAAATAAAAAAAGCAAAAATAAAATACGTCGATATAACAGATGATGGTGTACTCAAATATGAACAATTAGGAGAACTTATTACTGAAAGAACTAGAGTTGTTGCTGTTACTTTGATGTCTAATGTTCTCGGCACTATAAATGATGTTAGGAGAATAGCTAAAATAGCACACCAAGTAGGAGCAATCATCGTAGTTGATGGTGCGCAAGGAGTACCTCATATGCCTGTAAATGTGAGAGAATGGGACATAGACTTTCTCGCATTTAGCGGCCATAAAATGCTAGGACCAATGGGAACAGGAGTACTATGGGGTAGAGAAGATAGACTTGAGGAAATGGTCCCCTTCAGAGTAGGTGGAGATACGATAAAGGATGTAACATTAGATGACGTAGTATGGCATGATATACCATGGCGTTTCGAAGCTGGTACTCCTAATGTTGCTGGTGCTGTTGGCCTTGCTGAAGCAGCAAAATACCTAATGAAAATAGGAATGCAAAACATAAGACAACACGAAAAACAACTAACAATGGAAATTATGAAGCGCCTTGATGAATTAGATAAAGTAGAATACTATGGTCCCAAAAACTTAGAAATACGCGGAGGAATAGTACCATTTAATATTAAAGGACTACATCATCATACAGTTGCACGCGCACTAGACATGTTTGGTATTGCTGTTAGGAGTGGTTTGCATTGTGCTCACCCATTACATTACAGATTGGGTCTCAAAGGAACAGTAAGAGCAAGCCTATACATATACAACACAAAAGAAGAAATAGAATACTTTGCCGAAGCTCTCACAACTATAATTAAGCTTTCAAGAACCCTTTCAAGAAAGGAGGAGGACGTTTGTACCGGAGGATAATCTCTTAACAAATGTTTTGTGCTTTCACCTTCTTCTCGGTACCACATACGTTACATGTATACGTTATTTCACAGAATGAACCGGTCTTCGCTGTTGAAGTTAATGTGTGGATAGTTACTTTTTTGCATGTCAAGCAGTAGAAAGGGGATTTTCTCGGAATACCGTATTCATTTTTGTACACTACGATTATTCACCCCATTTATTTCCTTTTAGAACATTATTCTGAAAATAACAACTTAAATTTTTTCAAACTAAAACTTTAGTTAGAAGTAAACACTACCCTTTGAGGGTATTAGTGTAATGAAAATAATTGTGGCTAAACAACCTATCTCTAGGATTAAAGCTGCCTTCGCGATTACAGCAATAGCGTTCGCTATATTCGTATTTATACCCCAAGTAATTTCAGGCAATAAAGATCCGGTATTTACACTTTTTAGTTTAGGCATAGTCGCCACTTCGACACTCATATTCCTTCTCGAAATACTTAAGCATAGGAAGATATCGAGGAAACTCAGAAGCATTTCTAATGAATTGGAAGTTAAGGAAGATGAAATAGTTTTTAAACGTCCATTAACGTTGGAGAAGGGAGTTTTCCAAGCAGCCGGAATATGGTTAGCATGGAACATCATGAGAGGGTACAGATGGGATTCTAAATTCGCTGAATTAGAAGAAGCAAAAACGTACACTAAAATAAAACTTGAAGACATTGTAGGAAACTACATAATCCTGCTAACAGAGGATGGAAGCGGGGCGCTTGTTGTTCCAGGGTATAGAGTTACAGATCCAGAATATGAGAAAGTCCTCTTCCTAATTTTCAACCCATCGACACTGACGATAAGACTTCATAAAGATAGAGTTATTGTACGCGGAAATGGCGATGTCGCCGAAATGAAACTTTCAGTAATGAATAAGAAGACATTGCTAGGTGATGTTAGAAGGTACATGAAGTCGTCTGGTTTTAGCAGTGTTAGAGTTGAGCTTAACAAGCAAATTAGGGGAAAGAAGGTTTTCATATCGTTAGGTAGGATCCTTGCTAAATCGGGATCAGATAGGTTTGCATTCAAATACAACATCATTCCTGAAGAACCAACAGTAATAGTAACATACGAGGAGAGTATTTCACCAAAATTCCTAATTAGAAAAATGGGATACAAGCTACCGCTTGTTGCTGGCGTAGGACCCTTCGTAGTAAAGCTTGTATTAGAAAAAACATTGAGCGGCAAAGAGTACTCGGGAATAGCTGAAATAGAAATAGTTCCCGAGAAAATGAAGAGAGAAGAGGTTTTCTAAAGATCTAATGAGGCATTTAGTTAGTTACTTATAGGTAAGAATAAGTATTAACCAACCATTAATTTACTACTGTAATTAAATTTTTAGATGGGGTTAGCTAGAGATGACAAAACCAGACTATGAAAAGTTTTTTTCAAGCAGAGTAAACTTTATGAGCCCATCGCCTATTAGGGAAGCTGTGTTCAAAATAGCTTACAAGTCAAGAATAAAACCAGTTATATCTTTTGCTGCTGGCGAACCCGATCCCGACGTACTACCTAGAGACATCTATGCTAAATTAGCGTCGGAAATTTTCCTTAACGTCAAGAAAATAGTAAATTACTCGCCAGCGGAAGGAGTACCGGATTTAAGAGATGAAATAGCGAAGTTTATGAAAGAGTATGAAGGCGTAGAAACAAGCGGAGATAACATTATCGTAACTGTAGGTGGTTCGCAAGCTCTGGACATTGTAGCTAGAATAATGCTCGAACCAGGTGATATAGTTCTAACGGAAAACCCGTCGTATGTTAACACATTGCTATGCTGGAGTCACTATGGAGTTAGAATAGTAGGTACTCCGATGGACGATGAAGGTTTAAGAACAGATTTACTAGAGGAAAATATCAAGAAACTTAAAAATGAAGGAAGGTTAATCAAGTTAATCTATACAATTCCGACAGGTCAGAATCCGTCAGGAATAACGATGAGCATGGATAGGAGAAAGCATCTATTAGAAATAGCATCAAAATATGACTTATTAATCGTAGAAGATACAGCGTACAATCACTTAGTTTATGAGAAACTAGAAATAAAACCACTAAGATCCATGGACAAGGAAGGAAGAGTAATCTACGCAGGATCATTTAGTAAAGTCCTAGGAACAGGATTAAGAATAGGATGGCTAGAAGCACCAGAACCGGTAATACAGAAAATAAGATTCAGCAAACAACCAATGGACATGTGTGCTCCCGTTCCTTCCCAGTATATTGTTCTTGAGGTTCTTAAGCGTGGCCTTTTCGGTAAGATTAAGGCTAAGGCTATTGAGGCTTATAAGGCTAAGAGAAATCTTATGTTGAGTGCTCTTGATAAGTATTTGCCGGAGCTTAAGCATACTAAACCTGTTGCGGGTATGTTTATTTTACTATGGCTTCCTGAAAAGCTTGATTCGTTTAAGTTCGCTGATATATTGCTTGACAAGTACGATGTTGCAGTAATTCCTGCAGCACCATTCTTCGTTGATGGCAGCGGACGTAATGTTATAAGGCTGAACTTCTCGATGGCTAAGCCTGGGTTAATTGAGGAAGGTGTTAGAAGAATAGCATCTCTTGTGGAAGAGCTTAGCAGTAAGTAACAGCAATAATTATTTTTTATTTTAGCTAAACTGGTAATGAAATGAGCCTTGCCAAAACATTCTAAGTAGGCAATGTCCGAAATGTTTTAAGTTATTGGCGATGTTATTTAGTTAAGTAAGAGTAAGGTGCAAGTAATGATGCTCTTTGACAAATATGGTCGACCATTACTGCATTTGAGAATATCAGTAACTAATAGATGCAACTATGCATGCATATACTGCCATAGGGAAGGTAGCTGGAACAATTTTAAATTAAATATTCGTAGAGAGCTTACACCAGAAGAGCTACATATTATTGCTATGGCGTTTACGAAACTAGGCATTAGGAAGTTTAAGCTTACGGGAGGAGAACCGCTCATTAGGGAAGATATCGTTGAGGTTATTTCAGCAATAAACGAGGTTAAGCCTTTAGACCTTGCTATGACCACAAATGGCTACTACCTTAAAGAGCTTGCCTATAAGCTTAAAGATGCAGGGTTAAGGAGAATTAACATTAGCTTACCGAGTCTTAAGAGAAACGTTTACAGGGAAATAACAGGAGTTGACGGACTAAGTAGGGTGCTGGAGGGAATTAAAGTAGCTATTGAAGCTGGACTAAGTCCTGTAAAGCTAAACTACCTCATTCTTAAAGGCTATAATGAGCGAGAATTCTGGGACTTAGTGAATTTTGCTAGAGAAACAGGGGCGATTTTACAGGCTATAGAGTTACAGCCTGAGGGATTAGGATCACAACTATTTAACACTTTACATTCGGACCTAGCCGATTTAGAGAAAAAGGTCAAAGAAAAAGCAAGTAAGGTTACGTATAGAAAACACATGCATAATAGGCCCCAATACTATGTTGATGGAGCTATTGTTGAGTTTGTAAGACCTATCTGTAATCCGGAATTTTGTATGCACTGTACGAGGCTTAGACTTACAGCTGACGGTAAACTCAAAATTTGTCTCTTCAGAAACGACATTTACATAGATTTAAAGCAAGCACTAAAATCAACTTCTCCAGTAGAGGAAGTTGAAAAATTGATAATTAAAGCAAATGACCTTAGAGAACCCTATTTTAAACCTATAGATTCCCGTTTGAAGTTAAAAATGAAGCTTAACGAATTAGCGAGGGAATGAGCGAATGTTTGCTGAAAAAGATGTGAAAATGGTTGATATAACGTCTAAGAAGGAAGTTTATAGAGAGGCTATAGCCTCCGGAAAAATAATTCTTAAAAAAGAAACTTTAGAAAAAATAGCTAAAGGTGAGATAGAGAAGGGAAATGTTTTTAACGTAGCTACAGTAGCTGCAATATTAGCTGTTAAAAGGACTTGGGAACTTATCCCACTATGTCATCCCATACCTATAACTAATGTCGGAGTAGATTTTGCAATGAATGAAAGCAGTATTGTAGTAAAGGTTGTAGTGAAAACAACAGCTAAAACAGGTGTGGAAATGGAAGCGCTAACTGGAGTTACCACAGCCCTATTAACAATATGGGATATGGTGAAGAAGTATGAAAAAGATGAGAAAGGACAGTATCCGTTTACTAGAATAGTTGACGTAAAAGTCGAATCTAAAATCAAAAGGGAATAGATTGGCGACTCCAAGTAATTTTAAAAGAAAAGCCCTCATAACATTTGGGGTACTTACATTAACAATACTTCTCTATATGACAATAGTCAAAGCCGATTATAGTGAAGTATTTAGAGCAAATATTTTATTCGTAACTTTGTCTTTAGCTGCAGTACTTCTATCACTCGTTGTTTCAGCTTTAAGATTTAGCTTTCTCATGGGAATGAAATTAAAGGACTCAATAAATATATGGTTTACGTCACAGTTTATATCGAACATAACTCCAACACATAGCGGCGGTGAAATAATTAGGCTATATGTTGGGTATCATGAGTTAAAGAATTTATCCAAGCCCTTAACCGTTATATTATCAGAGATTTACGGTGACGTAATAGTACCTAATATTATAGCTTTAATGTTCAGCATTTATAACATCCTAGTTCTTAGAAACCACATATTCATGATTCCAGCTGCAACTTCAGCATATAATATTGTAGCTTGGTCTCTTATTGTTTTAAAAAAGAAGTTTCTTAGAAAAGCTGTTCTAAAAATTCTTAGCAAATTAAATGTTCATGTTGAAGAAATTCCTCTTCCTAATGGAAGAGAGGTTCTTGTAAAGAATCTTTTATTATCAATATTGTTTTCATTAGTAAAGTTTGTGTTAATGGGATTCTCGGTTTTTCTGGCTTACATTTCCGTTTCTGAAAGAATATCCCTCCTGAACTCGTTACTAGCATATTCGCTGGCTATGGCTTTAGGAATAGTCCCCTTACCTGCGGGAATAGGTGGTATCGAAGCTGGGCTCTCTCTGATAAGGCCAGGAGCAGGGGTCATTATGTGGAGGATTATATCATATTATATAGCTACCCTGCTTATGCTCCCCTTTGTGCTAACACTTATACATAGGAGAATAATTATTTAGCATGAATGCAGATGAGGCGTTTGCGAAATGGGACTCTATGAAGAAATAATTACTAAACCTAACTATTCCCTTGTAATATCAAAAATTGAAGATTTCATAAAAAAATACATTGAGGAAGCTGGAGCTAAAGGTGTAGTTGTAGGTTTAAGTGGAGGAGTTGATTCTTCAACCGTAGCAACATTGCTAGTTAGAGCTTTAGGTAAGGAAAGAGTTCTAGGATTAATTATGCCTCACAAGGAAA
>CAZGLL010000039.1:0-9483 GCA_964526225.1 uncultured Desulfurococcales archaeon | reverse complement strand
AAGCTTTGGCGGATTTTTACAAACATACCTAATTACTCCTGTAACTTTACCTTCAACTAACTCTACTTTTTCCTTATTTAAGCACTGATCATTCTCTACGATTTCTGGGATTTCCTTAACGTAGAATCCGTATGGTAAAGCCTCGAATGTGAAATTAAGCTTCATATTTACCTTTCTCTCCTCTAAAAGCCATTTTAGGAGTAGCAGAATTCTACTTATTCTAAACGGGCTAATGCCTTTACTTCTAAAAGCAATATACTCTATTATGTCTTGCTCTACGCCCATAAATGCCTACCTCTTCTTGCACTAAAATATGAAGTTTAGAAGTGCAAAATAAAAGTTTAGCTTGTCTAACAATTCTAGGCTAATCTAACTAATATATGAGTTCACTGCTGATATTTAGAATATTTTTTGCGATTATATAATATGGTTTCTCTAGTCCAAGTTCTTTAATAAACTCTGCTAAACTTTCCTGAAAATCAAGTATTTGACATAGCGGTTTTGAAGAATTTTCACATCTATTATAGACTACTATGTTAAATTTGTTTCTTATTTTCTCCACTAGCTCTAAAGCTTTCCTATCGTTTTCTGAAGGATAGATTATTACTTGGTCGTTTTCTCTAACGCTAAATATTGTTGCATGGCAAAATTGCTCTGTTCTTTCAAATCTTGCTTTTGAACCGAATGCTTCGTAAAATTTTAATGCTGAATAGTATGCAACACCATATCCTCCCAACGTACCTATAAAGATGGGTTCAAGACCAATAATTCTCTCGAGCTTAGTGTTCGCAATTTCTCTAAAATCTATTTCAATACCGGCTAAGCCATAGAGGGCGATTACTGATAAGGTGAAGGAGAGTATTCCCGGTAGTGGCTGTTTAGGTCTTCGATAATCGATAATCACCACAATATCGGAGTTTCTTGCAAGTTCAGAATTTGGGTTTGCTGTTATAGCTAGTACTTTTCCTCCTCTTTCCTTAATTTTCTTAGTAGCTAAAATGTTCTCTCTAGTTTTGCCAGAAACAGAAACTATTACATATGGTTTCCTAGTGCTTATATGTGAAAACTGTACTTCATAAGGATCTAAGGCTTTAAATCTTCCATTAGTTAATCCCTGAATAACCAATGCTGCTGCGAATGAATCTCCGGTACCAATAACATATGCTTCATTAATTATGTTTTGAGAGGCTCTATCATAAACTCTTTTCCCTAATTCGCCGGTTCTAGCTATTTCTTCCTTCATAACTTCATAGAGCATTTTACATTACCTGAGCTTTATTTTCTCAAGTTCGGCAATTCTATAAGGTTCTGAGTAAACGTTAAATCTATTTCCTCGTGCAAAACCCACTAATGTAATACCATGTTCTCTTGCTTTTAAAACGGCTTCGTATGAAGGAGCAGATTTAGATATTATAAGAGGAATCCCCGCTCTAACGGCCTTAGCTACCATATCGCTAAAAACCCTACCTGAAGTAACTATTGCTATATGGGAAAAATCAATGTTTCTCAAAAGACCCCAGCCAATAACCTTATCAACAGCACTATGTCTACCTAAGTCTTCTACAGTAACTAAAGTTCTAGATTCAATAAAACTATAAAGTGAAGCAGTATGTACACCCCCTGTGATTTTGAATATCTTTGATTTCTCGAAAAGTTGCTTAATAGCTTCAAGTACTTCTTTAACATAAACTTTCACTTTAACATCAACCTTTAACGGTTTTTCCTCCTCAGGAATTACTTGTTCTCCACACGATGGAGCTATAGCAAAGACTGTCATTCTTTTTAGTGCTTCGGAATCTACTTTAACGTCGACTTTGTTTTTGTTTACAATTATCTCCCTTATTTCCTCTAAATTCCTTATCAACCCCATTGAATATAGGTTACCTACTATGAATTCTTTAATCATGTCTTCGGAAATAATGTATCTTCTGATTTCGAATCCATTGACGCTTATTGAAACAACATATTCTTTAGCAAGAACATCCTCAACTACTTTCACTATAACATTGTCATTAACCAGTTCAACCTTAGCTACAATTAATTTATCATAGAACCTACTGTATCCCATAATTCATCACGGTAAGTTGTTAACATTATGTGAAATAAGTGAAACTAACATTTCCCTATTTAGCTAATTTCTTTCCTATCTCTTCAGATATGTATGTGGCAACATGTTTTATCTTGCTATAATGGTTTATATTTAGCATTACTTCATAACTGCTTCGATCGTAGGATAACATCTTGTTATCGTAAATTATAGCTACTTTTCCAACAGATTCGGTCTTCCTAAAAATAATGTGTGCTAAGGTTTTTGGCTTAGTTGTACCAAAAAGCGGTAAAGCTTTATAATCTATTAGAGCATGTGAAGTGTACTTAAGAATGCTAAGCATTTCATTATCACTTAGCTTGTAAGGGTATGTTGTGGAAATGTAAAGGAAGGTTTTCTTGCTATTTTTAAACATGTTTTTTGCAACATAGTGTATAGTGTGTTTTAACGGGTTTTCGGTAAGTGTTAGGGAGGTACATAGTAAGGCATCGCTTTCTAAAATATCATTTAAATTTATATCGTTTAGTGTTAGCTCTGTATCTGCGGAGCTAAAATATGGTTTTCTGAAGAATATTTTAACGTCATTATTAAGCGTTATTAACAATGTGGTTCTAAGGTTTTTCTTGGTCCTTCTAACATCAACACCCATACTACTTAACCAGTCGGTTAAAAGTTCATTAAAAACGTCATTTCCTAAAGCACAAAAGAACTTAACATTAATACCTAAATTAGAAAGTTCAGTAGCTATTTTTGCAGCTAAACCGCCTATAGTAACTTCAAAACTCGAACATTCTGATAAATGCTTAGTGCTCTTCAATTCAACAAATACTTCTCCCAAACATGAAATACTCATGTTTCAAAATTCCCTTAATAACCAGTATTTCTCAGTTGCTACTACGAATTACACTATCTCGGTAAACTATTTACTTTTTTATGCAGTAAACATGTATCACATTTCTTCTCTGCTAGTCTGCTAGAATATATTAGTAAGCGTTATGATGGAGCTTAGGGGTACGTTAACCATGGATTTAAATATTGTAGAAGGCTATATCGAAATTGAAGGTAAGAACAAAGTATTAATTACTGCTCTGCATGGTTTTGGAACAGATAGGTTCAAAGATGTTGTTGATAAAATTAGAGAACTTGGACTAGAATATGCGTTTTCAGAACTTGTACCTTCAAGATCGGCAGTTGACTTTCTAACTTGGGAAATAGCGTTTAAAGCAGCTGTAGCTACTAATTCATGGGTTATTTTACCAACTATAAGTAAGGTGGATAGTGTTGATGGATTAAGAATTCCGGATTATAATTTAAACAAGGAATATGCAAAAGAAACTCCGCTATGGAAAAGAATAGAGGAACTTGTTGTAGGTGAGAAAGTAAAGCTCATAATAGATATACATGGGATGAAGAACGTCAGCTCATGGCCTGACATATGTGTTTCAACAAACGGCTTATCTTCCGCTAGCAAAGACACAATAAGTAGAGTTGTAAAGTACTTTGAGAAGTTAAAGTTCAATGTAGCTCTAGATAAGCCGTTTAAAGGTGGTGCTTTAATAAGGCATTTTGGCAAACCTCCCAAAGTTGAAGCTTTAGGTATTGAGTTAAAAAGGAATCTAAGATTTTTCAGGTCAAACATTCCCAGGGTTATGGCTGGTTTAGTTAAGGAGTTATCTAGCAAGATTTGAAAAAAGCTTTCTAACAAGATCTATTCTCCTATAAAGTGGCGGTCCAAATATTATACGCTTAACATTTAACTTCGAAAGCTCTTCAACAAGATGTTCTATTTCATCTAGGGTACCGTAAATCGAGAATTTTTCAAGCAATAATTTATCATACCTTTTAAGTTTCCAATATTCTTTATGAAGCAATATTCTCTTAATTTCGTTAGCAACCTCTACTAATTCAAATTCTTCGAGAAAATGCCTATTCATACCTTTGAGAACTATTGAAGAGGCAATTCTTAAGGCTCTAATTAGTCTACTGTTATCATTAGTATTTTCCCTAATTAGTGATGGGCCTATAATCGTTATATTACATGAACTACTTATGCTTTCCTTAACGAATTTAATGTATTCGGGAAATACTAGATTAAGCATTACCGTACCGCACATTTCACATGATAATTTAGCCATCTTTCTACCTGCAGTACCTATTGTTACTAGCGCTTTAGCTCTAAGCTTGTTCTTAATGTTTGAAACATAGTTTTTCATAAATCTTAAGGGTCTTTTAACTATGATTCCTTTCTTCCTCAAGTACTCTAAATCCCCTATCCCAACACCCACTGTGAACTTAGGAACATTTCTACACTCAATTATTTCATTAACGAATTTTGCAACATAGTCTACAGGATTAAGATATGCTGAAATAATACTTGTACCTAAATGGGCTTTAACGTATTTAGCTATGTAAGATAAGTATCCAAACGGGTGAGGTAGGTTTTCGGTTTCCCCTATCCATATGGATTCTGCACCAAATTTTAAAGCTTCTATGGAAACATCTTTAGCATAGATTAACTCTACATCGGTAACTATGTTTAAAGCTAGTTTTGTTTTCTCCAATTTGTATCACTGAAGATAATTACCTATTTTAATAGGGAAAACATATTTTCATATAAGTGAATCTATTGTTAAATGTGAGGAAAAATTATGGTTAAAACAGTAGGGATTATAGGTGGAACAGGTTACGAAACACTTCTACCCGAAGGCTCATGGTTAGCTACGGAAACAGTATATGGTAAAGTAGAATTTATGGAAACAGACTTTGAGGAATTAAAAATAATATTCGTACCTAGGCACGGTAGAGAACACAATATTCCACCTCATAAGGTTAATTATAGGGGAAATATTTGGCTTTTAAAGAGTAGAGGAGCCGAATATGTTATAGCGATTAATACTGTTGGTTCTTTAAGAAGAATTTTAAAGCCAAGTATGATAGTTATCCCTACGGACATAATAGATTTTACTAAAAAACGTTACACAACATTCTTTGACGATAAACCTGTTCACGTAGATTTCACAGAACCCTTCTGTACGAAGTTAGTTAGGGTTCTTGAAAAAGCCTCCGAGAAAGTTCTTGGATACTCCATTTCCGGGGCAGTTATAGCTGTAACTGAAGGTCCGAGATTTGAATCTCCCGCGGAAATAAATGCCTTAAGAATTTTAGGGGCGGACATTGTTGGTGCGACATCGGCTCCTGAAGCTGCATTAGCTAAGGAGCTTGGATTATGCTATGCTTCATTAGCTTTAGTTACAAACTATGCTACTGGAATGCAGGAGAAACAGAGCTCAGAGGATGTTGAGAAAGTAGCTAATGAAAAACGACAGCAAGTGTTCCAAATAATTCTTGAAACGCTTAAGGTACTGAAAGAGCAGGAGTAAACGATTACTGTTAACTGTATCTATTTACATACATATTAATATTGAAAATAAGTTTACTTGACATATGGGACGGTGTTTCGCATGAGTAGTTTAGATAAGGAGATCTTCACATCATTGAAAAACACTATCGATAAAGGCGAACCCGTAGCTCTTTGTATAATTGTTGAAAAGGAAGGATCAGGACCTAGGGGTCCAGGAGCTAAAATGCTGGTTTTCCAAGATGGCAGAACAGTAGGCACAATAGGTGGGGGTCCTTTCGAAAGAATTGTTATTAAAGAGGCTATTGAAGCTCTTAAAGAGGGTAAGCCTAGAACTGTTAAACTTGCCTTCAGAGAAGACAATGTTCCCCTAGGTGCTTATAAAACAGGCTTAATATGTGGTGGTGTTTTAACAGTATTTATAGATGTTATTAAGCCTAAGCCTAGAGTTCTAGTTTTAGGCGTAGGACATGTTGGAAGGCCTTTAGCATATCTAGCCGCACTTCTTGGGTATAGAGTTTGGATAGTAGATGACAATCCTAAGCATGCATCACCTGAGAAATTCCCCAACGCGGAGAAAATAGTTATTAATGATTGGGAAAAAGCGATCGACGAAGTGCACATTACAAATGAAGATTATGTACTAATAGTTCATGGAGAAGTAAAGCATGACTATGTAGCGTTGAAGAAAGCTTTAGAGGCTAATGCAAAATACATTGGGCTTTTAGGTTCCAGAAATAAGGTTAAAACCTATCTTAAAATGCTAAACGAAGAAGGCTATGATTTAAGCAAGCTTAAAGGGAAACTATATGCTCCTGTAGGTTTAGATATAGGTGCTCAAACAGCTGAGGAAATAGCTGTAAGCATTTTAGCTGAAATTCTTAAAATAGAACGTGGAGGTTCAGGTAAGCATTTAACAATAGTGTGATGATTCTAATGATAGCTTTAATAGTATTAGCTGCTGGGAAATCTGAAAGATACGGGAAGAACAAGTTACTTGAGAAAATAAATGGTAAAACCGTTATAAGAAAAGTTGTTGATGAATCTTTAAAGTCAAAAGCAGATAGGGTTTTTGTTGTTGTTGGTTTCGAAGCAGACCGAATAATTGATGAGCTAAGAGATTTGAAAGTGACATTTGTTTACAATGTAAATTATGAGGAAGGTATGAGCTCATCGGTTAAAGCAGGTGTTTTAGCAGCTAAAACATATAACGCAAAAGCCGTAGCAATACTACCAGCAGATAACATACTAATTACGCATGATGTAATAGACAAAGTTATTGAGAAATTTAAGGAAACAAACGCGAAAATAGTCGTACCATCCTATAAGGGTAAAAGGGGCCACCCAATACTTTTAAACATGGAAATCTACTATGACATAATGAGAATTTCCGAGGAAACACAAGGACTAAAATACGTTGTAAGAAAATACAGGGACGAAATAGTTGAAGTACCCGTTAATTCACCGGAAATATACATTGATGTAGACACTCCAGAGGATTTAGAAAAACTTAGGAATTTAGGGTTAATTAAGTAAATATACTGTACCAAAATAATACAGTAGTAGTTAGAGGTGCGTGTGATTCATTGGACTTCATACATACAGCAGACATTCATATTGGAGCTTTTTCACATAGCGTACTTAGAAGGGCAAATATTGAAGCACTAGGTAAGATAATAGAGTTAGCCTTTTCAGAAAACGTTAAAACACTAGTTATTGCAGGCGATCTTTTCGAAACACCTAGACTAGGTCATGAAACAACATTGAACGTTATTAAGATAGTAAAAAACGCTGTTAGAGAAGGAATAAAGTTTGTTGTAACTCCGGGTTCACATGATTTAACAGCTAAAGGTCATGGCGTTCTTACTATCTTAAAAGAAGTTGGTTTAGTTAATGTAACGGAGTCTATTGAGGAAAAATACAAGCTACATTTAAAACCCCTAGAGGTTAATGGGCTAGTTTTCTATGGAATACCGGGATTAAGAGGTGAAAGAGAAGTAGAGTACTTAGAGAAAAGAAAAGTTATCTATGAAAACTATAGCGAAAACAGAGACAATATTTTAATTGCTCATACGGGCTTGTACATTCACTCAGGTTTTGATATTTCCAAATTAAGCCCTAAATATCGTGTAATAAAGCTCTCCGAAGAAGCTTACTCCTCAATACATAAGCATTTCAAATACCTAGCCTTAGGCCATATACACTTCCCAATACCTCATCACGAATTTTTCGAAGGAAAAGTTGCTGCCTACTCCGGAGCACCCATAGGAAGGGATGCGAATGATATTTACGAAACATATATTTTAAGAACAAAGCTTGGAACAAATAGGAGAATTCTTCTTGTAAATCTAGGCTCAAGAAATGCTAAGGTTAAGGCTTTAACAGATAACTTCGGTGTTGACATAAGAGTTATGGAAGTTCATGGTGTAGAAGGTTTAGCTGAAGATGTAAGGAAGAATTTGAAAGATATGAGTGAAAAATATAGGTGCTTAATAGTCTACACAGGTAAAGTAAGCTTAGAAGAATATAGTAGGATAAGAAAAATAGTTGATGATGAAAGCAAGAAGTTTAACGCATGGTTCCATGTAATTAGGAGGGAACCTCAAGAAGAATACATTACGCTTTTAGAAGAGTTTCGCTCAGATCTTTTAAACATTGAGGAACTTGAAAGAGAAGCAATAGAGAAGGCCCTAAAGAAATTCGGGTTAAAAATTCCCTCAACAACAATAATGGATCTAATATCTACTTTAGGTAGAGAATATGGTGAAGGAATGAGAAAAGCTGATGTTAACGAGGAAGTAACTGATGAAGCTCTTAAAATATTAGAACAAATATTTGAGGAGCTTAAAAATGAGCTCGCTAATAGATAACTTAGGCGATTTACTAAATAGAATATCAAGTCAAATATCGGAAGTTTCTGAGGATCCAGTAACCGAACTTATACGATTTGCTTTTAAAAACTACTACAAAGTAGAGACTTTAGAGGGAGTAGTTGGTTCAGAAATAGGCTTTGTAGATGCCGGAATATATCCGCTTGATTTATCGGTAGCTACGTTAATGTATATCCAGCTTGGAGGCCTAATTAGAGATCGCACTGGAAACCTTAAACTAATAAATAGCGTTAGTGAATTAGAAAGGCTTCCTCCAATAGAAAGGATAATTTTATCGGTCACTAAGAGGAGGAAAATGGTCAATGGAACCATAAAGTACTTTTTCGAAGTAGAAATAAGGTCTCCCGAGAAAAACTCGTTACTTTTCGAAACACCTAATGACGCAAGAAGAGTTTCCAAAAGAATAACTGAAATGCTTGGTGCTTTAGGGTTAACTGTTGATCTGAAAAAGCCTAGACTTTACCGTAAACTTTCAAAATACATTGAGGGACTAATAGAGCTTGCTTACGGTATTAAGCTTCTAAAAGAGGCTAGGCTAGATAAGGTAGTTATTGATGGAACGCTTGTTAGATGGTTGAGACCTAAGAGGTTAAGGAAAGACTATAAAATAGATGGAATAAACATCTTAGCTGCTCTTACCGATTTGAGGGAAGATGAAGTAATTAGGGTGTGCCTTGAGGGAATATATGGTATTTCTAAAACAACAGCTTTTCCAACAGTGTCTCGTGCTATGAATTTGTTCAGTGAAGCAATAAGCTATGGAAAACATGAACTATACACTATAGTTAATGATGGAAGAATAAATTATTTGAAAATGAAGCTTGAAGAAGCTGAGGATAAATTTTCAAAAGAAATAGTTGAAGATGTAATTAAAATGTTTAGTTCAAAAGTGTTTCCGCAGAATAACGTTTGGGTTTTAAGATTCCCTATAACTATGGACGGAAACCACGTAATGGTCCTTGATGTTTACTCGGAAAAACCAGTAATATACTATGTTAGAGAGAGACGCAGTGAAAGGGTACTAAAGATTTATCCGGAAACCATCGCCAAAGTTAATTCTAAGATTGAAGAAGGTGTTTTAAAGATATTTTACATGAAAAGCCCCCTAATAGGGAGGCCACCTATGGGTCTCATGGAAGTTGATGAGCATGTTAGGATAAGTAGTGAGTTAAGAAAAACGATTATGT
>CAZGLL010000038.1:0-11371 GCA_964526225.1 uncultured Desulfurococcales archaeon | reverse complement strand
CTTTAGAAGTAGAGGAGGTAATTGATAAAATAGTTGATTTCGCTTTAGAAAACATCGATAAACTCAAACAATACTAGGTACCCCATCGATGTTTAAATTCCGCAATAACATTAGCTTTTCCCGGGAAAGCACAAACGAAGATTTCTAGGAAAGGATCAACAATACATCCTTTAAGCACATGTCCTCCATAAACTTCTTTCTCATGTTTAGCTACGACAATATGTAGGTGTGGATAGTATTCACCACTAGGCGATTTGGCAAAATTCCCCTGTAACGAAGCAACCTCTAAAACATGGCCCTCTAACGGTTCAACAGTTATTTCATCATAGCCGTCTCCTCTGAAAACACCTATTCTAGCTTTCCCTAAACCTCCAATGCCCGTAATGAAACCTACTTCAAACCTTGTTTTCGGAAGCAACTTTTCAAGAGATTCCAGTAAGTCTTCGCCCTTCCCAAGCTTAAGGAAGAATACATTATCTGATAGTTGAAGAACTACTCCCATATTTTTTAACCTCCAAAATACTATTTTATGTGTAGTCAAAAAACTCTACTGGTGATACATTGTGGATGAATCGATGGAGGAAATAGTGAGAAAGCTAAGGAAGCATTTAAGATTAGAGAAAAAGTCTATTGAAATGTACAGGTTAACCCTTGAGAAGATAAAATCGCCTGTACTTAGGGAGGTTCTTGAGGGAATACTTATTGATAGCATAGCTCACATGGAATTGCTTAAAGCTTCAATAAACGTTCTTAAAGAGGCTTCAAAAATAAAATTCGGAATCGAAGCCGAAGAAATAGAGGAAAAAGAGGAAACGGAGAAACTAATTAAGGTACTTGAGGAACATTTAAGACTTGAAGAAGGTGCTGTTCAAAACCTTATTAGCTTAGCTGAAAAGGTAAGTATTTACTCAATAAGGGAAACTCTTAGATCACTCTATGAGGACGAGAAAAGACATCATATATTACTAAGAAATATTATTATGGCCTTAAAGGAGCAAATATGAGAAAGTATGACGATAAGGTTGATTCTATCTTGAGAAACGATATTACTTTAATAGTTAATCCTAGGTTGAGTCGAGATGAAGCTGAAAAAATCATTGCTAAGTTGAAAAAGAATCTACCTCTTAATGATAAAATCATTCTTGTTTATCCGAAGAGAAATGCTTTGGAGAGAGCAATTTTAAAAGCTATTTCAAAAGTATTGTTTAAAACAAAAAGTTACATTGATCCCGAACCACTATTCATAATTGTTCCTAAAAAAGAGAAAATAGATACCCTAAACCCCATGGATATTATTGCTAATTATAATGTTGAAGTAGTTAGCATTAACGTTACCGATACCTTAGGATTAATAAACATTCTTAAGTTCATTATAGATAGTATTAGGAAAACTAACTATAGACCCATAAAATTCGCTATAGTTGGTTCTACAGGAATACTTGTTAATGAAGGTATTTTATGGCTACTTGTCACTAACGGTGTAGATGTTAGAATCGCTAGTCCCTTAGCTATTGAAACCTCTATAATGAATAATTTTATACTTAACAACTACTGGACATTTAGAGGGTTTAGAGGAGGAGGTTTTCTAAGTAAAATGGTTAAGTACCATTTTGCAGTGGCAGTAGGAGCTGCAGTTAACTACTTAGTTCTGCTTACACTAACCCTAATATTCAATATACACTATCTCTACGCTAACCTAGTCGGAATTTTTGCAGGATACATCGCAAACTACGTTATAAGCGAACTATTTGTTTGGACTAAAAAATAGAGTGTTCTTATGTGAACCCAGGTTTTCTAACATTAACAACTTCCTTATTTACAAGTGTTGGCGGTATTTCCCCTTTAGCAAACGCTATTAGGTTTTCTGCTACAATATCGGCCATTTTAGTTCTTGTTTCCCATGAAGCACTTCCAGCATGAGGTGCTAGAACAACGTTCTTAAATTTGCATAGTGGATTATCTGGCGGTAGAGGTTCTTGTTCGAAAACATCTAGCGCTGCCCCGGCAATCCAACCTTCCTTAAGCGCTTTAACCAAGGCGTTTGTGTCTACAACGGCTCCTCTAGCTGTATTTATGAGAAACGCTGTTTTCTTCATAAGCTTCAGCTCTTTTTCACCTATCATGTGACGTGTTTCAGGTGTTAACGCTACATGTATTGAAACTATGTCGCTTTCTCTAAGCAGAGTTTCTAAACCAACATATTTTGCTCCAAGCTCCTTTTCCAACTCAGGCTTCCTTTTTCTATCGTAGTAAAGTATTTTCATGTTAAATCCTTTAGCTCTCCTAGCAACCGCTGATCCTATTCTACCCAACCCTATGATCCCTAATGTTTTACCGTAAACATCATATCCTAGCATCATCATAGGATGCCATCCTGTTTTACTATTCCACCACTCACCACTTCTAACATAGTGATCTGCTTCAACGATTCTCCTAGAAACTGCAAGTATTAGAGCCCATGTGTGATCAGCTACTGTTTCCGTAAGAACATCTGGAGTATTCGTAACGTAAATGCCATGTTTTGTAGCGCACTCAACATCTATGTTATCATATCCTACAGCGTATTGAGCGATTATTCTAAGCCTTGGAGCATTCTCTATTAGATTACAGTCTATTCTATCTGTTAGTAGCGACCCTAAGGCATCAACTTCCCTAACCTTTTCGAGAAGAACTTCGTAGGGTGGTGGTGAATATTTATCCCAAACTTCAACCTCATAATATTCCTTAAGCCTCTCAATAGCGTTGCCGGGAAGCTGTCTTGTTATGAGAAGTTTTGGCTTACCCATAATTCCCAAGCCTCTTTAGGATAATGTGTACAATTCTAAATCTAAACCTTCCCCAAAATAAACTACGACAAACCACCTTAACCTAAAGTTAGAAGTATTTTATTATTTCGTAAAAACTACGTATTTTATTGCATAAGAGATTGTCTAAAGACTCATTTATAATTACGGTTAAGCATCCAAGCTTCAAACCGGCTTCATAATCCCATATGCTATCACCTACAAACACTGTTTCAACAGGTTTAACACCAAGTTTATCCATAGCGATTTTCAATTGCTCCTCTCTATTGAAGCTAATATCTCGTGTAACTACTGCTTCAAAGAAAGATGTTAAACGTAGCTTTTCAAGTATTAATGAAGCTGTTTTCATACTTTGGAAAGTAACTAGCCCTATTTTCACATTTTTACTTCTAATCCTAACAAGAGTTTCGTAAAGTTTTCTATCGAAAACAACATTCTCAGCAGCTTTCATTTCAGCCTCTTCAACGATTCTAAACGCTTTCTTTCTAAGTTCCGGATCGCCTTCAGTTAGCAAGTAGATGCCGTATCCGAGAGGTTTTAGAGGATGATTTGTTTTCAATATTTTTCTTATCTTTTCCCTTAGATAATCCCAGTTTATATTTGTCTTTACTAAGGTGCCGTCGAGATCCGTTATTAATGCCTTATACTTATCCAAGAGCCCCACCTTAAATTCTTAAGGTAGATCTAACAATCATATCTTTAAGCTCAGGTTCTGAAGGTATATGTCCTATGGCCATTAATACACCATTAATTGCTATGCTAGGCGATATTAGAATACCGTATCTAGAAATAACTTCGTCGTCATATACTGATTTAATTAATGTTTTAACATCATAACCTTTGAGCTTCCTAGCTACTTCTGAAATTACGTTAGCTAATTCTCTACCTTCCTCCATGTTTTCAACAAGCAATTCAATAAGCACTAACTTCTTTTCAACCATTTCCTCTTCATCCTTAACGCTTACAGCAAATGTTTAGATGTATGAACTTTTCTAATAAGCATGTAGGGTGTTATTGTTGGTATTTCGGCTTCCCACCATCTAATTTGGTATCTTCTTTCGCCTAAGTATTCAATGTTTCGAAGTATTCTTGGTAGTTTATCTGCTATTCTAAGTTTAGTAACCGCTTTTACTATTTTGCCATTTTCTATTAAGAATAATGCATCTCTAGTTACTGTTGAGAATAAACCCTCAACATAGTTTTGCAATCTGGTATACCAGTTGTTCGTAACTAATATTCCCTTTTTAACCTCGCTAACTAGCTCATCTAAACTTAAACCTCCAGCTTCGACCTCTAACGACCAAGGATGAGGATTTATCCATCCAGCATTACCAGTAGATTCTACACCATACTTTCTAGCTGTTTTGCTGTTATGTAGAAATGTTTTAAGAACACCCTTCTCTACTATGGTGTTTCTTCTTGTAGGTACTCCTTCAGCATCAATTAAGGTCATAGAATATGATTCGGGATTATGCGGGTCATCAATAAGTGTTAGTTTTTCTGAAGCCACAAGGTCGCCTATTTGATTATTAGAGAATATTGATAATCCTAAATCAACTCTGAAAGCCGAAGCCATGGAACCAACTACGTTCATAAGATTAGCTACGATCATGGGTGAAAGTATTACATCATATACGTCAGCTGCAACATTCTCTCTTCTACTAGATTCTATAGCATATTCTGCAGCTATTTTAGTTGCTTCAACAATATCTTCTCTTCTTAAAATTCTCCCAGCTGAAGCCCATTGTCCGCTTCCCTCACCCTTAAATACTCTAACGTAGAATTCGTAATTACCGTAAGTTTCTAATGTTTCAACATTAGCTGATGTAGCTAAAGCTTTTAACCCCGCTGCAACAGTAAAGACCCCAGCTAGCTTATCTATATCGTAGGTTAATGCTGTATTCAATATTTCCTCTGAAAAATCTTCAGTATTTTCTAAAGCTTTAACTATGGATTCATGGAATTCTCCAATACGCTTAATTTTTGTTTCGATTTGTGGTAATGGAGCATAATATTCTGATGGTTCAGAAAGTTTTATCTCAGAAATGTAGTTTCTAATGTATTTCAATGCTTCATCTTCATTAGAAACTTCAAAATTTAAAGTTGCAATTCTCTTATCCTTGGCTAAATAAACAGATATACCAATAATATTCCAATTTTGCATAATACTTGGCTGACTGTTTGCAAATTTCACCATAACCTTGTTCTTATAGTTAACGATTGCGGCTGTATCGTCATAGCCTTGTTTCAATGCTTCCGAAACTACCTTTTTAGCTAAATTTAGAACTTTACTTTCATCTAATTTACTTATCAATGTGGTGCAACCCCTAACATTATGTTTTTCAATTTAACATTCGGGCCGCCAAACCATACTGGAACTCCTTGTGCTGGTTCACCTTTACCGCATGTTCCAGCATGAAACTCTAAGTTCTTATCTACAGCTTCTATATTTGAATAGAAACTTTCTGTAGTTATTTCTAATACAGGATATTTTACGTAGCCCTTTATTTCACCGTGCTCTATCAGGTAAGCTTCTAACCCAACATATCTTTGACTCCATCTTATATCGTCAATGTTCCATTCCATAAACGATTTAATGTAAACACCGCATTTTACATCTTCAAGAAGTTCTTCGAAACTTAATCCTCCGGGTTCTAAATACGTATTTGACATTCTAATTATAGGTTCTGATGTGTAATCTGCTGCTCTAGCTGAACCATTACTTTCTACTCCGAAAACCTTAGCTGTCCATCTATTATGTAAGAACTCGTTTATTACACCGTTTTTGTAGAGATATTTTGGTCTCGCCTTAACTCCTTCATCATCATAAAGGTAGTAACCATAACTCCCAGGTATTGTTGGATCATCTATCACAGTAGCTTTTTCTGAACCTATTTTCTTACCGATCATATCTTCCTTAATGAAACTTTCTCCTGCTTGAGCAGCTTCCCTACCTAGTATCCTATCTGCTTCGCTAGGGTGCCCACACGATTCATGAACAATAAGTCCAACAACTTCACTACCAACAACCACATCTACTTTACCCTTAGGAGGACTTACCCCCTTCAAGAGAACTTCTTCAAGCCTCTTAGCTTCTTCAGAAACATTTCTAACTAAATCCCACTTCTCAAGAAGTTCTAAGCCTCCACTACCGCCTTTCTCAAAAGTTCTTTGCATAGTTCCTTTCTCAGGGGAGTGAATAGTATAGCCTCCATAAACCATAACTCTGGGAATAATGCTTTCTACTTTAGCTCCTTCACTTGTTATAAGATTTTTTCTTTCAATAGACTCCACTTGTTCTATAAAAAACGTTTGTAACTTAGCTTTTTTCAAAGAGCTTCTTAAGTTGTTGAGTAATTGTTTATAATGCTTAATTTTATCTTCAATACTAATGTCTTCAAACTTTATCTTAGGTTTTACTTCGTATTTTACTTCTTTAACTTTAACGTTAGCAAACTCTATAGGTTCCTTATACTGTTTAGCGAGAGCTCTAGCTTTAATTACAGCGTTCTTAACGGTCTCTTCAAGTGCTTCCCTGGTTAAAATGTTTGTTGAAGCAAAACCTAATGAGCCTTTCACTAAAACCCTTATACCTACTCCTTCACTAACGGATTTTCCAATACTTATTACCCTATCAAATCTCATAGCAATATAGGATTCTGTAAGCTTATGGTAGCGAGCTTCCACATAATCTGCTCCTTCACCTAAACCAACATCAATAACATACTTTAGTAACTCCTCCATTTCCAAGAAACCTACAAGTTAATTCTTGCTAAAATAGAAGGTAATTGTTTCTAAAAAATTTATTTGCAAAATTTCTCAATTAAATAAGAATATTAGGTGTTAAAACATATATTACGTCTTCAGGTTGGCTAAACATTACAATATTTTCTAAAGCGTTTTCTTTAGATGAGGCAATATAGTTTGGTGACGAAGCCTTAAGCAACGTAATGCATGTATCAAACTCACTCTCTATTCTATAACATTTAATTTTCGAAACTTCATAAGCACCGTAAACTACGGCCTTAAAAGCTTCTTTAACCGTTGTTTTAAAGTCCCAGTAGCTACTTCTAATGAACCTTATTAATTCTCTTAACTCGTCAAAGAAGTATCCCGAAGAACATGTTAGAGAACATGATCCTAACGCTAATGGAACATTATTCTCAATAAACTCTCTTATAGGAGGGAAGCCTCCGGGAGAAAGCAATAAGCTACATTGAGGAGTAATTACGACCTTAGCCTTTGCCTCCCTTATTAAATTTATTTCCTTATTAGTTACCCATTCTAAACCTACTAGAACAGTGTTTTCTCTAAGCCCACCCAACTTCTCAATGTAGCTTACGGGGAAATCGCCAAACCTTTTCTTAAACGAGAAAACATAGTTTCTAGTGTTTGAAATGTGAGTAGATACCGTAGATGCCTTATTCTTCCTAACTACTTCTGCGAAGAATTCTGGAGAAATACTTCTTAAGGAGTCTACATGTAGGAAGCGCTCACTAAAATAAGTTCGTTTTTCATCTCTGATATATCTACCGCTAATTATAAAGGGTAATTTAAGCTTACGCATATTAAATTCGGAAGGGTCAAATGTTATAATTGTTGAATAACCGTTCCTTATAATAAAGGAACTTACAGAATCTATGTCAAAATCGAGTTTGGTTTTGAAAACATTGTTCCAAAAGCTATCCCAATTATCGTTTAAAAACTTACCCCTTAGGTTATACGTGAAAATATGGGCATGTACATCAATAATTCCGGGTACAGCTATAAGCTTAGAGCAGTCAATTAGTGGTTCGTCCTTCTCCGGTAATAAACCTCTTCCAACCTCAACTATTTTCCCATTACTTATTTTTATATCAACATTTTCTTCAACAAACCTTTCTTCAGTGTTTAGAATAGCGTATTTACAATTTTTTAATATCATTTCTTAACCAACTCCACTTTATCTACAATGTATTTTCCCTCATATTCTGAAATTACTACTTTCCTACCTTGAACCTTGAGCGCATATTTGAAGAGTGGTGCGTCTATTACGAAGGTTTCTGCTTCACCGCCTTCAAATGCTGGATTGAATCCGTATTTTCTAGATCTTGAAATAACCTCTTTAACTACTTCTTCATCTATTACTCTGCCTAAGAATTTTAGTGGTAGACCGTAAGCCCTTATTTCAATTATTAACGCCTTTATCCCATGTTTAACTATGTCTCTAATGTAATCTTCTTGATTCTTCCTCCATAGAGGACTATACACTGCTAATCCTAGTTCTTCGGAAACCATGTTTATATTCATTCTTTGGTAATCTGAAAGTAAAGCTCCTGTAACTACTATTTCGACACCATACTTTTCCTTAGCAGTTTTCAAAGCACGTTTAAGTTCGTTAAGTTCCTTATCTTTAATACCTGATGTTTCAACTTTTATTTGAGGTAAACCTAGTGCTTTAGCTTGGTAATCAGTGCAATCTATCATTGGATAGTGGAACATCCATGAGTTCTCTCTTCTAGGTTTAAGCGTTATTAAGCATTTTACATTAAACCCCTTAAGGTATGCTATATGGAGAGCGTAGTTGCTATCTTTACCTCCCGAATATAGTGCACATGCGTTCACAAATGTTGCCTCTTAATTCCTCTGAATTACTACTTAAGAAACAGAATTATATTTGCTAACACCCAATATAGTTAAGCAAATAACCATAAGGACAAGGTGATATATGCTATGGGGTCTACTGAAGAACTATTGCTAAGCTTAATGCTTGCTTTAGCATTAGCTATGATTGTTGGTAAACTATTTGAAGAACTGTTTGTGAGATTAAAGTTCCCTCCAGTTATAGGTGATTTGCTAGCAGGTCTTATTTTAGGAACAACGTTTCTAGGAATATTTCCCATAAACGATATTGTTAAGGTTATTGGATGGTTTGGCGTTATGATCCTACTGTTCTATGCCGGATTAGAGACAAGATATCGTGATTTTATAAGGAACCTTAAACTTTATGGTATAATCACCTTAGGTGAAGCTATTGCCGCATTCGCAATAGGATACCTTGTAGGTATAGCTTTCGGCTACCCTCCAAGATCAGCTTACTTCATAGGTGCAGTATTAGAAGCTACCAGTATAAGTGTTAGTGTAAGAACACTTATTGAAATAGATAAGCTAGGTACTCCTGAAGGATACACTGTTCTCGGAGTAGCTGTTTTAGACGATTTAATAGCTTTAATAACAATAGTTGTTGGCGCAACCTTCATAACAACAGGTAAATTTGATGTAGTAACATTAGCTAAAACTGCGTCTCTCGCCTTACTCTTCTGGATATTAACAGTTATAATTCTCCATAGACTCTCAAACAAGATATTGTCGTTAGCTTTCAGTATGCATGTTGAAGAAGCAATGGCATCTATTCTCTTAGGAATACTTGCTTTAGCAGCCTACTTAACAAAATACTTCGGACTATCACCCTTAGTTGCGGCTTACGCTACAGGACTTGCTTTCTCCGAAGCTAGAGGTATTAGAAGAGTTTCTGAGAAAATGCGTTTCCTCTCAATGATTTTCTCCATTATATTCTTCATGATAACAGCTGCAGAACTAGACATTAAACACACAATAAATCTGGAGTACATACCTTTCTACTTAGCAATGATAGGAGGGGCTTTTCTCGGAAAAACACTTGGAGGAGGACTTACATCATTTATAATAGGTTATCCTTTATCAGCATCGCTACGTGTAGCTGTAGGTTTGTTTCCGAGAGCAGAATTCTGCATAATAGCAGCATACATGGGTTATTCATATGGAATATTAGGTGCGGAAGTGTATTTAGCTGCGTTATTAATAGTTCTAATAACGAATTTTATAACTCCTCCTATGCTAAAATACGTTTTCGAACATGGACCGCCAACTAAACATATTGAGTTTCGCTGGAAAAAATTACTATTGAAAAGAGGGAGAAAACATGGCAAACAATAAAGGCGGTAACGTTCTAGAAAGATTCTATATTGCATTAGAGGAAGTTCTCGAAATGAAAATAGCTGATTTTCTAAAGGAGTTCTCAGATATTTTGCCGAAGTATGAGCATATTTTAGAGAACGAGAGCATAGAGAACATTCTAAAATATTTTAAGGATGAAATACACTACCTAATAGTTACCGATAGTAAAGGGAAAATGAGGGGAATAATAACTTACATAGACTTTATGATGATGTTTGGTAGGAAAGGAACAACAGCCCTCTTCGCACCATTTTCATCCGTTACTAGATCACTTAGAAAAGCACGTATGCCCTTAAAAACGCTTTCTAAAATGAAGGCATCAGATGTGATGTTTATTGCTCCTCCACATGTATCCGAAAACTCTAAGGTTGAAAGTGCACTCAACAATATAAGCAAAACAGGAAACAACTTTGCAGTTGTTATTAGGGGTAAGGATAAGGTCGTAGGGATAATTACGGCGCACTCTATTTTCAGAGCAATAATCCGTAAAGCAAATCTTCACGGATGACCTAAAACTTTAACATCACTTTTCTGAAGCCTTAGAATAACAGAGTATAACTTACTAACGTTTTTCGTAAAAGCTATATAAGCTCTCGTATACCCATTAATGACATAATATTTCCCCTAAACTCCAAAGTATTCAAATAAATCAGTGGTTTTTCTAGAGCTTCACTATACGATGAAACTACATGTAATGTCAACTTTGTCTCTCAACTATTTTCTCTAGCTTCTCAACTATTTTACCCATTTTCGCGCAGGCTTCTGATTGAAAGATTAATTCTAGACTTCTAGATTCAATAGCTTTAGAAACCTTAGGGTCAATAGGTATTTCAACTACTTCGTCAATACCGTATTTTCCAGCTAACTCCTCAACATTTGCTTCGCCAAGTATTGATATTTTCTCTTCACCTAAACTATAATATGCCATGTTGTTTATTAGCGCTAAGATAGGAACATTTAGTTCTCTAAAGAGCCTTATAGTTCTTTCCACAACGCTAAGAGATATTTTAGAGGGAATAGTTACTAGGACAGCACCTTTACTGTTAGTAACGTACTTTACTGAAGTTAACGTTTCATCCCCCGTTCCTGGTGGTAAATCAACCACTAAGAAGTCTAATGGGCCCCAATTGGTTATGGCCAATATTTCCTTAATAGCATCTGTTTTCGCATTACCCCTCATAGGTATGGGTTCTTTCTCCGTGAAAAACCCTAACGACATCACCTTTACTCCATACTTTTCCGGTGGAATAAGCCCCTTCTTACTCTCCTTAGGCTCAACATTTTCTAAACCAAAAATTTCAGGAACAATAGGTCCATGAACATCTAGATCAAGCAAACCCACACTAAATTTTCTACTTAAACCAAGCGCTAAAATAGACGCTATAGTTGATTTCCCTACACCACCCTTACCACTACCTACGAGGACACTAAACTTTATCCTCCTAAATTTCTCCTCAATAATAGCGTCTCTAGGATCATATTTTTCCACGTTCCACCACCTACTTTACAAAATCTATTTTAGCTATGTACACTCCCCTACCAGCTACAACTTCAAAATCGGGACTTCCACATTTAGGGCATCGGATAAACGA
>CAZGLL010000037.1:0-12344 GCA_964526225.1 uncultured Desulfurococcales archaeon | reverse complement strand
GAGTATTGATGGTTAAGCTTCTCTATCTTGTCCTAGACGGTATGGCTGATAGCCTTAAAGACCCTGTAACTTCTCTTGAGAAAGCCCGTAAACCCGGATTGGACTTCATAGCTGAAAAAGGAGTTTGCGGACTAATGTACGTTATCGGTAAGGGTGTTGCTCCTGAAAGCGATGCTGCAGTAATTTCCCTTCTAGGATACGATCCGCACAAAGTATACACTGGAAGAGGTCCCTTAGAAGCTTTAGGTGCAGGATTAAGCTTTAGAGAAGGCTACGAGGTTGCTTTTAGAGCTAATTTTGCAACTGTTGAGCCGGAAACTCTTAGGTTAATAGATAGGAGAGCTGGAAGAAGTCTTTCAGGTGAGGAAGCAAAAGAGCTTGCTAAAGCAGTTGACAACATGGATCTTGGAAAATACGGTGGATACGCTAGAGTTAAAGCAACCATTGGCCATAGAGCCGTAGTTGTTATTGGTAGTAGGGAGCGTAAGCTATCACCAATGGTTGAAAATAGTGATCCAGCATACAGTAGGAAGGGGCTTATTAGCGTAGCTACTAAATCCTATAAACCATTCGTTAAGGAAATAACTCCTTTAGAAGACACTGAGGAAGCAAAGGTAACAGCTGAGTTAGCAAACATATTCACTAGGAAAGCTGTTGAAATCCTAGATAAACACCCAATAAACGAGGAAAGAAGGAGAAAAGGAATGCTACCAGCAAACGCAATCCTACTTAGAGATGCTGGAGGAAAACTCCCCAAAGCCACACCCTTACCTAAAAAATACAATGCCAAATTCGCTTTAGTAGCTGAAATGCCTGTAGAACTAGGTATTGGAAGAGCTTTCGGAGCACATGTTAGAGAAGTACCTCCACCAACAAGCAATCCCGAAAAAGACTATAGGCTAAGACTCAATGTTACATTGGAGCTTCTAAAAGGATACGATATAGTCTACGTCCACCTTAAAGGACCTGACGAACCAGGCCACGACGGAGACATGGAGCTTAAGAAAAGCAAAATAGAGGAAATAGACAAGTACTTCGTACAACCATTCCTCAAAGAGAAACCAGATAACGTAGCTGTACTTGTTACAGCAGACCACGCAACACCTCCCTCGGCAAAAACACACACCGACGACCCCGTACCCTTAGCTCTATACGCACCTAACCTTAAACCAGATAACGTAGCTAAATTTACAGAAAAAGAATGTAGCAAAGGCTCTTTAGGAATATTTGAGCACGGATGGAAAATGCTACCTAAAATACTCAAGATAATAAAGCTGTAGGTATCTTTCTCTTCAATGCTTTACCTACACTATAATTAATGATATTATAATTGGTTGCTATAACTAACAGCCTTTAAATTCATAAAAGCTAAGATGAAATGGTAATTATTTTTAGCTAATATTTATTTCCCAATAAAAAGTATTAAAGAAAAAACTTTAATACAAATTTTTTCTTTAATATTGGTGACTTATTTAGAGAAATTCCATGAGGAAATAGTGTTGGATAATGGGATTCTAAAAGCCTATAGGTAGAGGTGAGAGAGTTTTCAAAGGAATAGACCTGTTTTTATTGTGAGCGCCGTGACAATGAATCTTCTAAATATTTATTCAGCAGTTACTTCAACAAAAAATATTTCCCCTAGAGCCAACTATAAGGCATTAATAATGTTTTATGGCATATTATCAATGATTCCTGTTTTCTTCATGTATTTTGAGGATTTCCTATACTACATAGGATCGGTTTTTGTCCCATTAATAGCTGTACTTCTTTCCCAGAACGCATATTGGTTATTAAGTAAAAAGTTTCCTAAGAAAAAAGAAGTCATGGGTCTTATAAGCTGGGTTATAGGTGTTGCTGTAGGTGCCTTAGCATTAACCTATATGAAGTTCGGGGCGACAATAATTGCTTTTACAGTTTCATTTATAATGAATTATGCATTATTAGCTTTATCAAGAAACTTGGTTAAATGAGGTGAAATGTGTTTGGGTAAAATACCTGAAAACCTACTTGAAAAGTACGTGTTTAAGCGAATGGGAACTGTAAGAGACGATGTTGTTTTAGGTTCAGGGATTGGAATAGATTTTTCAGCAATGCTGACGGAGGGGAAAGATGTTGTAATAGCTCACTGCGACCCAATAGTTGGCGCTTTAGAGAAAATAGGTTGGCTATCTGTTCATGTTGCATGCAATGATGTAGCTACGTCGGGTGCTAGTCCAAGATGGATTCTGCCAACAATTCTGCTCCCTGAGAAATGGGAGGAAAAAATGCTTGATAAAATAAGTAGGGACATAGACTCTGCTGCAAAAGAGCTTGGAGTAAGTATTGTAGGAGGTCATACAGGATATGCTCCAGGATCCTCAAGACCCATAGTTGTGGTTACCTGCTTGGGTGTCTGTAGAAGAGATGAAATGGTTCTACCTATTAATGCTAAAGAGAATGACCTAGTGTTCATAACTAAAGGTGCTGCAATAGAGGGCACAGCTATTTTGGCAAGCGATTTCAGAGATGTTCTGCTAAGTAAAGGAGTTAGCGATGATGCTCTAGAGAAAGCGTCAAAATACATGGATGAAATAAGTGTTGTAAAGGAAGCAACAGCCCTAGCTAAGGCTAAAGCTGTAAGTGCAATGCATGATGCCACTAGGGGAGGTGTTGCTGAAGCCCTCGTGGAGCTTGCAGTTGCTTCAAATAAAACGTTAGAGATATGGGTTGATAAAATACCTGTTAGAAAGGAAACAAGAATTCTAGCTGAAACACTAAACTTTGACCCTCTATGGATGATAAGTTCAGGTACCCTTGTCTTTACAGTTCCTAAAGATAAAGAACATGTAGCTTCAAGAATCTTAGAAGCACTGGGGGTTAAATATTCTAAAATAGGTGTGGTTAGGGAGGGGAAACCAAAAGTCATACTTCACAAGAAAGAACATGTAGAAATTATTGAAAAACCTATGCCCGAAAAAGATGAATTAGCACGCCTATGGGCTCTTTATCCTAGAATTAAAATGTGAAACAACAAATTCTTTTTAAACAATTTTGTTTAAGCTATCTATGAAGAAAAATACTATTCCAACATCTAAGTTTTAAAGAAACAACATTTTTAATAATTGATCTAACTAACCGGAAGAAAGCGAGCTACGATGTAGCAATAAGCTTCATGAACGGTAAGATATCCATCCATGTAGAAGCGCCTCTATGGTTATACCTTAAGCATTTTTCAAAGCCAAAAACCCAGAGGCTATGTGTTGATAGCTGGTTTCGACATTAATAGTGATAGGATTAACGTAGTGGTTATAGATGTTAGTGGAGACATCATTGCATTGAAGAGTTTCTGGTATAGCGAAACAGTATCTCCCGGATTTCCTAGAAACAAAGCTAGATTGTTAAGACTCAACGCTGTCTCGAACGCGCTGAAGTGGTGTAGGGGAATAAGAGTAGACAGCGTTGTTTTCGAAAACTTAACGAAAATAAAGATAAGGGGATTTACCGAGAACCCATACGCTAACCGTAAGATAGCCAAGTTCGCCAAGAAGGAACTGATTAAACACGGCGTTATCAAAGCGTTGAAGCTAAGATTCGCAGTAATTCTAGTAGACCCTAAAGGAACGACAAACAGCTTAACACACAAGCAAATTATGAAGGAAAAAGAATTGGACAATCACGCAGCAAGCGCATACATAATAGCTTATAGAGGTCTAAAGAGGCTTAAGGAATAAGAACCCGCAATAACCCCCTCAACAATATCCACCATAAAACAATAAACATCGACAAATAGCCATATTCCCTCCAGAATGCTTAAAACAACTAAGTAAAGAATGACTGCCCATACAACAATAGTGGCTAACATTGGCTCCTCATTTACACCCATAGGCAACTTTCTAAAAAATATTAAAAACAATGGGTTTGATTCACGGAAATAAAAACCCTCTTCGAAAACAAACCATAACAAATATTTCCAAGCAAAACAATGGAGATACGGGAATGAGGAACCCGAAGTTAACCGAGCAAATGATGAGTGGGGAACCTCGCCGACCCGCCCTTACTCTTCATCTAAGAAGTTCTTTAAACAGAAGCACTAGAATGTTTTTGTAAGAAATTTTTCTATGATAAACCAGCTCCAATATTAACAGTAACAATAATTCTAGTAAAATCAACGGCCACATAAGTTACTGTTGCACAGAATTTAGCCCTAAGTTCATGAAGTACGGTGTTGGCGAAAACGTTTAGTGTCTTGAGCCACTAGTGAATATTGGTTCTATTCTTATAAAGTAGGGTTTAGATTTAAAACAAACATACATTAACATTGCTTACATAGCTTTATGTTGTGCTTGGTATTTTTAGTTTGTTTTCCAATATTTTAAACCCTAGGGTTACGATCGATGTCATGGCTAAATAAATTATGGCTAGTATTGAAAATGTTTCTACGGGCATGAACCATTGCGAATTAAATGTTTTAGCTACCGAGAACATCTCAGATACCCCTACTAGGAAAGCTAGTGATGAGTATTTGACCATGTATATTAGTTCATTAGATATTCCGGGTAACGCTCTTCTTAGCGCTTGCGGCAGTACTATGTATATTGCTTCTTGAAATCTACTCATACCTATAGCTCTAGCCGCTAAAGATTGCCCTTCATCTATCGACCTTATGGCTCCTCTAACATATTCTGACTGGTATGATCCGCTACATAATGTGAATCCTAGGACAGCTGCCCAGTAAGGTGTTAAGTAAATGTGGAAATCAGCTAGCCCGAAAAACAGTATTAGAAGGGTTACTGTTAATGGGAAACCTCTGAAAACAACCACTACGGCTGTTGCTATTGTTTTCAAAACCTTCCCTCCATAAACCCTTAAGGTGCCAAGTAGAATACCTAGGAGAACGCTTGCTGGCATAGCTATTGCAAGCATTTCTAAAGTGACGATTACACCGCTAAATAAGGCTGGGAGAAATTCTTCCCAAAAACCCATATTTCCCTACACCATATGCTCTACTTATTTTCTCAAAGAACTTTCTTGTTACTTCATGTCTCGGGTTAAACACTATTTTTTCCGGAGGTCCCCTTTCAACAATTACTCCATCGTACATGAACATTATTTCGTCAGCAACCTCCAATGCGAAATCTACTTCGTGAGTAACTATTAGGCTCGTAATTCCCTTCCTAGCTAACTCCCTAATTACTTGCAATACTTCACCTACCAATTGCGGATCAAGAGCTGATGTTGGCTCATCGTAAAGCATAACTACAGGGTCCATAGCTAAAGCCCTAGCTATAGCAACTCTTTGTTTTTGCCCTCCAGAAAGCTGTGCTGGATATTTATCCCATAGATCCTCTGTTATATGGACTGTTAGTAGTGCTTCTTTAGCTTTCCTTAATGCTTCCTTCTTAGGCAACTTCTTAACCCTAGTTAACCCTATCATTACATTCTCTAGAGCTGTTAAGTGATGGAATAGGTTGAACTCTTGGAAAACAAAACCTATTTTCGCTCTCAACTTGTTAATGTTTATTTTAGGATTCGTTAGCTCTACATTCTCCAACCATACTCTTCCCCTATCGGGTTTCGTTAGTAAATTCAAACATCTCAGCAATGTGCTTTTACCGGCACCGCTTGGCCCCATAATAACCTTTGTTTCTCCCTTCCTTATTTCGAGAGATACTCCCTTAAGCACCTTCACTTTACCGTAGCATTTATGTAGGTTTTCAGCTTTCAAAACAACATCGTTACCCATATTTTCCCTCACCCTCTATGAGCCCCGGGATTCTGTATTTCTCATAGACTATGTTGAACAGTTTCGTTCCAGCATATGTTAGGATAATGTAAAGTATTCCTGCGAAAACATATGGGAGAAAATATGTGCTCGTAGATATAGCTACATACCTTGTTCTCGTAAGTACCTCCATAACCCCTAGTGCGAAACATATTGCCGAATCCTTCAGTAAAATAGCGTATTCGTTAGTCCAGCCCGGAATAGCTGTTCTCAAAGCCTGAGGCAACACTACATGCACTATCGCTTGGAAACCAGACATACCTATTGATTTAGCGGCAACAACCTGGTCTTCACCAACAGACTCTATTGCCCCCCTAAATATTTGGGACTGGTACGCTCCACTTCTAAAACCTAAAACAATAATGCTCGTAGTTAGCGGTGAAAGCTTCATCCCCATCGCTGGAAATATTCCCCAAAAGAAAAGGAAAAGCAGAACAATTAGAGGAATCCCTCTGAAAAACCATACGTAAACGTTTAAGAGTGCTTTCACAAATTTTCCACCATAAACTTGCCCTATAGCTACAAGTAATCCTATAGCGAAACCCAACGCTAAACCCCCAAATACCAAAGAGAACGTCCAATATATTCCCTCAAGAATATACGGTAAATACTGAACTACGGTGTTCACGTCACTAAATCACCTTTCCGAAGCGTTAGCGGTTCATTTAAGACCCCATTTCTCCAGTAGCTTATCCCATTCAGGACTACTCATGAGCTCAGATAGTGCTTCATTTATTTTGTCCCTTAACCATTTATCTTCGGGTCTCGTAGCTATTCCGTAAGTTTCCGGAGCACCTAATGTGGTAACTACTTTGAGCTTCTTTGCAACTTCAGAATTCTTTTTCAAATACGGTTCTAGAAATGCCGAATCAGTAATGCATGCAATAGCTCTACCGTTTAAAACAGCCTCTAATGCTGCAACATACGAGTCAAGCCCCAGCTTCTTAAAGTTATATCCTGCTTCCAGTAGTTTATTAGCCCACTTATCAGCTGTAGAACCTGTTTGAAAAGCAATGTACTCTCCAGAATTCAAAATTTCCTTAGCCGACATTTCAACGTCTACTCTAGTTACCAACTGGTGTACGTAGGAGTAGTAGGGTATTGAGAACCATATTTTCCTACTTCTCTCAGCAGTAATTGACATTCCGGAAGCAATAATGTCTATTTCTCCGCTTTCCAAAGCAGTAACTATTGTAGACCAATCCCACGGCTTATGAATCACCTTCCACCCATACTTCCTAGCTATCCAATCAATAACGTCTACGTCGAAACCCATAGCGGTACCGTTCGGAGCAACAAACGTGAATGGCGGATAATTCGCATCAAAACCATGAACAATGACTACTTCCTCACCTGGCTCAGGCGGATCACTAAACTTACCTTTCCCATACAAACACTGTGTTTCAGCCGAAACGGTTTGCTGGGGTGAAGGCTTAACATACCATCCTATTAGCCCTCCTAACACTGAACCAACAATTAAACACGCTATTAGATATAGTGGTGTTTTGCTCATCCACTTAGCCCTCCAAACAGCACATTCTTACCCACCTAGGTGGGTAAGAGGTTAGAATATTTAAACATTACGGTAAATATTCACACACAGGTGGGGAAAACGAAACTCTACGAAGTAGTTGTAGTAGACTCTAAAAGTAGAGTTATGATTCCTTCGAAAGTACGTGATCTCCTAGGATTATCTTCAGGCACCATACTGATGCTTATAGCGGATACTGAAACCAGAGAAATACGAATGCTACCTTTAGCTAATGCTGAATCCAAAGTTTACCAGCTACGCATAGTAATGTCCGATAAGCCCGGTGCACTAGCTAAAGTAGCTCAAGCACTCGCAAACTACGGAGTGGACCTGTTATTTACAGTATCGAAAACTATAAGGAGAGAAGAAGTAGCCGAATGGACCATTATAGCTGACTTCTCAAAAAGCAAAGCAAATGAAGAAAAAATTGTCGATAAACTGAAAAAGCAGGATATAGTGAGAGAAGTAGAAATAGTAAGTGTTAAGAGGAAGTAGAAAAGCTGCTTCCACGCAGCAACAGCAAAAACACTATAATCTCCTACTGATAACAAGCGACCAATACATTATTCAGCACCGGAACGAGCCAGGAGTGAAAGCAGTAGACCTAAGAAAAATATAAGGAATATTCCAGACTTCCCTAATCTCTTACTGTTCTCCTCCATGTTCTCGGAAGTATTATTGATAGGAAAGCCACTATGCCGTTTAAGAACCAGTACAGCGGTGTCGCTATTACATGTAACAGGCTTATCCTTGCTTTCTTCTGCTTTAAAGCTTGAATTAGTATTGTGAGAAGTGAAACAACACCTATTGTAAGTAAGCCCATGCTCCAATAAATTAGCGCTGCAGGTATTAGTAGGTCAATGTTGAAGAAATAAGCTAAAGCAACCCCTAACAATACCGTGTAGAATAGGGCTGAAGCTAAAGCAGCTATAGGTGACATGTAAGCTATTAGTAAGCTTAGGAAAACCTTCAAACCCAGCTTACCAGTGTTTCTTACAAGCTCAAGCAGGCATCGGTAGAATCCTTGAAACCACCTTACCCTCTGATTAATGTACGGTAGGAGTTTTCTAGGTGCTTTCTCGTAAACCTCTCCTTCACCATAGGATATTTTGAACCCCTGCTTTGCCAGTAGTAGAGCGAGCATCGCATCTTCCGTTAGAACCCTTGGGAACCCGTTTATTTTTCTAAGAACACTTGTTTTAACAGCTAATCCTTCACCACTTAGCGGAATATATCCTCCGGAAATCGCCCTTAAAGATTCAAGGTAAATATCATACCATAGCACAGTGTCTATGAATATTAGTTTCCCTAGGAAGCTTTCCGAGAACCTGTAGACTTTGGGGAAGAAAGCGTCAAAACCGCTCTTCAAAGCACTACTTACTTCCATAAAGTAGTTTTCCGGAGCAATAACGTCAGCATCGAAAACCAGATAGACATCCTCCATGACATGTTTTAGAGCGTAGTTTAAAGCGTCAGCTTTCCCCCATCTAGCATGGCCTTCCCTAACGAGAATTTCGCATGCAACACCTTCTCTTCTAAGCTTTTCAGCATAGTATTTAGCGGCTTCGAAGGTTCCATAATCTCCTCCTTCTAAAACAAAGTAAACCCTAAACATTTCTCTAGGATAATTTTGCGAAACAATAGATTCAACAGTCGGCTTCAAACTAGCATGGTTTTCCCTATAAGCCGGAACAATAACAGCTAACCTTAGCAATCCATCCCCATTTGCAATGTGGGCTTCGAAATTTTTCCTTCTAACAAGAAAAGGATACATAATTATAGGTATAAAATACACTGTTAAAACAGTATTAGTCAAAGCTAAGAGCGACGAGGTTAGCGTAATTAGCGCTTCCAACACTTCAGCATCACTTAAACACTAAGTATCGATGAGATTTCTGCGTTACTCACTTTTACTATGGGAAAAAAGAAAATAATATACGCTTCTACATTATGCTACGTTTCTATCCTGGTTGTTCTTTCTTCTTTTTCCTTTCCCTCTTCGGCTTCTTCGCCATAGTTTATTCCCTCCTTCCTTAGTGTCTGATTCATACTTCAGCATTAAATGTTAAGAACGTAGGTAATCATATGAGTTAATACTGTTTCCATCGGCCGTTTAAGGCTTAGTTGTTCAGTAAATGTTTACTTTCTATTTAGCGCTACCTACTCCGGGAATACAGTATTTTAATTTCTCCTAGCTCTAGTTTTTCAAGCTCCAATATGCTATGTTGTGTTTGTAACGCTACTAACGCTAACAGTTTAACTTTGAACTTCGCCATTAAAGTTTTCAACGCTGATAGCTTATCTAGATCGTCAACTACTATGTCAACCACTATTGCTTTTCTTTCGGACTGAAGGCAGCTTTTAGGAACAGTTAGGAACCTTACTTCCCTATGCGCTTTTGAAACATAATGTATTGTTACTACACCTTTCCCTCTCACATCTAACATAGCATGTGGTCGGGCAAACCTCGGCTTCAAGCTTAACAGCAGCAGCCGAAGCTAAGGGAACCGCTTCAGACGATGCCGAATAAACATAGTTCACCCCTAACTCCTTAACAGCACTCTCTATTAGGAGGGAACATAGCTTTATGAATCCAGGGTGCCTAGCTAAACGGTAAACATCCCCCTCAAACTTCACATAAGCTTCCTCAGCAGCTTTCTCAAGAAGCCTAAGCCTATTAGCAGTTTCAACAATTTTCTCAGCAGTTTTCTCCTCAGGAACATTAAGAAGATTAATATACCTCCAAAGCACCTGATAAGGTATTCCAAAAAGAACCTCAAGCCTCCTCAAACTATAAAAACTATTGAGAACACTAAGTATTTCCAAAGTTTTCGAACGAGAAACCGTTTCCCGCCTACGGTTTTTCTGGGTTTTCGTAGGTCGGTTCATCACGGTTTTTGACCATGCCTCACCTACGGCCCCAGCTTCGTAGCTTAGGAGCCGGAGCCATCGGTGAAGCACGGTTTCATCCCAGCAGACAATTATATTTTAAACTAGTAAGATTTATAAGTTTTTCCTTCTCTAATATTTATTAGTGAGGGAATTAATGCTAGTGTTTGAGGGAAAAGTATCAAGATGGGGTAAGAGAGGCTACGTAATCTATGTTCCTAGGGAGTATGAGAGAGTTGCTGAAAAGTATCGTGGAGAGGAGGTAATTGTTATTATTCTTAGGAAGGGTGCTAATCCATGATAAGAGAAGCCATAATTGACCGTGTAACAGTAAGGGGTTTTGGTAAAGTACGTGATAGTGATGCTATAGCTAAGTTGGTATTTACTGCTAGAATGTATCGTCTTGGAGTCCTCACGGCACTTGAGTGTTTAGAGAACAGGATACCCATGAAGAAGTGTATGTTTAAGATTAAACGTTTTGTTCCTAACCAGAAATATGCTCATGCATGTTACGAGAGAGCTAGGGAAATGTACAAGTCAGCGAAGAGAAAAGAAAGGAAAGTTAAACAGCTAAGACAATGGTTTATGTTCGAGTCCATAGGTGATAGATTAGATAAGGGAAACCGCAATATAAGGTTTTCATCACCGAATGAAGTAGAAGTAGTAGTTTTTACAGAAAATTGCGGGATAAGGAGGATAAAGCTGCCTATTAAGCCATTAAAAACACATACTAAAATCATAAAAGAACTGTATGAGCTCAGCTCTAGTAAGCTTCTCGGCTATAATGCCAGATGTATTATAAGAGATTATTCAAGGGATAAAGCTTTAGTTGAGTTCCAATTCATAGTACCAGTAGATCTTTATCTTGAGTGTATAAGAATATATGGTAAGCCTAAAGGATACAATATTGGTGGTATTGACTGGAATAGTGATAGAGCAAACCTAGCTATCGTTTCACTAGAGGAGAGCTACTGGACTATAAGACTTGGTGGTTTCCGGAAGCTACAAGTCATGGCTATCCTAGGATTGCGAGGAAGACAAAGCAATCTCAAGTACTCTCTAAGATTATGGATTACTGCTACCAACATGGATGTAGTGTGGTAGTCTTCGAAGACCCAGATATCATAAGGACGAGAACGTTCACCAAGAATAGTACTATTAACCGTAAAATATCTAGGTGGACAAAGCGAGAAACATCACAGATGTTTATACTTAAGGCATTAAGGTATGGGCTAAAACCATTCTTTGTAAACCCAGCATACACGAGTAAGCTAGCGGGACTGATAGCTAAAGACCTTGGTTTAGACAGACACACTACCTCAGCATACATTCTAGCACTAGAATACCTAGGACTAAAACCTAAAGAGACATACCAAAACCTACAAAAACTTAAAAGACCTACAGACAAGAAACAGTTGCAGAGACCCTAGCAACCATAATCTAGCCAGCTAACCTTCATTAAGCATACATAAATACATAACAGTGAACTTATAAGCTTATTTTCAAATACCCAACAAAAGAGCCCAAAACACTTCACAAACACATTCTCGAAAACCAAAGCAAAATATCTTTTGAATCATAAATGAGGAAGCACCTGTTTTCCCCATATTAAATGGGGTATTAGCGTTCGCATGTTGGCCATGTGTAGCCTACTGGTCTAATGGAGCCGCATAGTGGTTGTAGTGTTTTGGAGTCTACGAAAACCCGGATTTCACATATCGGTATGTAGAAGAACGTGTATCCTCTAAGTCTAACCTCCCATGCAATACCTTGGAGCAAGTGATGTTCGAAGCATGGATTCTCAAATAGGTCAACATAGTCAATCCTTATAACCATTAATTGGAAGCCGCTATCCAAATGATTATAAGCATTTTTAATAGCTACCTCAACAATGCGCCTTCTCTCCTGAGGTAAAGTAGCGTAGTTTGGTGGAAGAAGCAATGGTAGAAAAGCTAAGATAAGAATAGCCAAGACTAACACGGTAACGTGCTTCTTCCCCAAACCCCTAACTAACATTTCAACCCCAATTACAACATACCGCAAACACAGCTAATACGCATAACGCACTAAACCCCTACAACATAGAAACAAGCAGAACCCGTTTCACCAGCACACCAGCTAACACCAACATACACAAAATACATAAGATAACTACCAACAGGC
>CAZGLL010000036.1:0-12590 GCA_964526225.1 uncultured Desulfurococcales archaeon | reverse complement strand
GTTGAATTCTTTGATGAGGATCCAGTTTCCTAATCTGTTGATTAGGGGTATGTTTTCTCTGCCTTTTGCTCTGAAGCCTATTACTTCGTCTAGTTCTTCGTTGCATGCTTTCTTTAGGAGTTGGGGTATGTGTTTTGCTGGGTATGTGTAGTCTCCGTCCATTATTAGGGCGTATTCTGTTCTAACATGTTTAAGCCCTGTTTTGATGGCGTCTGCTTTTCCCTTGCCTTCTTGGAGGACGACTTTTACTCCTTTGGACTTGGCTATTTCGGCTGTTCCGTCTGTGCTTCCTCCGTCAACTACTATGATGTTTTCCGGGGGGATGCCTACTTCTAGGATTTCGTCGATAACTTTGCCTATTGCTTCTGCTTCGTTGAGTGTTGGTATGATTACTGTTACTTCCTTTAGAGAGCACTTATCTGCCATGGTTAAAGGATTTTGAACATTGGTGGATTATTTAGGTAGGATATTCCGGTGTAGAGTAGTGCCAAGTATCCTTCCTTAAGAGCTTTAGTTATTGAGCCGAGCTTTCTTGCTAAAATAATTAATCCGTAATATAGTGCTTTACCTTTAAGTGTTGAAAGCTCTATTCTAATAAGGAGCTCTCTAAGAATTTCATATAGAACATGGGATTTAACGGTTTTAATAACTTTTGAGGCGACTAGGAGGAGTGCTTTAGCTTCTCTGGGAAGTGTTCTCCAAACACCTGTTCTCATAGCTTTCCTAACATATTTCCCAATAACTTCTCCGGTAATGGTTTCTGGAAGAGCCAGTTCGGAAAATGCGGTTTTCAAAATATTCTCGCTAAGACTCTCCTTTAACGCCTCCCTACCCTTAGCTAGCGCGGTCGCTAGAAGTGTCATGTTTTATTGCCATATATAAGGTAGTGATGGTTTTTCTAGTTAAGGATTTCTTTAGAAAGGAAAAAGTACGATTAAAACATAACCACATCGTATCCTGCTTTAGAAAACACATACTTCACACATGGTTTTTCTATTGTAAAAGTTGTTTCGGGTGTTGAAATAAATACTTGGGCTAGAGGCCTTGATAAGTCTAAAATGTTTTTCAACGTCTTTCTCGGGGTTAGAATTATTTTGAATTTGGCTTCCCCGTAATCCATTGTTATTAAGGAAAAGTGTTTTGAGTACACACCTATGTTGGCTGAGGGGAGTTGTTACTTGTTTGGTGTTTGTTTTAGCTGGTTTTGCCGGTTATTTTTAGCTTGTGGTAATGGTATTTTCTGTAGACTGCTATTGTTGCTAGTGCGATTGAGAGTGTGGCTAGTGATGTTGCTATTGGGGTTAGTCTGATGCCCCATGGTGTGTAGTTTAGGACTAGGCCAACTAGGGGGACCAATGCTAAGCTTAAGCCTATTGATAGTGCGAGTCTTTCCAGTGAGCTTAGGCCTTCATGTTTGGGATAGAGTGCTTCGATAAGCGCTGCTCCTGGAATGTATAGTACGTAGAGTGTTCCAAGCATGTATCTTAGAATTATTAGGGGTGAGTTTTCGGTAACTGTGAACACTATTGTGAGTGTTGAAGCTACGAATGCTATGAGGAGCCAGAACCATGTTGTGTAAGTTGAGAAAACATATTTTGTGAAGCTCGTGGGGGGTTTTGGATCTTCCAAATCCAATTCCCCTTTCAAATATGCTCTAAGCACTTCGAACGAAGCATTCCACAGGCTTACCCGATGTTGCTTAGCTATTTCGTTGACTAGTTCTTCAACTGTTAGTTCCCCTCTCTCCCTAAGAATGTCCTTGGCTATTCCTTTGACATTTATTTTTCTAGGCACTTTCCTCCACCACTTTAAAGTATAGGTGATTCCACCTACCACTGTAAACGAATGTTTCTTTTTCGGCATCGTAGTACCATAGTTCAATTATTAGTTTAACGTTGCCTAAGGGTTCGTTAAACACTAAGGTTAAAGGTAGTGTTACGTTTTCGCCGTGGTTTAGGATTATGTCGAATGTTTTAATTGGCTCCAGGTTTGCAGGTGTTGTTTCGTTAACTAGGGTTGTGTTTTCCCCTACCTTAACTAGGGTTCTGTAGTAAACGGGTTTTCCTTCGTAATTCTGAATGAAAATGTGCAGTTTAACCGGTTCTCCAACATGTACTTTCTCAGGGTAGTTTCCTATTTTCCCCTCGGGACCTAGGAGCCCTAGGGCACTGAATGGTTCAGCAACGTCCCCTCTAAGAGTATACGCTATGGAGAAAGCTAAAGCTACGATAACTACTGCTGCAATAACAGCCACTACTTCGCTGTCGAGAAACCACCACCTAGCACCTTTATTTCCCGACTTTTTCGAAGCCAACTTTACCCTGAATTTTCTACGGGCTTTAAACCACAGGTATGAGAATGTTTTTGGCCCTAAAAAATAAGCTAAAGCAGCCAATACTACAGTAGCCGAAATTGTTGCAGCGTTTCTAATAAGCTCTAACCTACCTAGCTCTTCATCTTTAACTTTCAACTCTTCGATAAGTGCTCGTATGTTGTTTAGTTTCGCTTTAGCTTCCACCAATGTTTCCTGTGAGCACTGGTTACCGCATGTGTTAAGGGTTTCTAGAACGCTATTTAGCTTCTCAATTACCTCGTTTAAGCTAACATGTTTTAAACTTTCAAGTTCACTACATAACCTACCTATTTCATGACGTATTTCGCTCAAATTAGCTTGGGGGGAAGCGTAAGCTACAGGCAATGTTAAAGCAAAAAACACTATAACAGCGACTAGGGCCGTTAAAGTCGCTTTAGACAATTTAACCCCCCTCCAACACCTTGGTTTATTTATGAAAGTAGTACTTAAAAGTTATTAAGATGTTTATTGAGCCTAGATAGATTATTTCATCATTTATTATCATAGCTTAAAAGTGGGACACATCGACTTCCATGACTCTTACACTAGCACCCATAAAAACAAACCAGAGACTTCGTTTACGTAGAAGTCGTAGCGTAAGCAAACCTCGTAGCCCTAGAATCTAAAGTGGAAGGAGCCTTCAATATATGTTCAGGCGAGTCAGACACTATCAATCAGCTCGCAAAAACAATGTTAGAAATCTCAAAATCCAAAACCCCATAATGTACACCAACCCCAGATCAGGCGATATAAAACACAGCAGAGCCAACATAACCAGAGCAAAGTTTAAAGTTTATAAGCATTTTCAAGGGGGGCAAAGTAGGAAAAGAGGTTTTAGATGGTTTACGGTATGGTTTTCTACTTTAAAAACGTTGCTAAACATTCTGAGAGGATTTAGCGAAATCACATTTTACTCAAAAACGTATATTATGAAAGCTTCGTTACGAGCAATCCGCGAAAACACTCTTATTCTACTGTAAAACTTCTTCACATATTCCATAAGCTAACTGCTCATATAATGCAGAGGTTTAATGTTTTCTTAAACATTTTCCCCGAAGCCACGAAGAATCCATGTACTGCTTTTGCTAACTATGTAAGCTGTTCTCGTAGATCATTTGGAATGTTGCTTAGTTTTCGAAGCTAGTTTTCTAGAAATCCCACTTTGTTCCTTCAGTTTACGTATTTCATCTGGTGTTGGAGATTTCCAATGTATTCTTAACTCATATTTGTTTTTGCTTCTCTGTTTTCGGTAATATGTTTTTCAAGCTTACTCATCTTTCCTCAAGCTCCTTCAGCTCATCTCTCATCTTGAGGAGTGTCTCCAGCATTTCTCGGAGTGATGAGAAATGTGTTCTCCCTAGATGTTAACGCTCTATATCTCCTAAGTTTTCTATGCTCATCTTGAGATCGGAAGTTATCTACCTTTAACGAAAACTACCATAAAAACCAAATATGCCAGCATCCTCCAGGAAACATCACAAAAACCATACAAAAACCGACAACGTAAACGCCAACGAAAGCATAAGATAAGCAATAAAATCCCGATACTGTTTAGTACTCAATATCCCCGCATCTTACACCTTAAACAACATAAGCCACCTATCTAATCTCTTAAGTTCTTCTAGAAAAACAGTATTGCTCTTCGCTAATACTTATTAGTTTGTGATAGGCTGTTTCGCATGTTATGATATTTCTAATCATTTCTGAATACTTTTGGTTGCTTGGGCTGGTTCTAGCCCCGGGTAAGTTTATAGGTTGTATCACGGATAGCGTATTGTGAAAGAACCACCCGCTCAGCCCAACCCCGTGGGTGCCTAGAATAGTATCATGGTGTCTGCGGGGTGCTGGGCAGGGAAGGGCGTGATGACCCATCTACCGTAACTAAAAGTATTTAGAAGTAACGGTAGACAGGGAACGCTTTGCTCGTTAAAGTAACCTGTTTGTCTGAAGAATTTGTGGGTACAGATTTTTCTTGATGCTAAGATAACGTTGTTAAGTACTCTTTGTTCTCCACAGCTTCATAATATTTCCTTTACTTTTCGAACGGTAACGTATTTCTTAGCTTTCTCATAGAGTTTCTTATCTTCAGTTACTAAAGGTATGTTTAGTTTTAAGGATGCGTAAAGGTATGCGGCATCGTAGAATGTTAAGTTTTCTTCATATGATAGTTTAAGTATTTCGCTTTCGAATCCGCCTATACTAACTATCCTTAGCTTATTTAGAACTTCAACTACTATGTTTATTAAGGAAACGGCTTTATCAAGTGTTATAGTTTTTCTCAAACTAGCTTCTTTCCAAATAGCGTTTCCAAGTTCGAAACGTGCTAGTTCAATAGTGTAACCGTTTTTTAGCGGTTTAAGCTTACGTAACCATATTAAAGTATATATGGCGCTTGAATCAAACATCATCATTACGCTATCTACCCTCTCTATCCTCCCGTATGCTCTCAACTATTCTTTCAGGAGGTATTTTAGCTAAAACATCGCCTATACTGTCCAGTTTTTTCTCAAGCTCCCTAAGTTCAGCTTCGCGAACAGCTTCTTCAAGAGCCCTCCTAACAATCTCAGATGGTTTAAGCCCAAGCTTCTCCATTTTCTCCTTAAGCTCCCTAGGAATTTTCACAGATAACGTAACAAGTCTACCCAAACACACCACCTACATATACTACCACTAAGTAGCCTATAAGAATTCAGCTTAACCACTAACGCTCCGCTTAAAACACAAATTCCCCACAATTAGACTACGCTCTTAAAACCCCTATATCCCGGTAATACGGGTACTCCGTGCTGTACGTGGTTGGTGAGTAGCTGTAGGGCTCTGACAACGTTGCTTTTTCCGCTAGAGTTAGGGCCTACAAACACGTTTAGCTTACCTAGCTCTAGACTAACTTTCCTTAAGCTTAGAAAGTTCCTCACGCGGAGCTTAGTTATCTTCGCTACATGCTCCTCTAACAACCGATACGCCATCCACACAAGTCTATAGTGAACGCCATTATTAACTGTTAACTTTACCTACCACAATACCTTTATGAACCTCTTGAACTGACTGTTGTAGAGTTTCGGTAGCTTTCGAAACCTAAAATTGGGAGTGGAAACGATGTATCAAGTAGTACTTTATTGTTTGTTGAAGAGTTTTTCCTGTTCAACTAGGCTTTCCTTCTCAACTTCTTCGTGGGAGAGTTTTCCAATTTTCTTACCGTGTAGAGCGAGCCATACAGCGTCTCTAATGGGCTCTATCACTATCTTATCTCCCATCGCCATCACTCTAACCTTTGACGCTCACTTATAAGCTAAGTTTAACACATCATTTAAGGTTTGACCTCTGCGGCTACTCTAACTTTTCATGTTTTCTAAGTGTTTTAGCTGAGGTTCTGATTGTTGTAGCTTAGATTTTAATCTTCAGTATAAGGGGCTATGGTTATAAGATGGTAAACTATATGAGATAATCGGTGTTAGGTGATTCTATGCCTAAACATGCAAAAGCTCTGGATTGGCTATCTATGGCTAAGGAGGATCTTGAAGAAGCCTTTGAATGCTTCAACAATAGGAGATATGCTAGTGCTGTTTTTAAAGCGGAGCTTTCAGCTCAGAAGGCTATTAAGGCTTTAATAGTTGCTCTCGGTTTCGAACCCGGTAAAACTCATAGGCCTACTTTGGTTCTGAAGGGTTTAATTTCTGGGGGTCTTGTTAGTTTAAAGGAGGATTTAATGGGTAAGTTGAATGAGGCTATAACGTATGCTATGGTTTTGGAGGATCAGGGAACAACTCCTAGGTATGGTTGGGAAACTGTTGATAGGATAATTAAGCCTTCGGAAATATATTCTGAAAACATAGCTAAGGCTCTTCTGAAAAACGCGGAAAAAGTGTATCAGATTGTCGAGGAAGTGTTTGGTGAAATAGATTGCTAACCTTACCTAAACTTAGGAGGAAAGAGTATAGGGAGCACCTATACAAGTTCGTACATAGGGTGCTTGAAAGAGAGGATATTGTAGGTATTCTGCTCTTCGGCTCAGTTGCTAAAGGTCTGGAGAAACCCTTTCCAGAAAGCGACATAGATGTTTTAGTTGTAGCTCGAAACCTTCCAGAAAACATTTACAGGAGGAGAATGGAGAACCTAAAATACAAGGAAGGAGCGGAATCCGTAGAAGACATATGGTTAACACCGAAGGAGCTTCTAGAAGGAATTGAAGGGGGATGGGGAGTGATATTAGACGCGGTAGCTGATGGGATCATAATATACGATAAAGAAGGGCTTTTAAAGAAAGCTAAAACACTTGTTCTTAAGAAGTTTAAGAGAATAGGGAAAATATGGGTTCTAAAACAGTAGCTTCTCATCTCAGCCTCACTTATTAGGCTATTTATTCTCTTGTAAACCATTTGTTAGGTGCAAGGTTTTGAACTAGTAAAGCAGGGCATGTTGTTAGGTTAGAATCATTTTTAGGCATGGGGTTTCTATTGTTTTGGCTGGGTACACTGTAAGATTAATATTGGTGCACCTAAGTATTATTTTGGTTAGGGACTGGGTTTGGGGTTTGTGGTGTGACTCATCATCATTCGAAGATTTATTTTCCGTTTAGTGCTATTGTTGGTTTGGAGGATGCTAAGCTTGCTTTAATGGTTAATGCCGTTTACCCTCTTATTGGTGGTGTTGTTTTAGTTGGTGACAAGGGAACTGGCAAGTCTACTCTTGTTAGGGCTTTTGCTCAAGTTTTACCGGCTCAGCCTGTTGCTAAGGGTTGCCCGTTTAATTGTAACCCTTTTAATCCTTTGGAAATGTGCGATTACCACTACGATCTATGGGCTAAGGGGGAAAAGATAGAGTACGAGTTTAGGAAGATACGTGTAGTCGATCTCCCCTTAAATGCTACTCCAGATAGGGTTGCTGGCTCCATAGATATTGAGAAAACAATTAAAAGCGGCAAGGTAGTGTTTAAGCCCGGGCTTCTGGCTGAAGCTAATAGGAACGTTCTATACATAGACGAAGTAAACCTACTAGAAGACTACATTGCCGACTTGATTCTTGACGCAGCAGCTAGTGGTTGGAATGTTGTTGAAAGAGAAAGTGTTTCATTTAAGCATCCAGCTAGATTCATACTAGCAGGCTCTATGAATCCAGAGGAGGGAATGCTGAGACCGCAAATACTCGATAGATTCGGCCTCTATGTTCCGGTAGAGGCTTCTATGAGTTCTGAGGAAAGGGTTGAAATTGTTGAAAGGGTTGAAGAATTCGCTAGGGATCCTGAGTCTTTCTATAGGAAATGGGAGCCTATGGAGAAGCAAGTTGAAGAGAGGATCGCTAGGGCAAGGAAAATAATACGTGATGTTGCTGTGGATAGGGATTTGCTGAAGCTCGTAACCGAGACAGTTATTAAACTGGGGATAAAAACACATAGAGCCGAAATAGTAACGATTAGAACAGCTAAAGCAATAGCAGCACTAGACGGAAGAACAAAGGTCAACCTAAACGATGTTGTTAAAGCAATGGAGCTAGCTCTAAGGCACCGATTGAAATCGAAACCTTTCGAACAACCCCAGAGAAAATTCGAAGACATTGTGAAGGAGCTGATTGGGAAAAAACTTGAACAACCGAAGCAAAACAGGGAAATCAGCAGCGAAAGAAAGGGTGGCGAAAATTTTTCCGGCAGCTTAGGGGATGGGAGGAGCGATAGGGTAGAGTCTTCTCTGGGAAATTTTCGTGAATCACCCGTAAACATTCATGAAGAGAAAATTGTTGATTCTGGGTTGCAGGGTTTTTCTGGTGGTAGGGGTTCGAGGGAGTTTAAGTCTTTAGCTATAGCGTCTATGAAGGGGGTACCGGTAGATGCTATGCCTTTGCTTAAACGGGAGCTTGTAGATGTTGATTTAGCTGCGACAATTAGGGCTTCTGTAGCTTACAACCCTACTGTACCGATCCCCATTAGTCTTCGGCATGTTAGGGTTAGGGTTAGGAAGGAGAGAATACCGGTACTTCACGTGATATTGTTGGATGCTAGCGGTAGTATGGTGGCTGGGAAGAGAATTTCCTTAGCCAAATATATTATTAGGAAGCTTATTGAAGAAGCATACACTAAAAGAGTATACGTTTCCCTCATAACCTTCAGAGGTGGCAGCGCAACAACGGTAGCTTGGCCTATGAGAAATCTCGTAGAAGTCTACAATAAACTCGACGAAATCCCGCTGGGAGGTTCAACACCTTTCACAATGGGCTTACTGGAAGCCTTAAAGCATATTAAAATGTTTAGGGAGAAATTTAGGAACTGCAAAGAAGTCGTACATGTGGTAACTGATGGGAGAGCAAACGTTTTCCTATCGAAGAATCCCCGAAAAGAAGTTTTAGAAATAGCTGAGGAATTTAAGAAGTTTAGAGTAAAGGTAATAGCCTACCACATACAGCAGCACAGACCTACAGCGCTACCGGATTACCTAAGATTATTCATCAACACTGTTGGAGGAAAATACCTCAAAATATAGCTTCATGTAGCTTTTGATTTTATCCGAATTGTTTGGTGTTGGTTTAGTTTTCTTTTGGTGTAGTGGTTATTCGAGGGTTCTTTCAACTTCTAATCTTATTCTCTCGATTTCCTCTAGAAGTTCCTCATCTGGTTTCCAGTAGTTTCTTTTGTGGGCTTCGTATAGGACCTCTATTACCCTATGTAGTGCCCATGGGTTTGCTTTCCTTATTTTCTCTCTTATTTCCGGGTTTAGAACGTATGTTTCTGCGACTTTTGTCCATATCCATTCGCTAACTGCTTTCGTTAATGCCGTGTGTCCTAGGAGGTACTCGATTCTCTTCATAACTTCTCTAGCTCCGTCGTAGCCGTGTTTGAGCATCGAATTTATCCATTTGGGGTTGAGTAGTCTTGCTCTAGCCCAGAGGTCGACTGCTTCTTCAGCGCTTCTAACTTTGTCTCTAAAACCTGTGGTATCTACCCATAAGGCTTCAACTCTTTTACCTGTTAGGGCTTCTATGGTTCTTCTTAAGCCTCCCATGAATTCATAGTAGTGGTCTAGATCGCCAATATCGTATTCGGTTGTGCTTCTTACTTGTGCGACTAAATCGACTTTCTTTAGCATGTCTGTGAGTGTTTTCTTTGCTTCTACAGCGTGGATTTTGTCTGTGTATGCGTAGCCCATGTCTTCAAGATATATGTTTGCTAGTTCTTCCTCTACTGACCAGTTAGATGACTCTATGAACTCGGGTAGCCTAGTACCGTAGGTGCCTGGTTTGGGGCCGAAAATCCTTGCTAACGATAGTTCCTCACCGTAGCGCTCCTTAAGCTCTAGATAATGCTTTCTAACAAAGTTCATTTCGGGGGGTTCGTCTAGTTCGGCAACGAGCTTAACAGCTTGGCTCAGCAATTCTATGAGGTTTGGGAACATGTCTCTGAAGAAACCACATATTGTTACTGCAACATCTATTCTCGGCCTACCGAGTTCCTTAAGAGGTATAATTTCTAGTCTTGGAAGCCAAGGACCCTTATCCCTAACAAGTCTAACACCTAGTAGTTGGAGAATCATACCCACTGTTTCTCCTCTTGTTTGTGCTGTTTCGAAACCCCATAGAACGAAGCTTAGAGTTTCCGGGAATCTACCATGTTTCTCCCTAAACCTTTTAACAAGTTCTTCAGCTATTCTAGCACCTTTAATGTATGCTGCTTTACTAGGTATTAGTCTTGGGTCGAAAGCGTAACCGTTGCATCCTGTCGGGAAAACTTCCGGTGTCCTTATTGGATCTCCGGCAACCCTAGGTTCTATGTATAGTCCGTTGAGAGCTTTCAAAACAGCCCCTAATTCATCGCTTTCCTTAACTCTGCTAACTAGGTCTTTAACGTATTCGAGGGTTTCAACAGCTTCGCCTCTAAGCCTTCTGAAGAATTTTTTAGCTAGCTTCCTCGGATCTTCGCCTTTTAGAATAAGCGTTATTATTTCCTTAGCTAGCTTCTCAGCATTGTCTAGTATTTCTGAGCCCCTAACCCCATTGAACATTTTGCCCGGTTTTGAGACGACTTCGTCATAGTTTAGGCCTTGCTCTTCAATTATGAGCCTAACTAGTGACTTTACGTCTCCGTCTCTTTTAACGACGAATAGTGCGTAGTTAGCTATGTCTTCGTTGCTCCATGTTTTACCGAGGACGTGGAGTCCTTTGGGAATAGCGTTTTTCTTAAGCTCGAAAAGGAGGTCGTGGAGTTCTTCGATAGTGGTGAATTCTATGTTTAGTTTATCGCATTTCTCCCTTACCAAGTTCAGGATGACATTTTTCTTTTCGGTGTCGTGTTCTTCGCTGTATTCTTGGGTTAGTTGTTCGAGTTCCGAGTATTCGCCGTAGAGGTCGGCGTTTGTGAATGGTGGTGGTGAGTGTGTAACTATGTATGCGTAGCTTCTCCTCTTAGCGATGCTCATTTCTGATGGGTTTGTGACGTGGTAGACGTATATGTTTGGGAGATCGAAGATTAAAATGTCCGGCCAGCAATTCCCCGATAAGCCAACTTCTTTGCCTGGTAGTAGCTCTAGTGTTCCATGTGTTCCCAAATGAATTATTGCGTCTGCCTTGAACAGTTGTTTTATCCAGTAGTAGAATGCTATGTATTGGTGGTGTGGTGGTAGGTCTTTTGAATGGTAGAGTTTCTTAGGGTCTTCATGGAATCCTCTAGGTGGCTGAACACCTATGAAAATGTTGTTCAAGATGATTCCGGGGATGACGATATTGCCTTCGTCGTCAACATTTATGTTTCCCGGTGGTGGACCCCAGGTTTTCTCAACTGCTTCTTTGAGATGTCTAGGTAGTGTATTGTAGAATTCTAGGTACTTGTTTAGGGGGATTTTTAGAGTGTCTTTTCCGTGCAGGTTCCATTTTGGTGAGTTAACTAGGAGGTTTCCTACTAGAGAAACCAGCTTGTCCTTAGATTTTGCTTCGACATGGTAGCCGGCTTTTTTCAGTGTTTCCAGTAAGGTTTCGAGACTTGAAAACACGTCTAGGTATGCTGCGTTGCCTACGTTTTCTTCGCCTGGCGGGTAGTTGTAGATTATTAAGGCTACTCTTTTTTCACTGTTTGGTTTATGCTTTAACTGTATCCATTTAGCGATCCTAGCGGCTTTCTTCTTGATTCTTTCATCGAGAACGACCATGTTTGTGTTTTCGGTGTCGTCTATTGTTGCCGATATTATTGGCTCTATTGCCCCATCTACTTCGGGTAGGACAACTCCGGTTATGACTTCTATGGGTGAGAGTCCTCTTGGATCGTTTTTCCAATCAGAATATCTTCTCATGTATGCTATGAGGCCGTTGAATAGTAGGTTTCCCGTTTTTAGGAATAGTTTTCTGGTGGGTTCTACGTCTCCCCCGTAGGGTCCGCCGTTGATTGTGAACCATTGAAGGTTTACAACTGCGTCGACAAGTGGTTTTCCGTTGGATGTTGTGTATTTTTCTAGTGTTTTTAGCTGTGTTAGTATTGTTTCAGCCGAACCCCCTACGATAAGTAGTGTGTCGATGCCTTGTGTTTTAAGCTGTTTTTCTAGGGCTTTTGCTACTGGTAGGGATTGTTCGAAATGCATTCCTCCGTAGAGGAATAGTGCTACTGCTGGTTTCCTAGGTGTAACAGCGGTTTCTACGCATCCTTTCTCGGGTATGAGTATGCAGTTGTCGATTTCTTTCCTAGGTTCTTCGAATTTCGTGTTGATGTTGAAGTATTGTGAAAGTATGAGTTTAACCATGTTCTTTAGGTTTCTCTTACCCCAGTAAACCCAGTATTTGCTTAGCCAAACATAGTTTCTAAAATCCCTTAGAACCCCTAAAGGTATTGTTTTAGAAATTTTCTCAACAGTATTAAGTATCTTAAACACTCTGCTAACATCGACTTTGTCGGCGTCGAAATCTAGGGGTTTCTGCCTACCAGCAATAGTTTTTCCTGAAAGCCTCTCGAGCTTAAGGTAGGGGATAACGTTTGAACCACCAACTAGTGGGACGACGATTTTTGCTTTAGAATTAGCTATTGCTTCTTCAACATAGCTAGGTAAAGCACCTCTAACATCGATTAAAACTACGTCGGCATTGGAAATTTTCGAAACAACCTCGCCAGAGCCAAGCCTATGAAGATCACAAACATAGATAACATCTAAGGCTATTTCAACACCCAATTCATTCTCAACAGCTTCAACAGCATCAAACAAAGCCTTAAGACTCGTCTTCGTAGACAATAACGCGATCTTCAAGTTCAGCTTATTCATCCCCAACATACCTT
>CAZGLL010000035.1:0-13000 GCA_964526225.1 uncultured Desulfurococcales archaeon | reverse complement strand
ACTTTACTTCCTAGGTTCTGAAGTAAAATTCTCAATACCTGGAGAACTATGGTTCATCCTAGGGGCATTGCTTGCATTAGGAATTCTCTACCTAGGATTCAAATATGATCCTAAGGTTGGAGGAGACGTTTACGCGATAATTCTAGGGGGTTTAGAAATGGTTTTAGGATACTTCACATATCAAGTAGTGGTATTAGGGTATCCGCCAATGGTTGCTGCATTAGAAATACCCGTTAACTTAGGGCAAGCAACAATAGGGTTATTAGTTGCTTTACCGTTAGCGAGAACGATTAAGGCTATGGGGGCTAAAGTGGAGACGTGATGAGAATAGAGAATCTATGGTACAGGTATAGTAGTGGTGAAAACTGGGTTCTTAAAAACATAAATATTTTCTTAAATGATGGAGAAATTGCTTTACTCATAGGGCCTAATGGCTCAGGTAAAACCACATTAGCGAAAGCCGCTGTTGGAATTCTTCCTAGCTTCTACGGTGGCGAAATTAAAGGGAAAATATTCGTTGACTCAGTTGATGTTCTTAAGAAACCTGAAGAAGTATTCAAATATGTTGGATATGTTGGTGAAGACCCGGAAGTTCAACTTGTAACATTAACTGTTAGAGATGAGGTAATGTTTGGTCCTTCAAACCTAGGATTGCCCCTTAAAGAAGTTTTTGAAAGAGCCCATTGGGCTTTAAACGTTATTGGTTCATTGAAGCTTATGAGCAGAGTTATTTTCGAATTAAGTGGAGGTGAAATGCAGAGAGTAGCTATAGCCTCCATTTTAGCTTTAAAACCTAGAGTGCTCATTCTGGATGAGCCATCAGCTTTCATAGAAGCATCCCTCGTTAGAAAACTCTACGGTGAATTAAGGAAAATAGCTGATGAAGAGGGGATATCAATAATTTTAATAGAGCATAAGCTTGATCAAGCCTTAAAAATAGCTGATAAATTAATCATTCTAAGAGATGGTGAAGTTGTTTTTCAAAGAAATATTGAAGAACTAAGTTTTAGTGAAATTCTAAAGTATCAATCTCAAGAGCACGTTAGAGAGCAAATAAGTAGGGGTATTAGAAAAAGGGAAAGTTCCAGTGGTAAAGCCATAGTAAAGCTTCAGAATGTATGGTATAGATACCCTAGGTCGCAAAAGTATTCTCTAAAAAACATAAGCTTGAACATAGCTAAAGGGGTTAAATTGGGAATTCTAGGACCTAATGGTTCAGGTAAATCAACTTTGATAAAAATCATTGCTGGTATACTTAAGCCATCTAAAGGCTATGTTACTAGGTATAATAACTTAAAAGTAGGCTATGTTCCCCAAAACCCAACGTTATCGTTTACTAGACCCACTCCTTATGATGAAGTTTATGAAACAGCAAAAAATATGGGGGTAAAGGAGCCTAAAGCTGAAACTTGGAGAATATTGAAGCTTCTTGGTCTCGAAAGGTACTCTAAAAAGCCTGTTTTACACTTAAGCTTTGGCTATAGGAGAAGACTCTCTTTAGCTTCAGCATTAGTGGGAAAACCAGATATTGTATTACTTGACGAGCCAACAGCATATTTGGATTTTGAAGGAAAAATTATTTTAGCAGATATTCTGAACAACATAGCTGAACAGCTAAATACAACATTGGTAATAGCATCCCATGATTCATGGTTTATAAGCGAAGTTTGCGATGTAGCAGTACTCTTGTATGATGGTGAAATAAAGTTTAAAGGAGAAACTAATGAGCTACTTAAAATGCCTTCCCTAGAAAGCTTCGGTGTTGAAAAACCATTTAATGCGAGGGTGTATTATTAACAATGCTTCTATGGTTACTTGAGAAAATAAGGGTTGCATTTACATACTCGAAAGATGAGACGTTATTAACTAAAGCTCACGTAGGGTTAAAGTTTATTTCGTTAGTTTTATTTTTCATAGCAGTATCTCTAGTAAATAGTTTAAATGAGGTATTTGTCTTAACAACATATTTAGCCCTACTGGTTCTCATGTCTCAAAGGTTAAAACTGTTTTACGAAAGTACATTAGCTGTTGCTATACCTATAGGTCTTCTTGGATTCTTTACGTGGATTTTCTCACCCTACGGCCTTTTCACCTATGAAACATTCAATTACGTACTAACTCTTATATTGCGAATGTATGTTTTGGCAACATCGTTTTTAACTGTTTTTTCAACAACTAATCCAACGCAGCTTGTTGATTTCCTAGAGAAACATGGTGTACCGTTTACTTTAACTCAATCGCTAATTTTAACATGGAGACTTATACCTTTAGTTTTGAAGGATATTATAGAGTCTATAATGTCTGTTAGACTTAGAAGATTTGGCATTACTAAGGCATTAATACCTGTTACGGCAGTTGCTATTGAGAGAGCTAATAGGGTTTCAGAAACACTTTACATTAAAGGATTGGGTTTTAAAGCTAAGAGAACATATACCACAATGCCTGGAAGCATTGTTTACGGTATAATCCTTGTGCTTGTCGCTCTACTTCTGCTTTCAATAGTCTTAATCTCTTAGCAACACTTTAACTTATATATTTCCTAGAAAACACTTTTACCGAGGAGGAATATTCGCGCTTATGACGGACACATTCTACATTGAGGAAGCAAGAAAACCTCCTAATATCAAATTGCTTATTGCACTTTTGGCTATCATAATTGCTTTATTAACGACATTTCTGCAGGGGTATAACGTAATAATACATTCATTATGTTTCGGAACATTTCTTTTCCTAATGAGCTCATCGTTCATAACTAAGGAGCCTAGAGAGGCAGGTTTTCTCTATTTCTCCTTAAGAATATGGGTGCTAATTGTGATAACACTTTATTTAGGAATGCTAAGCGGACTACTTTACTCATATGTTAGAGTATCAGAAGCTGTTGAGTTTGTTGAAAGTGTTGGTGGAGTGCTGGTTTCGCTAAGATCCCCCATAATGATTTTCCTATTTAACTTACCTAAAGGACTATTAGGAGCTATACCCTATTTAGGTCCGTTTATAATAGGGGTTGCTGGAGGTAATTCAGGATTCATTATGGGATCAGCGGTTTACAGTATTTACTTTTCGGGGGAGAAGTTTAGAGCAATAATAGCGTCACTAGTAGCCTTCCATCCCTACGGTTTCCTTGAACTATTCTCATACAGTACCTTTATTACAGCTTCTCTTTATTTTAAGGAGAAAATGTGGGGTCAAGCCCTTAAGCTGATGGGTTTAGCTATTGTTCTACTGCTTATTGCGGCATATGTTGAATTTTGGGAGCTAGAATTCTTCAAGTAAGACTACATTATCTTATTACACGATATTTTCAGTAACTATTTAAATGACGACTTTCTTCAATAATGAAACCCGTTTTTAAATAGCACGAAACCGAATGATATACCTTGAAATATACTTTATATGAGTGAAACAACTTCGAAATCAATGCTACTATTGTATAGCTGAAATACGCTATGATCCGTGGATTTAGCGGTACTTTAAATTTGTTTGGAAATGTTTCTTTCGGGAAATATTTAAAGAGAGTAGTATTTATAGAGAATGTAGGGTTCTGATGATGGCGTCTTCGGGGAAGGCTGAGTTAGTTAAGCATAGAAGCGAGCTTGACGAGTTCATTAGGGAGCAAATGAATATTTTTAGGGAAATAGCTTTGAAGGTTAAGGATTATTTTGACACGTTCCTTATGGAGGCAGGAATGGACGATTTAGACCAGGTCGATAAGTCATTTTACTACGCCTTTATACTTGAAATTTCTAGGTCAATATTCATAAATTGGAGCGTTTATAAGAGGCATAAGGAGGGTTTTAGACAAGATAAGGACAATGGATTACGTTAGAGCCATATTTCCTTATACATTTGGTAAAGCATCATAAGCTCTTCTAACGGATTATCGGAGTAGTCAACTCTTAAGTTAACTATGTAGTCATAGTATTTTCCATAAGGTGTATCTCCAACAACTATCAGTGCTCCACTTCTATCCTTCCTTCTATCTCCTCCTAAATTATGCCCAGCAGCTAACGCCGAAAGCAAAGCCCATGCAAAGTCCTTTTCTCTTTTCATATCATAGGCTTCACACATTGCTCTAGGTATTTCTTTAGACATTACAAGATTTCCTAAGCAAATAACAGTGTCACCAACAAAAACACCGTTGTACTCCGGTATTTCTCTTCCATTATGGTATGCTATGTTTCCGTAGAAATCTACAACAGCCACTTGTCTTTTCTCAGGATACTTATCTGTCGATAAGGCTTTTTCTAAAGCCTCTTTAGCCTTTAATCCTTGACTTAAATATTCAAGTATTAAGGGTCCTAAAGCAGGGTTTGTGTAAGCTTGTGTAGCTACAGCACCAATACCTGCCTTAGCCCATGGAACTCTTGAACCTACAGCTAAACTTCCCGAAATAACCGCTACACCTAAAAGCTTCCTACGCTTATCTAAGGCGACAATACTATAGGTCACTTCTACATCGCTTCCCAGAGGATAAACTATGCTATGTACATATGTTCTAATAGATGTTTAAAACGTTTTTACGAAAAAGAAAACACTATCTTGTTCTGGAAAATATTGAGGTTATTATTTTCCTTCTTGAAAGCTCCTTAATTACATAGTACATTAACACTAGTGAAAGAAGTCCTCCATAAAACTCTATTCTTTGTATATCGTTTAAGACGTTGTACTCTACTTCTTCACCTACACTACTGAGTATTAATGTATCAGCTATGTTTGCCATAATTATGAGTATTTGCAGCGCAAAAAGGGCTACTGCAAGAAATGTACCTACAGTTAAGGCTGAAAGACCTTGAACACTATTGTTCCTCGATGAAATTGACAGCATTAACGTTAAACCTATAGTTATTAATGCTATTGAAGCTCCAATATCTGATGGAACGTTAAGCGCTATAAAGCTACCTATGGGGTTAATGTTTAAAGGAAATGTTTCGGAAACCCAATTGTACAAGGCTAAAATACCATAGATTACATATAGAACGCCTATTATTCCCGCTAAAGCTTTAACGTAGAGTTTCATTATTCCGTCACCTATCCCAAGCCTAACAGGTTACCTAGAGAAACTATGATGAAAGCTACAATATAGGCTAAGGTTAGCTCATATGCTAAAGCCATTAAAGCATACTTTACTCCAAGCTCTCCCCTTATTGCAGCTATTGTAGCTAAGCATGGAACGTAAATTAGTGTGAAAGCCATATATGCGTAAGCCGATACAGGCGTAAAAGCTGTTGAAATTGCTTGAGAAAGGTTTTCTTCACTAACACCGTAAAGAACACCCATAACTCCCACAACTAGCTCTTTAGCTATTAACCCGAAAATTAGTGAAGCTGTTGCCCTCCAATCCCAACCCATAGGCGTAAATATCGGTGATAGAGCATGGCCTACTATTCCTACCCAGCTTCTGCTAAATAGCACCGGATTTTCAAGAACTTCAACACCTACGATTCCTGATGGACCTGTTATACTTAAACCCCAAGCCGTTATTACGCCTAGAAAAATAACTGTTCCAGCTTTGAAAAGGAACTTCTTCGTTCTTTCCCACATTTTTAAAATAACTGTTCTCGCTTGGGGTATGAGATATGGGGGCATTTCCATGATAAATCCTATGGAGGGCCCTTTGAAAACAAAATTTCTAAGAAAAGTAGCTATGAGTATAGCTAAAACTAACCCTAGAAAGTACATGCTTAAAACAGCTGTTCCAGCATATGCGCCAAAGAATGTTCCAGCAAAAACAAGATATATCGGCAATCTAGCACTACATGACATTAGGGGGAGTATTAGTGCAGTTGTTTTTCTATCGTTTTCATCCTCAATTACTCTCGTAGCTATTACTGCTGGAACATTACACCCGAAACCTATAACCATAGGTATTATCGATTTACCTGTTAAGCCTACTTTATGCATTATCTTATCGGTTATGAAAGCTACTCTAGACATGTAACCTACATCTTCGAGTATTGCTAAAGCTAAGAACAACAATGCAATATTAGGGAGAAATACAAGTATTGCGCCTAAACCTGAAATTACACCGTCAGCTAAAAATGAAGCTAAGAGTTTAGGTAAACCGCTATTAACGATAGCATTGTAAAGTATATTGTTGAACAATATATCTACTAGATCGACAAAAGGTGTTGCTACATCAAATGCAAATTTAAATAGCATGTACAGGACAGTTATCATTATAGGTATTCCTAAGTACTTATGTGTAACAGTATAGTCAATAATATCGCTAAATGTTAATCCAACCTCCTTAACCCTAATAACAGCTACTTTAACTATTTCAGCAACTTTCTCATACCTTTTTTCAACGAAGTACTCTTCTAAATCAGCACCTAATCTTTCACTAAGCTTCTTCCTAATTTTCTCCACTTCCTCAATTAGTTCTTCAGAGAACTTTCTAACCTTATTAACAATTTCCTTATCATTTTCGAGAAGCTTAATAGCAATCCATCTTAAAGGATATTTTTCAGCAATATCTTTTATTTCCCTAAGTTTCTCTTTAATATAATCTATTTGTTCTTCAACAATACTGCCGTAGTTAACTATTTTCTCGCACTTAAGCTTCTTTTTAGAAGCATTTACCATAGCGTCAATTAGCTCTTTAAATCCCACCTTCTTAATAGCAATCATCGGAATTACAGGTATGTTACATAGCTTTTTCGAAAGCAAATCAACATTGATTTTTAACCCTAAGCTCTCAGCAATATCCATCATGTTAAGCGCTACTACTACATTAGCTTCCATTTCCAGAAGCGAAATTGTTAAGTAAAGGTTTCTTTCAATACTTGCAGCATTAACAATGTTAACTACAACGTCAGGTTTTTCCTCAACAATAAAGTTTCTAGCAATAATCTCATCAACACTATATGCTGTAAGACTATATATGCCAGGTAAATCAGTTATCTCAAATTCATACTCGCCAACTCTAAGTATACCAACCTTTTTCTCTACAGTAACCCCTGGCCAATTACCTACCCAAGCTTTTCCTCCAGTTAACTCGTTAAATATTACAGACTTTCCTACATTTGGATTCCCTGCTAACGTCACTCTAATTTTCCGCATAATTGCCACCACAATTAAAGTTAGGCCAGTCTAATATTATTCGCCTAATTTAACATAGTAAGAGTAGCCTATTTAAGCATAGTTTTGTGCAATATCATAATATTTCAAAAAGTCAAAGCCTTAAGTTAGAAATCCTAATATTAAATGACGAATATTTCTAACCCTTGTAAGATGTTAAGTACTAAATTAAGGTTAGATAGCATTCATTTTACATAAATGAACAAACTAAATTTAATGGAGTGTTGAAAAATACATTGTCATCACCTCTGTTAATTTTAATTAACTATTGAAAAATTAATTTATTATGCATCCATATTGTTAATGATAAAGGAGGGCGAGTTTTTGTTGAAAGAAAGAGCTCATAAAATACTTAGGATTCTAAAGAGAACGTTTGGTGAAGTAAATCTTAATGAGTTTTTAGCGCTTAAGGTTGCCTTAGAAACTAGAGATCCTTTTGAAACCCTTGTAGCTACAATACTTACGCAAAATACTAATGAGAAAAATGCTTTCAAATCATACTTTAATTTGAAGAAGAGATTTCCTAAAATAACACCTAACGTCTTAGCTAACTCAACGATAGACGAGTTATCTTCGCTAATATCGCATGGCGGTTTAGGTTACGTTAAAGCAAAGAGAATTATTGAAGCTTCGAAATACGTTCTGAAAGAATTTAAAGGTGACTTATCAACTATTCTTAAAAAACCTTTAGAGGAAGCTAGAGCTGAACTTATGAGAATTCCTGGTGTTGGTCCAAAGACAGCCGATATCCTACTTCTTATGATAGCAAATAAGCCTACAGTACCTGTAGATACACATGTTATGAGGGTATCCTACAGATTAGGCTCCACAGCGAAAAATGCTAAATATGAAGATGTGAGAAGAAGACTCATTGAGCTATTTTGCCCTGACAAATGTCTTGAAGCACACTTATACCTAATATTGCTTGGTAGAAGGTTTTGCGTAGCCAGGAAACCTAAATGTAGCCTTTGCCCTATTTCCGAATTTTGTGCTAAAGTGATTTGATATTGAAGGTCTTAAGGGGTTCTGGAGGTTTTTTCTGGGAAATTTTCTTCATAAAATATGTTTCTAAAAGCCCTATTGTTCTAAGTATTAAATCTATTGCATTCCTACGTATTAAGCCATTCTTCATCCAAATGTTAATTCTAACATTAACTCTTCTAAATTTCGAGTCTTCGCTCAAGTATACTCTAAAGTAGTGTATTTTACCTTCACCTAGGTCTTGCTTAAAATATTCTCTCTTAAGAGATTCCTCATGTTCTCTCATGAAAAGTATTAGAGGGCTCTTTCTAGCATCCTTAGGTGAAACTCTGAATTTCCACTTAGTCCATAGAAACGTGTCGACATAGACTATTTGAGCTTCCGGAACTTTTAGCTCTCTGCCCTTAAAGACTCCTTCGAACCCTATGAACGATGATTTCCTATTCCTAATTGACATTGCTAGAATATTTGTGTATAAACCATTAGACAATGTTATGTAGCCATTTAGTGTTAAAGCCCTATAGAGAACGTTTTCTTTAAGCTCAACAACACTAACTGAATCAACGAGCGAACCTAAAGTTTCCTTACATGTTTTAGCTAGTTCCTTAGCTAACTCCATAGCTCTACCGGGGCTTTTCCAAGTGAATGGATCCATTGTTTCACCGAGAAACTATAGAGGAGGGTTTATTGCTACTGCTATAGCACCATATAGTACTATGTCGTCCCCTAGTTTTGTAATTTCTATTTTAGGAACCCTATTAACAACGAACATGTCAAGATATTTCAGCATAGGATCTATGACAAGTTCTTTAGGATTACTTAGCGTTATAGCTCCGCCTACAGTTATTAACTCCGGATCATAAGCATTAATTACGTTAGCAAATCCTGATGCATTCACCTTACCTAGCTCATCTATTATTTTCAAAGCTAAGGAATCATTTTTCTTGGCTGCTTCGAAAACATCCTTAGCTTCCAATGTATTATTAACTATTTTGCTTCTCAATATGCTCTTAGTTAGAAGCTCTTTGAATTTTGTTTGGGCTAAGTACTTTGCAAATCTTGGAATGTTTCTTCCGGAAGCGTAAGCTTCCCAATGCCCTACCCTACCGCATCCGCATTTGAAAGGTGAATCATAGTTTACTACTGCATGACCCATTTCATGAGCATTACCGTCTTTGCCTAAAAGTAGTTTTCCATTAACTATTACACCAACACCTATCCCGGTACTTAACGTTATATATGCTAGGTTCTCTACATTCTTACCTAAGCCGAAGTGTTTCTCGCCCCAAGCAGCTGAAACAGCATCGTTAAGTACGATAACTTCTACTTTAAAATATTCTTCAAGAGGCTTCTTTAGAAGCACTTTTTCATAAGGTAGATTTGGAGGGTTTAATATAATACCCTCTCTCATATCTAATGGTCCTATTGAGCCTATAGCAATTTTACCAATATTTATTTCACCTAGTTTTTCTCTAAGTTTCTCATAAATCCCGATTATTTGATTTGCCACAGCATACTCGTTACCTTTCCTAATAACCTTCTCTTTAACCTTAGAAACTATTTTGCCGTCATATGTTGCTATTGCTAATCTAAGGTATGTTGCTCCTAAATCTATAGCTAAAACATAGCTCAAAGCATGTTCCTCCTACAAGATATTCTCAACAAAACTATTGTTTCCGTTAGTAGTATCTCTTTAGTTGCTTTAATCATTTTTCGCTCAAAAATACCGATAAAGAGAAAATTAATGTTTATCCTTTTTTTCACCAGTTTGAGATATGAAGTCTAATAGTGATGTCGTTTTCTTATGGTTTTTCTTGCTAAGTGGAACTTTAACTTCGGGTTTAAATGTTTCCTTAATAGGCTGTGCTTCTTCAATACTCATGCTAAATATTTTCTTGCTTAACGCTTTGAATACGTTCTTAACACTTTCAATATATTCTGGATTGATATTCTCATAGTGAACCTTGGTTTTTGTTATTTCAGAATCAAGCTCAAGCCTTATAATGCCTAGTTTTTCCTCCCCCGAAACATCGTAGAATGACCTATCATGCGTTACAATAATCACCTGTTTGGGTCCCTCTTCACTAAATAGGACTTTCCTCAGTAGTTCTACTCTTTCCGGTGAGAAACCATAGGTTGGTTCGTCAAGTATTAAAATTCCTTCTCTAAGCTGAGGTATCATAGCTCTGGCAACTCTGTTTAAAGCTAATCTATAGGCTAGTGAAATGCTTGTTAACTGACCTCCACTTGGAGTGTCTATTGGTACCATTGATCCATCTACTTTAGCTTTAAATTGGAGATTAAAATCGGGTGATATTTCAACATCTATGTTCTCATACCCTATCATTAACGTTTTAAATATTCTTAGAAATTCCTCCTTAAAGGCAACATAGGCTTTAGACTTAACGTATCTTTCAACTTCCCTTATAATTGCTAATACATGCTTGTCTAGAAATTCAATGTAGAACTTGTTCTTACTTATCTCGTTCCTTACGGCTATAAGCTCTTCCCTAAGCTTCTCTATTTCCCCAAGCTTACTTTCATAATTACTGATTTTTCCTTGCAAAACACCTTTACGTGTACTTAATTCCTCCTTTTTCTTAAGAATATCATCGTATTCATTCTTCAGGGAAGAAAGTTTCTTAGTTATCTCATCAAGTTCCTTAGATGCCTTACCAACAGTTTCAAGTTCCTTTTTCACCTTCTCCATCTTAGCTTCAAGTTCTGAAACTTTCTTAGCAACTTCTAGCAATGTTTTGAGTTCGGATAGTGACTCTAAGATGTTTTTTATTTTCTCATTAAGCTTACTCTCTTTAGACTCTATTTCAGAATATTCTGTATTCAGAGTTTCCTTTCTCTGCTTAAGCTTCTCTACTTCAATATTCGCTCTTCTCAACTTCTCCATGTATTGTTTTTTCTTTGCTTCAAGTTCCTCGATTTCAGAAGCTATTTTATTTTTAAGTTCATGAGCGTGTGCATGTGTTACTGACTGTAAACATACTGGACAAATACCTTTTCTCTCAAGTTCCTCAATTTCGCTTAGCCTCTTCCTAAGTCCATCTACTTCACCATTTATTGCCGATATTTTCGAGGCTAAAGTGGATGTTTCCTCTACTTTCCTCTCAAGCTCCCTTTCAATGTTTTCTCTTTCCTCTTCAATTTCCTCCTTTCTCTTTCTCTCTTTCTCAAGTTCTAGCTTTAGCTTTTCCAGTTCATCACCTTTCTCTTTAAGTTCATTTTCTATTTCTCCTACTGTTTTTCCTTTAAGCCTTAATTCCTCTCTTTCCTTCTCCTGCTTCAAACGCTCTAGTTGGGTCTTTAGTGCATCTATTTTTCCTGCAATTTCTCTTAGTTTTCTCTCCCTATCTTCGAGTTTTTCAATAACCTTTTTGAGTTCTTCCTCTTTCCTCCTTAATTCCCTGAGTTCTTCCTCTAAACGTTTTAGTTCTTCCTTAGTTCTTTTTAGTTCTTCTCTTATCTGTTCTTCCTCCGCGATTTTACTTCTTAACTCAGATTCTTTCTTCTCTAAATTCTCCCTAATTCTGCGCCTTACTACTTTCTTAACATAATCTATTCTTTCTCTAGCGTAACTATATTTTATGAGATTAAGGACTCTATTGACTATTTCTGATCTTTCTTTATCGCTTACATTGAGTATTGAGTGTATTCCGAATTGTGGAACATATATTGCCGATGCAAAAACCCTACTTCTTGCTCTTGTTTTTTCTTCAGGTATTCCGAGGGTTTCCAAAACATAGTTTCTCATTTCGGTTGCTGTGAGCCTCTTATACTTTGTTTTCCCATTCCTTTCAACTATTAAAACCCATCCTCCCCTATCACTTACTGTGGTCCCGGACTCTACAATCTCCCTATGAACTACTATGTTTCTCTCCCCACTCTTCATCCATAGTCTAATGAATCCTCTTGATTCCCCTTTCCTTAAAAGGTCTCTTGCTGTAGGGTTTGCAAATCTAGAAAGGGGATCCGACGGTGTTCCAGGAACGTTTCCGAAAATTGCGAATCCTATTGCGCTAAGTATACTTGTTTTTCCTGAACCAACATCTCCGTATATTACAGTTATTCCTTCCTCGGGGAAAACAACTATTTCATCCTTATAGGATCTTATATTGTGTAGCCATATTGCCTTAATTATCATTGTTAAACTAGACCTCTAACATCATCTTAGCTACATCCTCTAGCTTTTCTTCTCTACTTTTAACATCTATTTCAAACCATCCTTTAAAGTAAGCTGGTATTGGATCTCTAACTCTAATGTCTGGTGTGTAAATGTATCCTTCTCTATCGTTAAGTAACGGTATTTCTGAAGATGGAACACCTATTGAAGAGAAATACTCTATGTCACTTCTAAACTTGGTTCTCAAAACTACTATTGTGTTCATGTTTGCTAGAAGCTGTTTCTCAATTATTGTTGCAAGCTGTGTTATAGCTACTAACCCTATTTTGAACTTCCTACCTTCACGAGCTATTCTTGCGAAAGCGTTTCTAGGGCTCCTAACTTTCTCAGGTGATAAGTATAGTGGTGCTTCCTCCGAAACAATAGCTACGACTTTTCTCCTAGCTATTTCCCTTGGATCAAGCCCTATTCTATTCGTTAGAATTCTTCTAACAACATTTAGAACAACAGCATCAGCTTGAGTTGAAGGTGTTGATGAAACATCTAAGATAACGACGCTTCCTTCCTCAAGTTTCTCAATTATATGGTCGATATTTAGCCCTCCTTCGAGAATAGAAAGTTCCTCTGAAGGTCTTATTCTAAACCATTTATACTTTGAAATGTCTTGCCTAGCTCTAAGTACAGGGCTTCTAGCTATTTTTTCGAGAAGATTACGTAGAAGCCCCGGCTTCTTAAACACTTCACTAAGTTTGAAGATGCTTTTATCGTCAGAGTAAACTGTTATTACTCCGCCGTTTTCGGTTACAT
>CAZGLL010000034.1:0-14538 GCA_964526225.1 uncultured Desulfurococcales archaeon | reverse complement strand
TAGAACAAACACCTTCAGCATAAGTCGATCAGACATGACCATGGATAACGTTTTTATCTTTATTTACAGCCTTATTATAGCGGAAAGCGAACCATTTTATTCCCTCCCCCAAATAATTAATTTATGGTGAACCCTATGTCTATGTCTGTTCATGGCTTCTCTGGATATCTGTTCCAGCTGATACATAGTTATAAGTAGCTCTGGAATAACAATTCAAGTTCATGCGGTTTTAGATAATGAAGTAGTGATTCCAAAAATAAGGAAAATAGCTGAAGATTTAGGAAATACCAGCACAAGTAGTATTAAACTACCTAATTTTGCAATCAAGAACAATGCTCATATCGGAAATAGAAAGGAAAACGTGTTAGGCAAATATTAGGGTCGATAAGGTGGTGTTTAAGCGGAAACACATGGAACTTTAGAGGAGCTAGATAGATATTACCATAAGCGGATCCTATAACGTAATAGCTTTACCTTGTTTCTTCCTCACTATTGCTTCCTCTGTATATACGTAATAATGTAAGTAATGAGGGTGCTATTAAGATTATCCATAAGCTCCAGTAAAGAAATACTGGCTTAAACCCGTATAGGTTTACTAGGTATCCTGTTGTAATATTTAATATAAAGGAACCAAACGATCCCGTTGCATTTATTATACCTATTGATAACGGTATAATCTTTTTACCAATTAGTGCTGATGGAATCGTCGTTATTAGCTGTGCATTTATACCATAGACTAGTAGTCCTATAGCTACTAACGCTATTCCAGCATAAACCATGCTATATTCAGCTAAAACAGGGAAAACGTACAATATGGTTGCTGTTAATGGTATTGACAAAAGTAGTGGTTTAACTTTCTCCCTACTATGGTATTTATCAAGTACATAACCATATATTATCATCCCTAATGCACCTGACATAGGATACATTGATGCTGTTATCGACGATACCGTGGTTGAACCCGTTATTGTATATAGGTATGATGGTAGATACACTATAGCTACTTGTAGCACTCCTGTTATTAAGAAATATGAGATTGCTAGAAGCAGTATTGGTTTCCAATATTCAACTAAATCCTTCAACATAATGTAATTTACTATGTTTTCTCTTCTATAAAACACTTCAACGCTATATTTTGTCTGTCGTCTTAATATAAGTATGGAAATGGGACCTAAGATCAATAATATTAGCCCATTCACTATAAATCCATGTCGCCAACCTATAGCTGATACTATGTAGCCTGTAATAATCCATGTAATAGAGTTTCCCAACGCCCAGCTTGTATTAAAGAATCCCATATATCCCCCAATCCTTTCTCTTTCAAGCATAACGGTTAATATTCTGATAAGCGACACCCATGCAGTAGACTGGAAATAGCCGTTAAGAATCCATAAGACCATAAACTCCGTCACATTATTTACATAGCCAAACAGTATGTTTGCTAAACTGGAAAGAGTTGCTCCAGCGAATAGGAGAAGCCAAGGCCCCTTTCTTGTAACAATATATCCATTTACTACTTGTCCTAAAGAGTAAGCTAATGCAAATAATCCAGCTATAACCCCCATTATATAGTAGTCAAGCCCTAACTCCGCTATACCATAAGGGAAAGCTATTGAATAATTTACTCTACACAGGTAAAATAATACGTAGATAACCCATGAAACTGTGATCAGTAAAGCTGAAGCTTTCCGAGCCATCCTTATTCATCTTCATCCAAATAAGTAAGATTTTAGCTAATTGAAAATAATTAAGTTAAAGAAAATACAGTTTTCTTATCTTTAAACATTACAACTGCTATTTCTTTTTAAGTAAGCGGGAGCGAGAAAGTAATTAGCCAAAGAAAAGTTAAGGATTAAAAACATTTAAACATAGGAAAAGACCTTTCAGACCTAAATGGCTACGGTAACCAGTTCTACGCCAACTTCTCAGCTAAACTATGCTTCAATCGCTAGTAACTCCGAGCCCAATGAAGGAGAAGCCTATGTGATTTCCTTAGTTTCGAAAACTCCAAATAAAACACGGATAACCACTACTTAGAGATCCTTAGGTACTTAATAACCTTATTGACGAAGTAATCAATTGTACTCCTGTCCCTATTGAAATTGCTAATCGACACGTAAGCTATTACCTTGTAACCTAGCGACTCCAGTATCTCCTTAAACTTAAGGGCGTAGTTTCTTCTTAAACCAGATGTTGTGAAGCATGCGGTAGGCTTAGTTACCTTATCCCTGTACTGCCTTATGAATGATCTCATCGCAGGAGTTATTCTTCCAATCCATATTGGAGTGCCAAGTATTAGTACGTCGAAATCTTCAGGGTTGAAACCTGTTAGCTCCCTTATTTCAACCAACCTACCTGAGAGAGTGTCATAGATTACCCTGGGATTCAGATACAAGAGCCACTTTGAGTACTCTCTAACCTGCCTAATCTCATACGTATTAGTTTGAATACCTGACTCAGCCAATTTCCTCTCAATATATAGTGCTACCTGCCTTGTCCTCCCTGTTTTGCTGTAGTATACAATTGCTGCTTTCACGTCGTACACCCACCAGCAAGTACGTAGGTAGTAAGGCAAAAATGTTTTGACTCTATTTAGGATATTTTATATAAGCTGATGCCTGTACCTTATAAATTTTTAGATCTGGGAAAATTAAAAGAGTAAAAAGAGATTCAGTGTTAACAACAAGATATTAGGAAATCAGTAAACGTTGAAACTAAAAGAGAAACTATGAAGAAATAGATAGTAGATTAACCTACATATTCTGAAATTAGGGCTAAAGCTGATAATGCTTGTACTATACATAGCCATGCTCCAATGATCCATAGAGATCCTGAGATAACGGATAAAATAATAGACGCGATAATGCCGGTCGCTATAAGGCCTATTAGCTTTTTATATGCTTCGCTTTTACTTAAGCTAAAGGTTATTCTAAAGAGTAATTTGAGGTAGATATTTCTATTGTAACGTCTATATTCATAAAGTCTCTTTAACTCTTTGAGACCTTGTTCTGTTAGCCTATAGTATATCTTTTTCTTCCTTTTTACGAACGGTATTATAGGTATTTTTGATTCATATTTGATTACCTTCTCAAAAAGACGAAGACTCTTAGATTTATTATCAACAAATAATTCTATGTACGACTTAAGCCTTGCCTTGCTTATACCAATTAATTTGGATAGCTTATCCAGTGATGCTTCATGGTTCTTTGCGCAGCCAAGAGCTAAAATAATATCATATAGGTAATTAGCCGTTACAAAATTTTCTACCATTACCCTTAAGTTTCTAAGTTCCTCAACATTACCTCTTAAAGAGGTATTGCCTGAGACAAGCATACAGAGGTTTCTTACAAATTCACGCCCATCTTTAGTAATTAAGTAACCACCACCCTTCTTCTCTATTAAGCCCTTTCTAGCCAATTTAGTTAATGCATCATAAACCGATTTGAATTTAAGACCTAGATCAATGGCTATTTCTGAGGCTGAAGCGTAACCCTTCTTAAGCCCTAGGTAGAGTAGTATCTCTAATTGTATAGTTGATTTAGCGAAATCAATTATAGAATCCAGCGACCTTAGAATCTCTAGTTTATCCGTAAAAGCTACTATTTGGCTCAATGAGCTTCCCCTTTTGCAGCTACATTATTTAGTGTGTATCACCATGAAATATTTGCTCAATTACTGCTTACATCTTAGATGCTGTATAATTTATAAAGTTAAGGAGTCAAGGGTTATGATAGATAATACGGTCGACCATAGTAATAATTGCATATGATAATAGCTGTTCAGCTGATTACTTCAGTCTACCGGCTGATTACGTAAGACTAAATAGGTATTTTCTCGTGAAACCAATGGTGTGAAGGGTTATGAGGAAGGAGCTTTATAGGTACATAAGTAAGTATAGGGTGTTGTTAGAGAACTTATCCAAGGAGGAAATCGAGGCTATTCTGCGTAAGAGCATAGGCTCTACTAATATGCCTTCCCTAGCTAGGATGATTAAGTTTCTAGAGCTAGAGAATGGAAGCAGAGTTAGCGAGAAGTTCACTAGGAACCTCATCTTGCTCTCTATCATATACGGGTCTAGCCGAGGTAGGAAGGGATTAACGTTCGCCGACCTGGTTTTCCAAGCACTCTACGCGACACTCACAAATAATAACAATAAATCTAAGCGCCGAAGCCCACACCGCTAACTATCTGACCCCTCTTGACCCCTCTTCCTAACCTTCTCCTCCTTGAGCTCCTCATAAGTCACTGCAGTGTCGATTAACCTAAGCAATTCTTCTCTATCGATTAAGCCCTTTCTCAAAGCTAACTTCACGGTCTCAATAGCCATACTTAACTTCTCCTCAATTCTCCTCTTCACCGTACTGACCGTGGGTTGCGCCTTACCTAACTCCTTAGCAGCATCAGTAACCTTCCTATACTTCAGTAGCACATCCAAAACCTTAACTTCTTCCTCAGTTAAGAAAGTCCTCCCATACCTTTTCTTTCTCAAGACGTAGCGCCTACCTAAAAATTAAGGTAAAACATCTTAATAAAACTATTAAGTTTCAACTATCTTCTAACGAAGCCAACTGAAGACTTCATCAATGATGTACAAGAGCTTAGTCACGTTAGCACAATTTAGGGAAAAATTTATATAATCTACAATATCTACAATATTGTAGATATTGTAGATTAGGGGTGTAACAATGGGTAGACACACCCTAAAGAAGAGGAAGGGTATTGTAGGTATTGAAGCAGCCATAGTGCTAATAGCATTCGTGATAATATCAGCGGCATTCGCCTTCATGGTAATCAACATGGGTCTCTTCGCAACCCAGAGAAGCAAGGACACAATAGCACAGGGCCTTAGAGAAGCAAGTAGCCCACTACAAGTAGACGGAAGCATATTCGTTAGAACCACAAGCGATCTAGATGTAAACGCAACGATAATCCCGCTAAGATCTATGGGAGTCAAATACGTACCAGTAGGTAAGGAAGAAACAGTAGTATCACTAAGCATAGTTTATAGGGAAGGATCGAGCGTATCGTACTCAAACGTATACTACGGAGTGGTAGATACTAGCTTCGACCCAACAGGAAAGAGCTTCGACGAATTAGCTCAAGCAGCACAAACATACATAGATGGCACAGTCGAATTCGAATACAATAGTACTGGTCAAGAAAACCTTATTGTAACGTATGGTGTAAATGAAACAGCAACTTTCGAATCGGTTTCTAGTGCCACTATCGAAATAAAGCGTACTGATGGAAGAGAGTTTACAGCAACATATACACCCGAGGGCGGCACCCCAGATACAAAGACCGATACAACAGTAACGTTCACGCTTGATAGTTCACAATTAAATGGTACTTTAACGTTAGCCGATATAGGTGTATATACTATAACTGTGAAGGCTGGCTCCGAATCCGAAACCTTCACGGTCGTCAAGGGCGATTTGCCAGCAGCACTCCTAGTTGTTGAGAATAGCGATGGAGATGAGGCTTTAGATGCTTCCGAGAAGGGCTTCTTAGTGCTTCTATTAGGTGATAATAAGGCTGAGCCACGTTCCATAGTTACTGTTGAGATTAGGGTTGAAAGGGCTGCCCCGCTAACAATTGAGTTTATGGTGCCTGAGTCACTGACTGCTAATGCATGGATGATTGCGACAGGCTAAAGCTAATGACTAGCGCTGGGTACGGAAAGATGCTGAGCACCAAGTATCTCAGAAAGGGCATTGTGGGCATAGAGGCGGCTATAGTGTTAATAGCGTTCGTAATAATAGCTGCTGCTTTAGCGTATGTGGTTGTGAATACGGGGTTTTTTGCAAGCCAGAAGTCCAAGGACACCATCATGAGAGGCATTAGCGAAGCAGCAAGCTCCCTGCAAATAGATGGTAGTGTAATAGCGTACGTTGATGGTAACAAAAACGTAACCGCCCTAGTAGTGCCTGTGAAAATATCGGCTGGTAGGGAGGGGGTTGATGTAAGTAACCGATCACTAGTAGTTACTGTCTGGATAACGGGAACTAGCACATATGCCTACATGCCCAATATATACAACGGGTCTACTGAGGATGAGGGTGTTAACATCAAATTCAGCACGTCCGACTTAACCCAAACTATCGAATATATTACCACTAGTAGTGGTAATGAGCCGGTTGCTTACATGGCTATTGTTAATAGCGACGATGATAGGCTTCTAGAGTCTAATGAGAAAGGCTTTCTAATCATATACCTCGGTAACAATGCTGCCAATGAATACGATAAAATTAAGATCGAAGTAAAAGCGCCTGTAGGTGCTTCCTTAATCGTTGAGAGAGAAATCCCAGCTGGTTTAGAGCCAAACCGAATCATTGACCTAGGGTGATTTGAAATTAAACGTTTTTTCTCATCTAAAATCATTTTTCATAGTTAGCTGTTAGCGTGATGAGTTATGAGCTCAGACGGAGGTTCCGAGGAGAGGAGGGTTGCTGCAGAACTGCGGAGCGAGTTTGAGAAGTTTAAAGCAGAGGTAAATAGGGTGATTAGTGAACTTAAGAGGGAAATTGAGGACATAAGGAATTCAATAGTTGATTTAAGAGCTTCTCTAAGCGAGATAGAGAACCCTTTTAATTTACTATCGGCTCTCGCAGGTGAGGAGGGAGGTAAGAAACTTGCTGAAGCCGTGCGTAAGAAGGAGAAAACTGAGGATAAGGAAAAGGAATTAGAGGAAGCGGTGAAAACTGTTGAGAAACTACCGCCACCGCTACAGTTGGGCAGTGAAGCCCCGGAAGTAAGCTTTAACTCCAGTATTGCTCTTATTAAGTGGGTTTGGACACTACTTGACCTTGGTTTCGATGAAGAGGACGTTGAAAAACTCGCTGGTTACTGTGAGTTCTTCGGTTTATTACCGAAGGGGTCCTCGCGCTTTATAAGTGATGTTGCTTCAGCTGTGAGTAAAGCTAGGATATTAAATCTTAGCGAGGAAATGGTGGCTTTAAGCATTTATGGAGCTGCTAAAGCATCTGGAGTCAGGATCGAGTTCGAAGACATAACAGACATAGTATTTAATGCGTTAAGGAAGATCATAGCTAAGCCTGAAACCCCACCCTTAAGAGGGGGCGGTGAAAGGAAGATATGAGCTCAGTAACTATAAGTGAAGTAATTATCTTAATAGCAGCTACAATACTTGCGGGCAGCTTCGCAACTTACTTAGTCTTTTATGGCAACCTTGTTCAGAATAGCGTTGCTATCTCTATAGATGCTGTTAGGCAACAGATGAACATTAAGGTTAAGATAGTTTATGCAACAATAAACGAGAGTGAACATTGCTACATCATATACGCAAAAAACGTGGGTTACCTACCGATTCATAACTCATCTTTTAGCTTCATAGACCTCTACGTAGGTCCCTACAGGAAAGCCTCACTATACAGGTATAACCCGAATGGTGGTGTGGGATACTACACTGTAGAGGATGGCGACGGCGATGGTGTATGGGAGGTTGGTGAAACAGCAGTATTGAAAGCAAAGTATGACGCAAGTACTTTTAGCGAAGAACCTCTTTACGAAGCGAAAATATATATTTCTAATGGAGTAGGAGATAGCTACCTTTTCACACCACCCCCTTAAGGGGTGGTTAAAGTGGGTATCAGCACACCAGTAGCAGCTTCAATAGTTTTTATTGGGTTTCTAGTGTTCATTTCATCAGTATTCGGCTTACTAATTAATACTATGCATACGTTAGTGGAAGTAACTTCCCACACAAATTACTTAGATAATGCCTATACAAGAATTGAAATATCTAATATTACTGTATCAAACGACACTATAGAAATGCTCGTTAAGAACTTAGGGCCTAAAACCATTCACTTAGTCAAGTACGACTACAGTTGGTGTAGCCTAATAGTCTCGTACAATTCATCGTTAGGTTGGGTTACGTACTTAATAGATAACTACACCATAAGCAACATCACAGTCTTAGATACTAGCGTAACGTATAGTCCCTCCGAACACCCCTTTATCAACCCTGGTGAAGGCGCTTGGATTATCGCTAAGTTACCTGAGGGAACACTTGAAATACCGGATAGCTCCCCAGTCATTGTTGTTTTTTCAACCAGGTTTGGGGAAATAGCTACGTACGAGGTGGTTAAGGGTGCTTAAGCTAAGAGTAATCCCGTTGGGTATTAAAGATCTCGACGACGTCTTAGGAGGCGGTATTCCACACCCAACCCTAATATCTATTGAGGGCGATCACGGTACCGGTAAGACATCGCTAACACAACACATTATCTACTCAGCTCTTAGGGAGGGCTTAAGAACATACGTCGTAACTACCGAGGCTAAGGTGAAGGAATACCTTTCAATGATGGAGTCCATAAGGCTTAACGCACATAGGTACTTCATGAGCGGTAAGTTGAAGATTTACCCTCTACATGTAAAGGGGGGTGAGTGGTCTGATGAAACCTTATTACTATTTATGAACTTAATTAGAGTATTCCTAGAAAAACGGAAGAATAAATATGATTTCGCAGTCGTAGATAACCTGAGCGTGTTAGCATCAAAAGCAAGCCGTAGTGAATTCCTAACGTTCATAACTAGAATTAAAAACGTTGTTTCGGAAGGTAAAACTGTAATTCTAACATTCCATCCTAAGTTCGTTTCGGAGAATTTGCTTAGGGAGTTAAAAGCGTCATCAGATGTTTACATAGTTCTTAAAAATGTTAACGTCTTCGGAATGAGCGTTAAGTCTCTAGAAGTAGTGAAGATTTGGGGAGCCGGCGGTAAAAGGAAATCAGTTCTATTTGAAGTTGATCCTGTCTTAGGACTTAGGGTAGTACCGATTGCAGGTGTGAAGATATGATGGTAATTAAACGTTTAAGGTTATTACCTTCAAGATTACCTTTAAGGATGTTACCTTCGTTATTTAGGCGTCGCTCAGACGTTAGTGAAGAGAAAATAGAGAAGGTTCTTAAGATCCTTAAGGACGATGATGTACCTAAAACGCTTGAGGAAGCAACCGAAAAGTACCCCTACCTAGCTGAGTATATTAGGAAACTGCAAAATAAGCCTCGCTACATAGTTGGTCTCGATCTGGAGTTAAGGATGGGTGAGGAAGCTAACATTATTTACCCTCTCGGTAAAGGGATATTCGCCCACATAGTTACTGGGAGGGATGGTGGAAAATACATTATTATTGAGCCGCCAAAGCCTTCTCCTGAAATCCTAAGTAAGGTTGAAGCATCTATAGCACGACTTATTGATGAGAAACCTTCTAACAAGCCTCCATTGGAGGAGCTAGCTAATCTTTATGTCCTAGCTAGGAGGAAGGGACTACTAAAGGTGAGATCTGAAGAAGAGGAGTATATTCTCTACCACTTCTTAAGGGATAAGGTAGGGTATGGCTTTCTAGAGGGCTTCCTCGCAGATCCCTACCTCGAGGACATAAGCATTCCTGGCGCGGGAAACATATTCGTATACCATAGAGTATTCGGTAGCCTTGAAACAAACATCCAAATAACGAAGGAGGATATTGATAAGGTCTTAAGAAGTATTGCTGAGAGATTTGGGAAGATACTGAGCTACTCTAACCCAATAATAGATATTCATCTACCAGATGGTAGCAGATTCAACATAGTTTTCGGTGAAGACATAAGCCTCCATGGAAGCAATTTCACAATAAGAAAGTTTGCGAAAGAACCTATCTCAGTAGCTCACCTGATCAGATGGGGTACATTGTCTGCTGAAGTGGCCGCCTACTTGTGGATGCTCATCGAAGTTGGAGTCTCGGGTTTAATATGTGGTGAAACGGCTTCAGGTAAGACAACTACTTTAAACGCTTTAACAGCATTCATTAGACATGACGCTAAGATTGTAAGTATTGAGGAAACACCTGAGGTTAATTTATTCCATAAGAACTGGGTGAGGGAAGTTACGAGGCTCCATACGGGAAGCCCAGTCACCATGTTTGACTTGTTGAAGGCCGCTCTAAGACAGAGGCCTGACTACATAATCGTCGGTGAGATAAGAGGGGAAGAGGGCAGGATAGCGTTCCAAGCTATTGAAACAGGCCACCCTGTCTTATCAACAATGCATGCCGGAAATATTGAGCAACTTATTCAAAGACTAACTTCAGACCCGATTAACGTACCTAAGACCCATATAGACTCTCTAAACCTAGTGATTTTCCAAGCTAGGATAGAAAGGGGAGGAAAGCTATTGAGAAGAGTACTAACGGTTAACGAGATCGTAGGATACGACCCAAGCGAGGACAGGATAGTCTTCCTACCAACCTTTATTTACGACCCGGATAGGGACACACAAAACTTCATGGGGATGAGTTACCTACTTGAAAACCTTGTTCTACAGTACAGAGGTTGGGGAAGAGATAAGCTACCGGAATTATATAGAGAACTCAATATGAGGAAGGAGATACTGAATTACCTAGCCAAGAAAAGACCTCGCTACGTGGACGTCTTCAAAACAGTAATTGAAGTTAATAGAAGAGGAGTTGAGGCTGTATATAGATCTATAAAGGAGGATAAAACTCCTTGGTTAGACGAAAGTACATAAGGCTTCTTGTAGCGTCCGCAACGCTATCAACATCTCTAGTAACAGTTGTTTCATTTCTAAATCAGAATTACATAGTCGCTGCCGTAGGGGCCGGGGTTGCCCTAACGTTAGGGTTTCTTTACATAGCTTTGGTAAGGGGTGTTAGGGGGGTTAAGCTTAACTTAACATATGTTTCAGCAACACAGCACATGTACAGCATCGCTACAGGAGAAGCGGGTCCAAGGGAATTAGTTAGCGTAATAGCTGAAACCGAGCTGTACGGATTTCTCAGCAAGGTGTTTAGAAGGATAAGGATTCTGGCTGAGAGATTCGGCTACGGCTACACAAACGCAACCGCCATGGTCGCTCAAACTACTAAACCACCGTTGAGAGACTTCTTAATGAGATGTACCGAAGCCTTCTCCAGCAGAAGACCTAGGGACTACCTAGAAATAGAAACTACTACAGCTACGGAAGAGTACGTAGGTACGTTCAGTAGAGCCCTCGACAACTTAAGGCTGATGGGAGGTATCTTCATTACTTTTCAAAGCGCCGTCATATTCATAATTATGACTCTCGCGATACTTACGGTGCTTCTAGCTGATGTAACCGTCGTGTATGTGGCTTATGTTATATCCCTATTATCACTAATTACGTTATTTATCGGGTTCAGATTTATGGCTCCTATGGAGCCCTTCTTCTACAAAGGTGAGGATCCTCCAAAGTACTATAAGAGGTTTGCTTTCACGCTAGCACTATCGCCTCTCTTCATAATACCTTCACTAGCGGTATACGTTGTTGTGGGCCCTTCACTAGCATTCGCTATCTTAGGTGTTGGAATGTTTTTGCCTGGAATATTCGCGTTTCATCTGGAAAATTTTGTAAACAAGGTTGAAACCTACTATCCAACGTTCATTAAAGCGGTTAGCGAGCAACTAATGTCTGTTACTGATTTAAAGTCTGTTTTATCATACGTGCTTTACATGGAGTTAGGGCCTTTAAAGAATATAGTCAATAAGGCTTTGAACAGGTTAAGGCTCGGTATAAGTACTGAGAAAGTAATTGATCTATTATCATCAGAAACAGGTTCTTACCTGGTATTTATAGCTAATAGAATATTCCTGGATGCGTTTAGACGTGGAGGAGATCTTGTAGAGGTAGGTAAGAAACTCAGCAACTTTGTGGTTAAAATACTTGAGCTAAGGAAGAAACAGCTATCTGTAGCTAGGAGTTTCGGTATGACTGTGCTCATAATGCATCCACTAATAGTCATCCTGCTTGTATTACTAACTTCTGTGCTTGAGTTCTTCTCCACATCACTAGTTAACCTTCCGTTCTTTACTTTTGGCGAAATACCTATGTCGTTTATCGAGCTCGGCAATATCGTAGTAGTTTTACTTTTATCATTCCTAAACGCCTTATCAATAAGTGGTGTTAGAGGAGGATTCTGGGGTACTGTATTCCTATATGCTGGCGTGTTACTACTTTTAAGCGCTGCCTCATGGTTCCTCACCGAGGAATTCCTAGCCAAATACTTTACCAAAGCATTTAGCACCATACAGGAAATGCCTATTTAAAATGTAGGGTGTCTAATATGCAGTTAGGCCGTCTCCATGCAAACTACGTGGTAGCTGCTGTTTCGGTTATTTTAGGCATTTTAATAAGCTTAGCAATCCTACAGTTGCAAACTGAGGATGTATTAGATGGGAACGGAGATGTTCAGGAAGCTATTCAAGCCACCGCTTACTTTAGAAACGGAAAGTTAGTAGTTGCTATAACTAACCTAGGGAGCAAGGAAGTCGGGGTTCAAATGATTTTCCTAGAAGGTAAGAATTACATGGACTTCGACATGTTTATTAACGTGGTAGTCGCACCGGGTGAGACTACCGAAATAGAAACAGACATCATGAAACCTGAGACTTCAGGAAAGTATACGGTAAGAATAAGGTTGTCAAATGGACAGACAGTTGATTGCACCATTGACGTTAGATGACATGAAGCAACTATCACATAGTGAACTAAAAATGAAGAATGATATTATATCTTGGCGAGTAACATTTCTTATCGGGTATAATGATTGAGTATGCTCAGCTCCCGAGAACGCTTACTAGCGTTAGTAGAGGTAACAGTGTTCGAAACTTGTCTCTTCATCTCAGCCTGGCTTCTCCAGACAACAGACCCTGAAGGCTACGGATGGTACTCCAAAATCTTCATGATTGTACTTGGCCTACTTGCCATCTTCATCCATGGAAGACCCCAAGAGTACGGGTTAAGACCTAAGAACCTCGGGTTTAGCTTAAGGTGGAGTGTCTATATAGCATTGCTCTTCGCAACGATCTTCATCGCAACTCTTTCGCTAGCCCTACTAGCCGGTTCACCGCTTCCGGAACCTATTGAATTAGTTAAGGATTTAGTATAGTATTTCGTGTTCGTAGGCTTCGCTGAGGAACTGTTCTTCAGAGGATATGTTCAGTCTAGATTAAATGAAGTATTCAGTAGGAAATATAGAAAGTTCCTCTGGGTTGGGTTTAAGTGGACTCAGGGAACCTTAATTACAGCGGTTTTCCTCTTCGGAATACCTCACTTGCTCACAGGGGTTAATCCGTTCTTAGGCTATTACGGTATTGAGCCTTTTACCGTGTTTATGACGATATCAGCTATTTTCATGGGTCTCGTTTTCGGAGTAATTAGAGAGAAAACAGGGTGCATACTGGTGACAACAGTTCTTCACGGCTCCACGGACTTCGTAGCACTCACTCTCAGCAAAGTTGTAGGGTTAACTGTCTCGAACATAGCAGCAGATGTAGCTCTCTTCATTTTCTTCGCCATACTCTTTGAGAAACTCCTAAAGGAATCTGTTTAAAAGCGGACTTGTTTTCAAACTAATTAACGTAACGTTCCCTATACTTAATGTCCTAGTACAGCTCTTCTGATAATAACGAAGCATATTATAATAGCCGATATAGTTATTGCTAAGGTTGCTATGGTGTTTAGAGGTATTTCGGATGTTTGAAATATAGGTGTTTTTGTAGAGCTAAGTAGTGTGTCTTCGATAGACTCGATGGTTTCTTTCTCGGAAGAAAGTAGTCCATGAGCGAAGTTTAAGGTAATTTCTTTCTCATCGATTTTGAAATCATATTTCTTACAATATGTTCTACGCTCTCTTGGTTCAAGATTTCGGAGAGTTATCTCGTAGGGTGTACTTGGTACTGGTGCTGGGTTCTTCTCTACTCTAATAGGTTCCCAGTTTTCGATATCCCACTTAATTTCGCCAACACTATCTAGGGGCCAGTAAATCGCTACGAGACATGACACTGTTGTATTGGAGCTTCGTAGGGTTGACACACCGTGAACTATGATCCCATCCCTATATGGTATGCTTCCCCAACAAAAATCATTTAAACCACCGCCAATAGTCCATGCTAGAGCTTTACCGTCTTCTCTAACCTTTAACACTAGAACGTCATGAGGATTCGATCTGCTATCTCTATAATGACCTACAACATAAATTTCCTTGTTATATACGTGAATTGAGTGAGCATCTTCACATCTACTATTGAAGAGCTTAAACCATGATGGTGTTCCGTTGAGGCTAAACTTAGCAACAATAACACCTTTCTCTTCAGTAGCGTCCCTCCCCATTTCATGACTGAAGCCGGTTATGTAGAAGTATCCATTATGATAACGCATATCGGTAAAGTATTCATTAAACTCTTTGGTACCGAAACCTACAGCCCACTCTACATTGAGATCTTTATTAAAACATATTAAAAAACCATCAAGATCAAAACGTCTTTTCTCAGAAATCAGGTTCCATTCATAGCCTAATGCATAGATTTTTCCATTAACATAGACAGCTTTCATAACATATAAGGGATTCCATTCGCCAATTCTGTTCTTTAACTCAATCACGATGTTTTCAACAATAACACCTTCATTGTTAAGTATAACGAATTGTCCATTACCATAGGCTAAAACGTAGTCTCCTAAATCAAGTAATCCTTCAAAACATTTCTCAGTAACGTAGCC
>CAZGLL010000033.1:0-15409 GCA_964526225.1 uncultured Desulfurococcales archaeon | reverse complement strand
TTAACTATCTTATCTTGAAAGAGTACAGCTATCTTACGCGTTACTTCATATGGGGCAGAAACGTTCTAAATGTTTCAAACTGTATCTTTTTGTATCGGAGAATAGCAGATGACGGAGAAGTTGTTACCACCAAGGAGGCGTGTAAGCGTCTCGGGATTAGTTTTATTACTTTGAAGAGATGGATTTACTCAGGTAAGATTAGAGCAATAAAGACACCTACTGGTAGGTGGATGATACCAGAAAGCGAGATTGAAAGGATTATAAGCGGAAAAGAGGAAACAAGAGAGATAAGAGCAATCATTTATGCTCGTGTCAGTTCTACAGACCAAAAGAGAGACCTTGATAGACAGATAGAGTACCTGACACAGTATTGTTCAGCGAAAGGATATAGAGTAGTTGATGTTCTAAGCGATGTAGCTAGCGGGTTGAAGACTAACCGTAGAGGCTTGATGAAACTCTTCAACTACGTGGTAAACAAGCAAGTAGATGTAGTAGTTATCACCTACAAGGATAGACTTACCCGCTTTGGATTCGAGTACCTAGAGTACTTCTTTAAACAATACGGTGTTAAAATAGAGATTGTTTATGGTGAAGAGCCTAAAGATGCTTATCAAGAGCTAGTTGAGGATTTGCTAGCAATTGTTACCTCCTTCGCTGGTAAGCTATATGGTATGAGGAGCCATAAGAAGAGGCTTGTTCAAGGATTTAAGAAGCTCTTAGAAGAGGTCGAGAAGAATGGCTAGAGTAACAAGGACGGTTATTGTAAAAAGTGTAAAATTACCGAGGAAGGTGTTTAGAGTATTTGTCGAGCTTGAAGGGATGTACCATAATATGGTTGAACAATTAGTACTCTACGCTGTAAGGAACAACGTTAAGGGCTTTACTAGGCTCAAGGCTTTGAAGTACCGTGAAATGAGGAATCTTCATCCACAATTACCTAGTCATTATGTGTATACCGCATGTCAGGATGCTAGTACTAGGGTTAAGAGTTTCTTACGGTTAAAGAAGCTCGGGTTAGCTGAGAGAGATTATCCCGTGGTTAGGAGGATTAGTATATGGCTTGATGACCACCTATGGAAACCAAATGGATTAACCTCTATCAGGATAGCCACCCATAAGGGATGGGTTACGGTAGAGCTTGAGCCTCATAAGCAGTACTGGAGATACGCTAATAGAGGATGGAAGTTAGCTTCTGAAGCTAAGGTAAAGCTCGATAAGGGAAATAGACAGCTCATAATCTATCTAACCTTCGTTAAGGAAGTTGAGGAGTTCAAGCCTAGAGGTTACCTATCAGTTGATGTTAATGAGAATAACGCTACTGTGCTAGTTGATGGTATAGCCTACCTCTTTAAAACCAATATGGAGAAGCTCGTTCTTGGATACTATTATCGCAGGAAGAGTATTCAGGAGAGATATGATAAGCTCTATGGTAAGAAGTCAAGGATTAAACGAAAGATTATGAGAAGGCTTAAGGAGGGGATGAAGAAACAGGATATTAGGTGGAAACTTGCAAATATAATTGTCAGGACTGCTTATGAGAAGCGGTATGCTATTGTTCTTGAGAAGCTGGACAAGAAACCTGCTCAGAACATGATTAAGAGGGTAAGGGATAAACAGTTACGTCATAGGATTTTCCAGACATCTTTCAGAGGTATTCAGAGAGCGATAGAGGAGAAAGCTAGAGAGTACGGTGTGCCAGTAACCTACATAAATCCAAGGAATACCTCAAGACTATGCCCAATCCATAGTGCTCCAATAATCTACGACAATGGCTCAAGAATAGGTAAGTGTTCTAGAGGAGGAGAAATATGGCATAGAGATGTAGTTGCCTGTTGGAATATTCTTTTCAAAGCCCTGCGGGGTGATGGGAGCATTGCTCCAAGCTCCGTAGGGTTAAACGTAGATGGGAGCTCTGTGCCGTTGGGCTCGACCGCCACCAATGAACCCATAAGGATACCTAAATCCCTGTGGGCGAGGTGGAAGTCCCTACCGCCGATACAGTATGCTACAGTTTTAAACAAAATGAAGCGGTAGGGACAAACGGAATGCCTAAGTGAAGTGTGTATTCAAGATAGTTTTTACTTTATTATTCAAAATCCATGGAGTTCCTTATTTTCTCAGGTAGTTTGGGGCAGTTTATGTCGAGCCAGTATTTGCTTTCTTCGATTTGTGCTTTAAGTAGGGCTCTAAATTCCTCCATGCTTAAGTATGTTGTTGGTTTAAGCTGCTTTAATCTTTCATCCGGTATTCCGGGGACATGTTTTGGTATGAGAACTTTCTCTCCCCATACTGGGTGAGGTTCATATTCTACTGCTCCGCGAACTGCTTGTAGTAGGAAGAGCTCTGTTTCCTCGATTGTCGGGTTTGTTCCTCCAACGGGTCTCGGTATTCCTTTTTCGTCTTTTACAAGTATTGGTTCTGGAGCCATGATTGTTTTATTTCCAAGTTTCTTTTCAACCCACCTATACTTAGCAACTATTCTTCCAGTCGTATTGAACATGTAGACCTCTACTGGATTTCCTTTCTCAATTCTCTTCACAAGCATTCCATAGAATCTTACGACATGTGCTGTGTTAGTAACGCCCATCGTGAATGGTTGAGCATATCTAGCAACATACCTTACCTTACCTATGACCTCTTTAGACTGTGCTGGATGACCTATTGTTCTACCGTCAGCTAAGGCTTTAGCTGCAATTGCTGGGTCAACTATTTTTATCCAAGCATAATCTGTAAAGTAACCTGGTGTTAGAAAAACAGCTGTAGTTAATGGGCCTGAGGAAACTACTTCCCCATCAAAATACCCTGTATCTTCAAGTCTAATTACACTTCTAGAGTTCCTATTTGGCATGCCGAAGTATTGGAAAAGTTTCCCTTCAAAACATGGGTTTCCGTTTTCATCGAACTCAGTGTTTTCATGGAAAGCATGGGGGCTCATAGCTGCTCTCCACATAGCTTCCTGATCCGGCGTTAAATCCTCCGTTTTTGTCCAGCATCCTCTCTCTGAACCATAAACTCTATCTTCACATATAGCTACTATGTCGTCGTTTCTTATTACTTGGTCTTTAACGTATTCTAGAGGGTTAATTCCGAATTTTTCAATGTACTTTTTAGAGTTTTTAGGTGTCCAAACGTAAAGTCCATGAGTTGATTTACCCGTGCCTGTAAGACCCCATATTGCAAGCACTATTCTTTTCCATTTATTATCAACAGTTTTAACGGTGAATTCTCTTAAAGAAGCATGCTCCCCCGTACATCCCCTCTTGTAAACGTGAAATATCCAATGGGTTAATACGGCTTTTTTAATTTCACCTTGATAGGACGACGTAGTTATTATTGTGAATCCGTAATGGGGAAACCTCATAACCATGAGCATACGGTTTGTTCCCGGAATATTCGGGTTACCTAAGTAATGTGGGATAACAAACACTCTAACATCGGGTTCTTCATCTGGCGGTGCTGGGAAAACAAGCTGCTTCCATCTGTAAGCTAAATCTGGAAATTGCGGATCAACATAGACTGTTGCATGCATTTGAACTTTAGTGCCAGGTTTCCCAACATATCCGTCAACTTTTATTAGAGGTCCTTGGGCTAGAATGTGCTCTAAAACTCTAAGCATTAAGAGTTTATGCTCATATTTTAAATCTTCATCTCTCTCTATAACTACAGTGTTTTTTGCTGAACGGCTCCAAATATTTGAAGCCCAACCCCATGAATTATTCCTATACTTTATACCGTAAAGTTTTGCTCTTTCGAAAAGATCGGGGGGATTATCGAGTATAGCCTTTATGCCTATAGATTCTTTAAGCTTAGTTATTTTCTCAAATGTTTGAAGAAACGCTTTCGGAGTTAGCTCATTAACGTCAGGAATAATCTTTCTAACCATTTCTCCACCAGTTCTCAATCCTAAAATGTACTGTAGTTAGCTAAGTAAAATAAAAGTTTCCTAGAATATAGGAAGCAACGATCTTAAGTAATGGTCTAAAGGTTTCTACCTGTTCAGAAAATATGGAGAAAACAGATAAACCAAAAACATCGCTTTTACAGGAGGCCTAAGAAATTTAGAGAAAAATGGGCTTAATGAAGCCTATTATGGGATTAGGTAGAAATACTATGGAGTTAAAAGAAAATAGCTTTGTTTTACACTTAAACTGTTTTAACTAGTTCTTCTTGACTTAAGCTTTCCATAAGCTAGTGTTATTAGTATGCCACCTATGAATGAAATGGAAAGAAGAAATAATGTAGCATAGTCCATAGGAGACACCGCTAAACAATTATGTGTAGCCCTACTTTCTAACTAACACCTCCGCGCTCTTACTTTCATAGTACCTTAATATAACTGAGAAATTACTTTAAAAGAGTTTGTACATTTGAGAGAATTTTTATTTTACTAACCACTTAAGAGCGTCATTAGCGTGTTAGTTGAAACCTAATTTGTTTATGCTTTAAAATAATGGGGAGATAGTGTTTAAAGTAATTGTTGAAAAGAGCGTTAATGTAAGAGGAAACTATTTAATTAGAATGTCTGAGATAACGGAACATAGTAGTAACCAGTTAGGTGTAGCTTTTGGAGTGGGATATTGAAGAATTTAAGAAGAAATTTCCTAACTTAGCTAGGGAAATTCTTGAGAATAAAGGTTCTGTTCATGTAAAAATTAGTTTAAGAAGCAATGATCCGTGGAGAGGATACGAACCTAACGTTTATGACTTCATTAGAAGAGCCAATTCGGTAGAGCAAGCATTAGAGGTTATAGATTTTCTAATGAGAAGAGGTGAACTATCTAAGGAAGAAGCTGAGAAAATAGTAAAGAAGCTTATGGAAAAAGGCTTACATGCTTTCGGGCCTAAGAAGGATTTCGGATGGTATCTTAAAACAGCAGGATACAGTTGAAATTATAACTTAGAAACCCGGATTTTAGACTTAAAAGCAGTATATTAGCTATCTTTTCCCTACACTCTATCGGTGCTCAATAAAAACATTTCAGCACCAACGTTATATTTATTTAAATATTTAAATTTTATCTCTGAGGGCATTCATAAAATTAATTTATATATTTAAAATTCCTAAATGAATGCAGGGATGGGAATAATATGAGTTCGAAGGTAATTATAGCTGTAATAATAGCCTTTATCGTAGGGTTGGGTGTTGGCGTTGTAGCAGCGCCAGTTCTATGGCCAGGGCAAGCGTCTAAAAAGAAAATGCACTTACTCTTCAGTCTTGACTGGGCGATTTACGGTAGACATGCACCGTACTTTGTTGCTTTAGAAAAAGGATTCTTTGAGGAAGAGGGGTTAAGTGTAGAGATTGTTAGGGGCTATGGTTCAGCAGATACTATTCAGAAAGTAGCGACAGGAGTTGTCGACGTAGGGTTTGGGGATATTTCAACCCTCATAATAGCTAAAGCTAAGGATCCGAAATTTAATGCTAAAATGGTTGCTATGATTTATGCTAGAGCGCCTTTTGCTGTGTTTGCACTGAAGAAATCAGGTATTGATGAGCCTAAAGATCTTGAAGGTAAAACTCTTTCGGCAGCTGGCCCTGGAGATATAAACTATGTTTTATTCCCGTACTTTGCTAAAGTAGCCGGGATAGATCCTAACACTATTGAGTGGAAATTCGTTAAACCAGAAGTTAAAGTTCAATTGCTTGTTAATGAAGAAGTTGATGCTATAACGGAGTTCGCTATGCAGAAGCCAGTTGTAGATAAAGCGGCAGCTAGCAAAGGCGGCGCGGTAATGATTCTATGGGCTGATTATGGAGTTAACATTTACAGTAACGGCATTGTTTTTAGAGAGGACTTCATTAAGGAACATCCAGAAGTTGTAAAGGGCTTTGTAAGGGCTGTAATTAAAGGTTTCTTGTACACATTTGAGCATCCGGATGAAGCAGTTGACATTTTACTTAAAAGATTTCCAACATTAGATAGGGATGTTGCTAGAGCGGAAATAGATATTTTAAAGAAACTGGTTTTAGTGCCTGAAGCGGAAGAGCACGGAATAGGATATTTCGACCCCGAAAGAGTTCAAGCAACAATAGATGCAATAACGGAGGTATTTAATTTACCTAGGAAGGTTTCATCTGACGAAATATACACCGATGAGTTCTTACCTGGAAAAATAACTCTGGAATACGTAGAGCCCTTAAAAGCCGATAACATATTGGCAATTACGGCAATATCCAGGGAGGAATAGTTAAGTGAGTAGAAAACAACATGGTTCCTTAAAGTTAAATAATTTTTTACCTTCTCTAACCTTTAACCTAAAGAAAGTCGGGGTCACAATTTAAAATGGTTAAAGACGTAATAGTTGTTAATAATGTAACAATAGAGTACTATGGTAAGAAATCTAAAGTTCTAGCTGTTAAGGATGTTTCATTTACTGTTAAAGAAAGAGAATTCGTTAGTATAGTTGGGCCTTCAGGTTGCGGTAAAAGCACTATTTTAAGAGCTATTTCAGGCCTAATACTTCCAACTAAAGGCGAAATATACATTCATGGAAGACTTGTTAAGGGACCTCAGCGAGGAATAGGTATGGCTTTTCAAAATCCGAACCTTTTACCTTGGAGAACAGCATTAAAGAATGTCCTTTTACCTGCTGAGATCTTGGGAGGAAACCTTAAAGAGTATGAGAGGAGAGCTATTGAGCTATTCGAAATTGTAGGGTTAAAAGGATTTGAAAACAAGTACCCATGGGAACTTAGTGGTGGTATGCAACAAAGAGTATCGCTAATTAGAGCTTTAATACATAATCCGGAAATATTGCTTCTCGATGAACCCTTCGGTGCACTTGATGCTTTAACTAGGGAGGAGCTTAATTTAGTGTTGCAGAAGCTTTGGATGACCGAGAAGAAAACGGTGCTTTTCGTAACACATGATATTCCTGAAGCAGTGTTTCTAGCTGATAGAGTAATAGTGTTTAAAGCGAGACCAGGCAAGGTAATTCATGAAGAACACATTGATCTTCCAAGACCTAGAACTTTGGATATGAAGACTTCCGAGGAGTTTCTAAGATATGTTAAATCAATTAGAGACCATTTAGGCTTAAGCTATAAGGTTTAACGGTGAAAAATTATGAGTCGAACTAGAGAGATAACTCGTGAGGAAAGAATTAAGGCGATAATTTCGGGATATTTTATGCCAACGGTGACATTAGCTCTTCTCGTCGGTGTTTGGGAAACAATATGTAGAATTTTCGAAATCCCAGTATGGCTTCTACCTTCTCCTTCAGCTATTGTTGCAAGATTAGTAGAATTCTGGTCTCTTCTACTTTATCACGCATACGTTACATTCTATGAATCATTACTGGGATTCTTTGTTGCAGTGTTACTTGCAATACCGATAAGTATTGCTATAGCTTATTCGAGAATGCTTCAAAACACCATATACCCTATATTGTTGGTGTTTCAAACAGTACCTAAAGTTGCAATAGCGCCAGTAATAGTTATGTGGTTTGGTCTAGGTTTGGAATCGAAAATTGTGATAGCATTTCTTGTTTCATTCTTCGTAATAGTTGTAAATTTAACTACAGGCTTTCTAACAGCTCCACCAGAACTAATAAATATTGCTAGGTTGCTTAACGCTAAGAAAACGCAAATATTCCTAAAAATAAGGCTACCATATGCGATGCCCTTCTTCTTTAGCGGATTAAAGAGCGCAGTAACTCTTTCAATAGTTGGCGCAGTTATAGGGGAATTCGTAGCTTCAAGTGAAGGTTTAGGCTACGTAATATTGGCTGCAACTCCACAACTAGATACCGACATAGCTTTTGCAGCAATACTTATGCTTTCAGTAATAGGTTTAGCGCTTTTCGCTACGATTCATGTTTTAGAGAGAATATTTGTGCCTTGGGCATTTAGAGAGACTAGGTAGTAAAAACAATAAAACCTGTTTTCTTTTTATAAGCTAAAGTGTTGGCGCTCTTAAGTACGTTATCATGAAAGCAACATATGCCGCAATGGAGATTAAAACATGTAATATTAGAATGTACTTTTTAAGCTTACCTTTAACTAGTACACTTAAACCTCCCGTTACCATAGATACTATGAGGAGAATTGCGGTTATTGTTGCATCTAAGTAATGGTAGTTCATACTTTATTCTCCTACTAATTTAAATCGCAGATTAATCCTAAGTATTTTTGGGAGGAGAAAATAATGGTTTCAATATATGTTGAAATACTTAAGTTTGTAGCGATAGTTTCAGTGGTTATTACAATAGTATTGCTTGTTCTTGCTTTACCTAAAATACTGGAGTACTTAAAAGTAAAACCTATGGAAACCGTAACTACAGTGGCTCCTGTAACTGATGGTGGTGTTAGCAGATCCATAATACTGTTACCTTACCCTAATCTTAAAGGTAATGTAAGTGTTGAAGAAGCTTTGCTTATGAGAAGAAGTGTTAGAGAGTATCTTCCGAAACCTCTAACATTGAAGCAGCTAGCTCAAATGTTATGGGCGGCTCAGGGAATAACGGAGTTGAAATACAAGTTTAGGACAGCTCCATCAGCTGGTGCAACATATCCGCTAGAACTCTACGTTGTGATTAAGACAGGTGGTGTTGAAGGAGTAAAGGCTGGAATTTACAAGTACGATGTTGAAACTCACTCTCTAATTCTTGTTAAGGAGGGTGATTTTAGTAATGAATTAGCTAGAGCAGCTTTGAATCAGGAATGGATTAGGAAAGCTCCTGTAAACATAGTTATTGTTGCTGAATATGAGAGAACAACAGGGTATTATGGCGATAGAGGATATCGGTATGTGCATATGGAAGTAGGACACGTAGGTGAAAACATTTACTTACAAGCTGTAGCTTTAAACTTAGGTACGGTTGCTATAGGGGCTTTCTACGATGACCAAGTAGCTGAAGTACTTAGTTTACCAACAAACTATAGGCCACTATACATAATGCCCGTCGGCGCCGTAGCAGGTTATGAGAAACTAAGCCTTAACGAATTAGTGGAGTTTTATGAGAAAAACAGGTTAGCTAAGGGGTTTAGAGAAACGCCTTAAAACAGTAAAAGCTAAATGTTATAATACTTATTAAATGAAACATTACCTCAATAGCAAAGGAAGGCATTAGCTTTCTCTGGTGGTATTTAAAGTGAAGGATGTTTCGAAGAAAGTAGCAACGATAGCTATTTTCGCATCACTCTACGCTATAGCTTCGCTCTTAACAGCATATCTCCCTACAGGAATATTTTTTATCCAATTTAGACCTGCAATAGCTATTCCCATGGTCGTAGCTGTAATTTACGCTCCAATAATCGCCGGGTTAAGTGCTGCTCTTGGAACATTTATCGCAAGTATAGTAAGGTATGGAACACCACTACTTACAGTATTTAGTGGAACGCCAGCTAATTTCTTAGGATTTTACACTATGAGTTCCGTATATAAGGCTCTAAGAAGGAAGGGGATGAACTGGATTTTAGCACTAATCCTATCTTCTACTGCAGGGTTAACTGTAGGCTCAATAATTATAGGGTTGGGTTTATGGTTCATAGCGGTTCATGTTGCACCTGGACTATTACCTCAAAACTTTGCGAACATAGGCTTTGCGTTAATGTCAGCTTTCCTTTTAGACTTCGCTCCAGCGCCAATAGCATTATTTATTACAGTGCTTATTCTCAAGGTTCTTAGAGAATCTGGAAAAATAAGCAAAATTTAGTGGTAAATTATGGTTAAATTAGTGTTTCTAGGTACGGGGGGTTGGGTTTCTCCTTCGAATAGAGATTATGTTTCGATAGTTTTACAACCTAAGGATACGGATTCACTATATGTTTTAGATTTTGGAGAAGGCGCTTTTAAGAAAATGCAGAAGCATAGAGGATTAAACCCGTTAAATATTAAAGCTGTTTTTATATCTCATGTTCATGGAGATCACGTACTTGGCTTACCGGGGCTTCTAATAAATCTTAAAGCTTATGGTTACGCCGATTGCTTAAAAATAGTTGTTTTAAAAGATTATGTAGAGTTCTTGAAAATACTGTTTAGAAACACTAATGTGGAAGATAAGGTAAAATGTGAGATCGTTGGTGTTGAACCATTCGGTAAAGTGTTTAGCGACAATAATATTGAGGTTTACGCTTATCCTTCGAAACATTCCGTAAGATCCTTAATGTTTAAGATAGTGTTGAAAAAAGAGGGGAAAACTGTTTTTTACAGTAGCGATACTGCTCCCTATGCTGAAATATACGAGTATATTAGGGGATCAGACGTTCTCATATATGAAGCAACGTTTCTTGAAGGTTTTGAAGAATATGCTCATAATAAAGGCCATTCAACAATAAATGATGCGCTAAATATTGCTTTAAAATTGAAAATTCCTTACTTAATAATTTTTCATGAAGGGTTCATACTTAACTTACCTAGAAAAATTAATGTTGGAAGTACCTGTGTACTTATACCTAATGACGGTGATGAAATAGTTATTTAATTTAAAAGTCTCCTTTCCCTATTTTTTACAACAATAGTATCTTTATTATCTCTAAATGATGTGCGACATATACTTACTTTTTACTTTTCTCACGTAAAATACTTTTCATAATTATTTTCAATTGAATATCCGATGTTCCTTCAGCGGGCTCTAGTGCTAGTATGTGCAAGTACTTATGGATTATATCGGTTGTTTTTAGGAAGGCGTATCCGCCAAATATTTTAATTAAAGATTCAACTGCTTTACTTGAATAATTAACTGAAACATACTTGGCAACGCTTGTGCTAATCCATGTTAGCGTATTTTCGCTAACTACTTTAGCTATGTAGGATTTCGCAACACTAAGTTTAGCATATGCGTCAGCAATTCTCTGCTCTATGATTTCTTTTTCTATTAAAGGTGTTCCGTTAGCTAATCTTTTATTTGCCCATTCTATTGCGTTATCGAGAATTTCTAAACCTAGGGAAACTGCGAGAGCTGAAACAAGAACTCTACCGTAAACTAGCCCTTTGAGAGCTTTAACGTAGGATTCCTTTCCTTCATGAAACATTTGCTTCGACTCCGCATTTTTAAATACGACCTTAGATATGCCCGATTTTTCATAAACTATAAGCGGAAGATTCTCCGTAACTACATTCTTGCTCCTCCTAACAAGCAATAGCACATGCTCTCCTGTTTTCTTCTGGGCAAGAACGAGAAAGCGTGCTGCAAAAGCACCATTGGTAACAAAATATTTTGTTCCTGAAACCCTTCCGAAATCGTCAACTGTTGTTTCGAGAGTTTTTAATGAAGAACCGCCTTTAGGTTCAGTGAATGCTGTAGCCAATACTGTATCTTCTTCGTTAAATCCTGTAGGGGAAAGCGTTTTTACTGAAATACAGTGCCCTATGAAGCTAAGTTTCATGTCTGGAGAAGCTTTGCTTTCAAAAATTAAGCTAACTGCTTCTTTAGGGTTTAAGCACTTACTAGAGTTTTTGAGAATGAAATCCACTACATCATCGTAGCTCATTGTCTAGTTAACCTCCCATCAAATATTTTTCTTCACTATTTCGGAAAAACCTGCCCTACATTGCTTTAGCAGCTTTTTATAGTGTCTTCTCCTGCCACATAACATTTTCTTCCTCTATGGAATATTAAGCATCCGTTTTCGCGAGAGCAGGATCAAATATTCCAAGATGCCTCGAAAAACCTATTATAATGAGTGAAGGCATTAACTGAAACAAGAATTAGGAGAATTCCATGTTTTCGAGAACTTTTATTGAATGAAAGTTCGTAGCTGTTTCTGTTTATAGTTAATGTTGCGTCTATGTTTGCTGCTAAGGCTTTAATTGTTTTTCATAGTTTTAACCGTATTTTTCAGACCAAGATACAAGTATTGCTGCTGACGCCATAGCTACTGTTGCTTCGAAAAGTCTGAGAAAAGCAACTGCCTGTATAATTTCGGAAAATATGAGAATAACTAGGGGGAGTATGACGGCTGTAAGAGGGGCAAGCATAAGTGCTTTCTGAATCTTGTATTCTCCACCAAACTTTATTCCAAGAGCGAAGCCCAATATTGCTCCTGCAAGCGCAAGGAATACCATGCCCATGTAAGCATCACCCCATTGATCTCATAGTTTCCGATAAACTACTTCGGCCATGGAATGTTTAAAAGACTTAAGGGGTAAAGATACCTAGTACCATCGTATATACGCTAGTATACTTCAGAGTAAGGTATAGAACCCCGTAATAACAGAGAAAACACCTTAACACTTCTCCAAATTCTTCATTGATAACCAACAATCTCACATACAAGTCTTCATGTTTTTATCGAAGTCTACCTCCTTAAATGCTTAATGATAATAGTCCTAGCTATTTCCATAAAGTTGCGACCTCCATTTGCTCTTACTTTAGACTTCAGTATGGCGTCTAATAGGTCGTCGAAGGAGCTTATTTCCTTATCAACCATAGTGTATGCGACTCCTATTTCCTCAGGGATGTGTGCATCGCTCCCTCCAATACATGGCTTACTGTATTTTCTCGCTAGCTCTAATGCCTTCAAATTGCTTCTCATAGGAACTCTACCATTAATGCACTCTATAGCATCTATTTTCCGTAAAACCTCATTATTCCTAACTAGGGAGTACTCTAGTAGGAATACTTTGCCGAAAGGATGAGCGAAAACTACAATACCGTTTTCATCATGAACCTTATCTACTAATTCAACAATTGTTTCAAATTTCGGAATCCTAAGAACATTATATACTAAAATATGTGCTTCCCTCGTAGAAACCTCAATCCCAGGGAACGTTACAAGTTCAACTCCCCTTTCTTTAACATGCCTCATTAAAGCTAAGCTTCCACTCAAAGTGTCATGATCCGTAACTACAACTCCACCAAATCCCTTTTTAATAGCAACGCTAACCACATCTTTAACTGACATTTTACCGTCAGAAAATCTCGTATGAACATGCATGTCCAAAATCATTGTTTAACGCCAGATTCCACCTTCTTCAACAACATTAGAATGTAGGTAGTATAAAAGCCTTGCAACTACAGCGGGTTTTATTATGTTCAATAAAACCTAGACTTTAAATCTTCAAACAATTATCGTGATTGATTTGGAAAGGTGCACAACGTTTCCCAGAAGAATACAGTTATTCTCTCTACTCAGTATTTTCCCTAAAGATTACTTAGGGGAACATTTCATTATTTTCAATTAGTGGTTCAAGAGCTTTTTTCAAATCGTAAAAGTCTCCTTTCACTACAATGTCTGCTTCTTGGGCTACTTCGTAGCTTTTAGGGTTAAACGCTATCCCTAGTTTAGCGTATTTTATCATGCAAATGTCTATGTTACTATCTCCTATTGCTAATGTTCTACCTATCGGTATGTTGTATTTTGCCATGTATTTGAATAGTGCATTTAGTTTGCAAACAGACTTTCTCATACACCCCTTAACTAATTGCCAACCTGTAGGCATTGACAATTTACCTGTTATTACACCGTTTTCTACATGAAGAGTGTTAGCATAAACATCATCAGCCCCTACTTTTTGAGCTACCCTTTCAACAAGAATAGTGTATGAATCTGAAACAATAACTACCATGAAGTTCTTCAACTTAAGCCATTTAACAAATTCCTTTGCTCCGGGAACTAAAGGTATTTTGTCGAATTCATCGATAAGGTTAGAAACCAAGGTGCCCTTTAAGAGCTCGGCTATTTTTAAGCTCATTTCATAAGCCCATATTCTCCCTTCAGAGAATGCCTTCCTTATTTCACGTATTTCCTTTTCAAAACCGAGCTTAGCTATTGCATTAAGACTTCTACCATTAAGTAAAGTACCATCCATATCTATTAAGGCAAGTTTTAGACCACTACTCAACCCCTACATCACCATGGATAAACAGTCTTCCTAATCACATGATTCAACGGTTTTTCCTAAAATATCTGTTGCTACATAGAGGCGTCATATTAGCTGATAGACGCTGAAACTTATTCTTAAAACATAGAGCGCTCCTATGTTCGCTTGTAGACACTTCAAGAACCCGATTTCATTATTAAAAATACATGTTTTCGTGTGGTTTCTAGCGAAGACCACATTATTGAATCGGGGTTTGTAAAAAGCAGACAGTATTGGAGAAAGCAATTGATGCTCTATCGTTTATAATCTGGAGAAAATAATAAAGCATATGGTGTAGTGTGGAAAATTTAGAGTTTAGGTGCTTCTATTGAAGATTATTCCGTTAGCGTTCGATAGCTTAGGTGTAAGATCTCAAGCAACATATGTTCAAACAAAAGATCTGAACATTATAATTGATCCTTCAGCTGCGTTAGCTCCTAGAAGATTCGGATTACCGCCACATAGGGTAGAGGTTGAAAGGCTTTACGAGCTCTCCTCAAATATCGAAGAGTTCTTAAGGGAATCCGATGTAGCTATAATAACGCATTACCATTACGACCATCACGACCCTGGTCGAATAATATCCTTAGAAAATTATAATGGTAAAATTCTAATTGTTAAGGATCCTAAGAACAAAATAAATATTTCCCAGAAAATAAGGGCTTCAAAGTTCCTAAAACTTGTAAATAACTACATCAGTAAGCTTGTAATAGCCGATTCAAAATGTTTCGCTTTTGGTAAAACAAAAATATGTTTTTCTAAACCTGTTCCACACGGTGTAAATGATAGATTAGGCTATGTTATCGAAGTTCTCGTGGATGACGGAGAAGAGAAATTCCTATATACATCAGATGTTGAAGGCCCTGTTTTGGAGGAACAAGTAGAATTCATATTACTACATAAGCCCGACATTTTAATAGTTGATGGACCGCTAACCTACATGCTAGGGTACAAGTTTTCTATGAGTGATCTGCAGAAGAGCATTAAGAATCTTAAGGAAATTATTGAAGCTTTAAAAGGTAGCACAATAATTCTTGATCATCACCTTTTAAGAGATAGTGAGTACAAGAGTAGGTTACATGAAATCTACGGTTACGCTAAGGCGTTAAAGGTTAGAGTTATTTCTGCAGCTGAATATTTAGGTAAACCCATAGATGTTCTTGAAGTTAGGAGAAGGGAGCTTTATGAGAAAGAGTTTGCTCCCGGAAAAATTTTCTAACTTAAATTTCAGTCCATGATGTATTGAATATTGCATATATTTCCTTTGCCCTCTTCTCTCCAATACCTTCAACGTTCATGAGCTCTGGAATTGAGGTATTTGCTAAATTTCTTAGTGTTCTAAACTTTCTAAGAAGTCTTCTTGCGAGAACAGGTCCTACTATGCTTTCAGTAACGTAAAGAATTCTTTCATTAATGCCCATAGGTTTCTTTTCAACACGTAACCTGGGAGGTCTTTTCTTTTCAGCTATCCCTAGAGACTTCGCCTTAGCTATAAGCCATGCTATAGTTGCCTTCTTATTAGGTGAAGGTATTACTTTCACATCCCAATCTATAATTATTTCATCCATTATCCTGAGAACAGCTGAAATATTCCACTTAGTATA
>CAZGLL010000032.1:0-15758 GCA_964526225.1 uncultured Desulfurococcales archaeon | reverse complement strand
CCCTGCTTAATTGCTTCCTCTATTTGCTTCCTAATGTTCTCAGGTAGTTTCACGCTCACAGTTCATCACCTTTTACGGTAGGATTCCTGCTTCAACCATGTCGTAAAGGTTGAGCTTATCTGCTATTCTCCTGTCTTCCGCTGTTAGGTCTAGTCCCCAAGCTATTTTCTCAGCAACCGTCACGGGGGCTAGTCCGTAAACTATTCTTACCTTGTACGGTCCTCCACTAGTAACTTCTGCTTCTATTAGCAGCTCATCTATGGCCACTACTCTTAAAGTGTTCCACGCTGGAGAACCCCACCACGTAGCGTATGTTGGTAAACCATACGCGTCAAGCTCCATAATGTCTTCTAATCCGTCTCTTGAAACAGATATTTTAAACGCGTTCGGCGACGCCGGCCTCTCACCCGATATTCCAAGGAGAACCGCTTTCCACCCTGACTTCGGCGTAACCCTTAAAATCGTAGCTGACGCAGAAACCGACATGGACTGGTACTTTATGTCTAAAACACCCTTGTACGGGTTCCAAACCTCAACAGGATATGCTCTAATAGATTCTGCTATACCTAGTTTTTCTCCAAGCTCTCTTTCCCTAGGAGTTAACGTTTCCCCGTAAAGAAGCTTATGAACCGCTTTAGCCGGAGATGCTTTGATCAAATATCTGAACACAAAGTTGCTTACATCAGATATGGCTCTAGCCCTAACTATTAGCTCTCTTAAACATCCAACCCTAACCTCCTCCATGTAGTCTAGTCCCCTAACCGCTCCAAGATCGCTGACTGTAACGTATCCTGGCCTACCATCACTAGTAATGTCTAATGCAACATTTGACGCTACAGATGTTGAGAACCCTGTTAAAGCATAGAAAAGCTTTGCAACATCAAGCCCAGTATATGATACTATGTCGTTTAGTCCGCTTGAAAGATCCTTAACAATAATCCCCATGAAAACCTCTGGAGGATATTTTAAAGCTTTACGAACATCTACCTGAGCCATTAAACCACCAAATATAAATAATGTCGTTTTAGAGATTTAAAATAGGGGTTGTTTTGAAAATACAAAACGAAACAGTCAGGAAGGGGAAATGGATTAAAGTAAAGCATAGTACGTGGAGGAAGCTTGTAATACTTAAGCTCCATTTAGATGTTAGAAGCTACGATGAAGTAATTAACTTCTTGATTAATAAATACTATAGAAGCATGAAGGTCGAGGTTTAGAAAAAATATTTTTGAGCTTAAGGGTTAATTACTGGTTTCCGCTTTACACAGATGATGGTTTAACGTATTCTGTCTTCGGCATGTATGTTAGTTGCAGTAGGTCCTTGGTTGTTATGTCTACGTTAAGGGTTATCGTGTAGTCATCTACTTTGGTTGCTGTTGCGGAGGTTGCAGCTAAGATGTCGTATGTTGCTGTTCCACCTTCGTCAACGCTGTGTCCGGCGAGAACAACTGCTGAAATTATTGAGCCTATTGGTGCAGGTATTTTCCCTTTTAAGCTAATGTTGGAACCTGATGCAGCAGCTATGTTTCCGACGAGAACCGTTATGGGCATTCATCCACCACCCCTTATTTAAGTATAAATATTACTCCGTAAACATGTAGTTCTACTCCGTTCGCTGGAATGCTTGTTCCATTGTCCAGTATTTGTATTCCTCCCTTAACTCCATGGAATAGCCTGTGCGGGAACAGCTCCTTTGGACCTGCATGTTTAAGTCCAGCATTAACCGTTGTGTCGTAGAACATTGCTGGCGGGAAGAAGTTCTGCTCTGGCAAAGGCCTTGTTATGAACTCTGGGTTTGTTTCTCTTCCTTCAACGTAAAGTCTAAGTGCTTTGCTGTTGTCGTGAGGTATAACACCAAGGTACTTTACAAGGTAGGCTCTGGTCTTGTTTACAAGGTTCCAATGTAGTTTCTGCCACTCATAGCTTACATATGTTGGGTAGTCGAAAGCATACCATTGGTTCGCAGTTGTTGCCTGCGCGTTCCTAGCATATGTTATCCACGGGTAAATTGCTGGCTTGCTTTGGCCAACGCCTCCTGGAAGCTCGTTAAACGTCTCAGGTGTTACAGGTATTGCTGGCTTACTGTAAACGTCAGCGTCAAGGCTGAAGCCTACAGTGTAAGATGCTGGAGCATGCTTTACCAGTTCATCAGCTCCTCTCACTCTTGAAGCCAATAATCTTACTTCAAAGTCCTGCGTTATAGACTCGTCAGCGATAGCGTAGACTCCTAACGTGTCACCTTCCTTCAGCTTAACCGTTGTTGTTTCGAAAGGCTCAGGTACTTTGCCGAGAAGCCTACTCCAGGTTATCGGAACTCCGAGATCAACGGCTTTAGCAACGTTGTTGGGATGCTCCAGTGGAAACATTACTGAGTTGGCATGAATGTACGGGTATTTTTCACCATTAATCAGCAAACCTACTTCTCTAAATTTCTTAATAGTGCCTGTCGAAGTGTCTACTGGAGGCACTATTTCTATTCTGAAAACCTCTAAAACCTCGTTTGGCGACAGCTCGTAGACGTCCTTGGTTGTTTCCTCTCCAGCGCTAAGAGAGACACCTGACCATACCGCTTTAAGCTCAACTATTGGATCGAACACGCCCATTCATCAATCACCTATGGTAAACTAGGTTGCATAAGGTATTTAACCCCTCTGAAAAATATCTAGATATCAGGTTGAAGAAATGAAGATATCGGAGAAAAAGCAGAAAACGGAAAAAGCTCTACTTATAAGATGTGATCGCGAAACCTATATTCGCTTCGTCATGTATGCTAAAGTAAACGATTTAACCTACGGTGAAGCACTGAAAAAACTACTGGACTGCGCTGGAGTAGGCTACCCATCTATTGTTGAAGCAATCTAAACGCTTACAAGCGCTGAGGTTCTAAAATGCGGGGCTTTACTAGTTTCCTCCCTTATTTTTCTTAAGCGTATCTCCCTGTACCCTGCTCCTGTTACTGACTTTACAAGCCCATATATTGACTTTTCTAAGAGCGGTAAGCTAGCGTCCATCATGGATTCGGCAACTTCGCTTGGAACAATACCTAAACCCATGAGTTCGTTGATGAGGCCGAATGCGAAAGCACCTGCTCTGAAAATGTCGTGTGTGTTTTTGAATGGCTCAACCCATCCCTTCATTTCATCTAGTTTTTCCAACCCAATATCTACTAAACCTACGACAGCCGATGTTCCAACTTTAACTAGCTTAACGGGCACGTTCTTCACCGATAGAATTAATGTAAAAAAGATGTTTTAAGCTTTTAGAGTAGTATAATACTCTAGGGCCAAAGAGTCTTCTTAGCTAGCTCAACCTCTCTCCTAAGCCATTGAAGTGCCTTTTTGGAGTTAACGAAAACGGCCAGTAAATCGTATCTTTCAGCTTCAACAAGCGCTTCTAATGTGGTTTTAACAGTTATCATGTCTTTGGCTTCTTTAATGTTTGATAGAGCCTTAACTATTTTCTCTTTAACATCGTCTCTAAGGCTACCCCATATTTTTTCGAAAACGGACTCGTTAGATTCAATGTAGTTTACTAGGTCTTCAACCCTGGCTTTTCTAAGATAGTCTGCTATAACTCCTCTCGCTATTTCAGGTGTTAGATCAACCGCAAATGATTTTCCTATTCTCCATAGAACATCTCTTGCTTTCTCCAGGAAACCCATTTACTCTACCTCGATCCTGTATTTTGTACCGCATTTTGGACAAATAACTGTCTTGGCTTCTTCAGGGTTAAAAGTTATTGGCGTACCGCAGACTTCACATTTCCTGGTAACCCATCCTTTCGGCAAACCTTTAGGTGCAGGTTTTTCCGGGGACTCGCTGGACGATAAAATACCGTCTATTACTGACTTAGCTATTCTCTTAGTGTATTCTTTAAGTATTTTCTCCCTTCTCCTAGACGATAAGATCTTATGTTTCAGCTCAAGCATTTTCAGCTCAAGCTTCTTCTCCTCTAACTTGTGCTGATGCCTTAGCTTCTCGAGCTCAATGAGAAGCTTTGGATCCGTTTTTGCGCCGAAAATCTCTTTTAAGGTTTGCAACTTCTTAGGGTCTTCAAATATTTGGTCCCAGAAACCTTTCTGCGGTGATGTAACTACTTTCTCCATTAAGTCTATGTATTTATCAGCTAATTTAGATTCAAAAGTAGATCCTCTTGGCGTAGATAGAACATCTAATGCTTTACTAACTATTTTATCTACTGTAGATCCTCCTTCGCGAAGCTCAACAATTGTTTTGGCCGCATTAGTTACAGCGCTAACTATTTCCGTTGGCGAAGCGTATGGGTTAGCTGACTTCGCAGCCATAATCATAGGTATTAGCAGGGATGCTGGTTCACCGCGACCAGCAGCTTTAAGCGCGGCAAGAATGTTTAGAACCTCTGCACGCTCATGTGGCGGTAGATCCTTAAGCATTTTTGCTATTTCAACATCAGTTTCCGTTATCTCATACTGTTCCCTTCCTTTTGGCCTAGGCCTTGCCTCTTCCTCCATTTCCCTAAGCTCCCTTTCAAGCTTTTTAGCTTTAAGCTCCGACTCTAACCAATACTCTTTAACTCTTGCCAACTTAGCTTTAGCAACCATTTCCTTAGCCTGTTGCTTCAAGAACTCGTCAATCTCATCCATCCCTATATCGGACTCCTCCGCCTTTTTAATTTTAAGAATCTCCTTTATCTTACCCATTACTTCACCCTCCTCCTAATTATAGCTGGTTCAATACCTAAGCATTCAGTGAAGTGCTCAAGGATTGTTTCGTTTACGAACTCGTCGAAAGACATTTTGCTTCCATGAGCTAGAACGTATTCGTAAAGCTGGATAACCCTCGGATCTATCTTAACCTTCCTGGCCAATGTTAATCCACCGGAAACCTCTAGTTCTCTTTCGACAACGGACTCTTTCCTCATTTTCTCTACAATCTCAGGCAGAACTTCTCTAATTCTCTCATCGACTATTTTAGAAATCATTGCTCTAAAATCCTCAGCAACCTCTGGCGTAGGCGAAGCCCGCTCCGAGGGGGGAGGGGGGGAGGGGGGGTTCTCACTTACCTGATGCTGTTTCTCCATATGTTCTCTAAGCTTCTTTTTACTAGGGAATTTACGGTCACAAATAGGGCACTTGTACTGAACCATGTAGACCCAGCTCTACAATATTTTTTCTAACATAGATTCTTCTAAAACCTCTATATAAGTTTTAGAATAGACAATATGGTTTGCACTATCATAGTCTACATTACCCAGATAATGTAGAGAAACACTTCCTCTACAATATAGAATGATATAGAGTTACCTCTAAAAACATTCTATATTAGCTAAAGGAGCTACTGGCTCTAGCGGTTTCCAATATGTTAGCGTTTACTTTAGTAACTGCAGTCCGTATATTTTGATGTATATTTTTGAGTTTCTCATTGCGGCAGGTATTCTCATTGACAGGACATGGTACGTGTGTCCTTTAACGTGTTTTTCTCTTGCTTCTTTAACTGCGAAGTAGTGTTTTACAGTTTTAATTGGTGGGTAGTGTTGTTTCTGAACATATATTGCATGTATGATGTATTTTCCCTTTGGAACGCTTACCTGAACGAATTTCTCTTTCTCTTCAAAACCATAGTTTAAAGCTAGTTCTTTTATTAGGGGAAGTTTTCTCTTAATGTACTTTAAGTGTTTTCTCACTACCGTGTAGTGTTTGCCTTCTTCAATAGTTTTTATTATTTTTTCAACACGCTTATTCGCCCTCATGGTTTCCCACGCCCATATAAGAGTTTACCACGCTCATATATAAAGTTTCCCACGCTAAAGAACCATAAGAAACCATCGCCAAGACCATCAGAAACCATTATTTTAAAGATGCATAAATGACACGTAGCAGAGCACGCAGGTTGCTAAACATGGTAATGAGCTAGGAAGTAGAAAAACAGAACACTACCTAACACCATTTGGTTTTAATACCTTGGTTTTTATTAGCATTGCCAAACCTTTTAATAGATATCTATTTTAGAGTGGAGTAAAACAAATAAGTTCTTGAAGAGATATTTTAAATAGGTGATGGCATGGCCTACGTTGACTACGAGAAACAGGCTGAGGAGCTGGTTAGGAAAATATGTAGACACTTCGGAATACCTCCGCCAAGGGTGAAGTACGATCCAACCATGTGCCATGGGCACATAGCGTGCTACTATAAGGGTACAATATATTTCGCTACCCCGGAAGCTATTAATGAAACAGTTGCTCTACATGAGCTTCTACATTACGCTTTAGATTTAGGATATGCGACATATACTTGCGAAACATGTGGGTCGCCATTAATTGTTAACGGTAGAAATGTAGAATGCTATGTTTGCCATGAAAAATACGAGGTTGTCGACGGGGAAAAGAAGTACCCTGGCGGGGGAATAGAGGATGTTTTACTAGGGATTGCTATTGGAACGTTTTTCGTAGCGCCATTTATCTATGTTCCAGTTGTAAGGTCGTGGGCTGTTGAAAAAGTTAGTAAAGGACTAGGTATTGCTAAGAGAAGAGTAGAGGAGGCTTTGAAAAAGTGAGTCCGCAATTAACAGTTAGGGTTGTAGACGTTTACGGTAGGCCTCAGAAAGGAGTTGTTGTTGAGGTTCACAGGGCAGATCCGGTGTCTTTCGCGGCAAAGATGAGTCTTGTAGCTTCAGCTGTAACTGATGAGAATGGCTACGCTTATTTTGATGGGCTATGGCCATATGTTTACCTTGTTTTCGGAAGAAGAGAAAGGGATGATTTCCAAACAAACATTGAGAAGATAAGCGTGGTTCCATTTCAAACATATGAGGTTCACCTGGTCGGTTCCGGGCCTCCCCATGTGTTTAAGCTTATTATGAAAACTGGGCCTCTGCCTTCAGGGTTTGTAGAATGGCTTTGGGAAAACCTTGAATCAGCTGTTGAAGCAGTTTACCCTGTTGAAATCTTGGAAATTAAAGCAGCAGATAACACTGTCACAGTAAGGTATAAAGTTCACAGCCCAGTGTCAGGGCTTGTAATTGCCGCGGTAATTATCGCAGTGTGTTTTGCAGTAGCAGCTGTTTTCACCTTCCTGATCATTAAGGAGCTTCCAGCTGCGATTCCGAGAGAAGTATGGTGGCTTCTCGGCTTAGCGGCTGCGGGTGCTGGTTTAGCCGCTTTTATTTCAGCCATTAAAAAATAAATGTTCGCCTTGGAAAATAATATAGTGGTGGAGTAAATGCAATATAAGCTTACACTTTACGGTCCAGAAGTAGCGTATGTTAATGAGCCAGTCGTGTTCCATGGGGAACTAACTAAAAACGGGGAGCCAGTTGAAGGAGCTAAAATATATTTGCTAATAAACGACGAGATCGTAGCAGACACTGAAACTTTAAGAGATGGATACTACGAGTTCACGTGGACGTTTAAGGAGCCTGGAAGATATAAGGTTCAAACATCGACCACAGCTAAGCCTCCAGCTAAAATACCTTGGGGCATTATTGCCGCTGGAGCACTCGCAGGTTTAAGCTTAATAGTTTTAGCTAAGGCGAGGAAAAGATGAGCTTAAAAAACCTAGCGAAAGACATTGTTTTAAACGTAGTGTACATGCTAATAGACTCGTACAGTTCAACACCCAAAATTACCCTACCATACGAGAAACCTGAAGAAGCACCCGCAGGAAAAACGTTTGAAACGGAAAAAATGGTTGAGGAGAAACCGTTAGAAACCATGGCGGAACATGAACATGAAGTATCCTCTACAAGCAGTGAAGCGGCTTTTACAAGGGATGAAGCAGCAGAATACACTAGGAGAATGGCCCTAGAACATCTCGTAGCAGCGGAAGACCATTTAAGAGCCGCTAAAGGTAAGGAAGCAAAACTATGCTATGCTTGTTTAATCGAAAACCACTTCCCGGCGCTCCGGCAATACAGTCGTGAAGGTAAGAAGTTCTGTCGTACACCTGAAGAGTGCGAAGCATATGATAGGCTTCTAGAAGTTGTTGAAGATGTTGAGGAAAGGCTGTTAAACGGCGATAGAAACTACGAGGAAATGGCTAACATGCTTAGGTCCGTTAGGAAAATGCTTTCACCTGCTGTTCAGGCTTTGAAAGCTCTTGAAAAAGCTATTAAAGAGATGGAAGCTGAAAAGGCGGAAATTAAAACGGCTCCTATTGTTAGGATTGTCGATAGACCAACATGTATTGTAGATGTTAAAAAGAAAATAGAGAAGGTTATGCCTAAGGTTGTTAAGGCAGCATCAGAGACAGGTGTTAAGCTTAAACCTGTGGAGCTTGTTGTTAGTGAAGGCGTTGTTGTTAAAGACGGTTTCGAAGCATGTGCCGCCACCAACCCTGACCTTAAACCTGTGAAGCAACTTTACAACTGCGAATGCTGGGAAACCCTTTCTGAAGAGGAGAAGGAGAAAATAGTTGCCCACGAGCTAGCACATGCTCTCGGAGTTAAAGACGAAAACTTGGCGGAGGAAATAGCGCGTAAAGCTGTAGGGCAATGACGTGGACAACATCATATACTAGAGCTTCTAGTAGCTGGCTTCCCCAAATAACCGTTTTCGGACCATGCGACAACGCAATTAGGGATTTAGGGGACGCATATAGGAGGCAACGTGAAGCAGCCAGGAGAATTAGGGAGCTCGGATCTATTCTCTTAGGTGAACGATTACCCGCAAGAGAAATCATAATGAGGATTCCATGGATTATTAGAGGCGGTATGTTAGAATACAGGGATGGTAAAGTATGTGTTTTCGGAAGATGTGTTGACGCATACGAGTTTTTCAAAGCTATAGATGACTACTACTTAGCATATAGGGATAGGGTTAGGGCCTTAAGAGATATTGAGTTTCTATGCAAAGATGTTACACCCTTCTTCTGCAGGGACGAGGTTAAAAGGTTTATTAAGGCAATTGAGGATCTTTGGGAAATACCTGTTAACCCTAGGAGGGCATCTAGGGATATTAGGATGTTAGCTATTATGAAAAGCCCTAAATTGAAGGAGGCAATAGAAAAATACGGGGAATACCTTAGGGCTAGAAGAGAACTGCTCAGATGTGCGGGGATGATACTGTGACATGGCTTTGCAACCATAAACCTTCCGCTCGAGGACCTCACGGTTTCTTAGCAGATTTCTTCATGAGAGCGGAAGGGGGGAAATGGTTTTTCCAACTAAGTAGCCCGGTTAAAACAGCATGCGATTTAGTTGAAAAACTCCTTAAAGACATAGGTGTCGATGTTAGAAGAAGAGACTGGCCAGACCTTAACATGTGCACCTTGGACTTTAAGGATCCTAAGCTGTTCAAAAAGGCGTTTGAAATACTTAAGAAAAAAGCCGAGAAACTTCCACCAGAAAAGGCTGAGTATCTTAGGAAGAAAATGGTGGAGTTCGCAACATGGTCTAACATGTCCTCTTTCCATGTTTCAGAAGATCCTGAAAGAGGACTTTACGCTGAAGGAGAAATTGCGGCCCCGTTCTACCATCACCCGGACTTTATTAAGTGGAATAGGGAAACCGTTGAACTAGGTGTTTGTTCTAAGACGTGCCGTGTCTACGAGGTTCATGTTCACAATTCCGCGGGGCAATCATCCGTCCACCTCCACATGGTGTGTACTAGTCCAGAAAGAGATCCTAGACATATAGCTTACTGTGTTAGAACAATTGCAGAGAAAATGTTTAAAGCAGCGGAGAGAATGATTGATGAAACAACGGAGAAAGCTAAGAAATAAATACGTTTTAAACAAAATCATAGACTCCATTTTCCACCCATTATTTAGGAAACACCCAGCCTACATTTTTGTAGACTTTGCTGCTCACAGTTTGGTTGAGGGTAAAGTTGATTTAGATAAGTTTATGAAATATAATTGGAGGTATTTGGAGAAATGGCTGAGAAAGAAGAAATCTGCGAAGTACTAAGGAAGGCAATAGGGAAGTTCGAAAAAGACCTGGTAACAGTAGCTAAGGCGAAACCTGAAATCTTGTTCACCCCTCCTTGGAAGGATTGGCTTAGCACGTTAAGGCTTATAAGGAAGGTAGCTAAGGACTACAGGTGTATAGAATGAAGGACTTGTCCAAAACCCTTAAAGAATGCCCTACATGCGAGGCGGTAGTTGAAACCATAGAGTACGGTGTCTGCGAAATAGTTCGCAGAATAAACCCTAAAATAGATCCGGACTTCTGCCGTAAAACCCTTAGGCTAAGGGTTGAAGGAAAAGCTTCAGTAGATGAAATAGCTCGAAAACTTGGAGTACCTAAGAATGAGCTAGTTAAAATAGTTCACGAAGTAACAGATTTCGTAGACAAAGAAATCGTAAGCAAATATTTAAGAAGGAAAAAATAAATTGAACTCTAAGGTGTAATCGCCAATAGTTTAACTACCCTATACAGTTCCCCAGATACTCCTGTATTCTCTTGAAATGTTCTTCTCGCTAGCAACCTTCCTTAGACATGCTGGATAGTCTTTGCCAGGAACTTCCTCAGCACACTTCCTGTACCCTGCCTTTAGCAGTGCTCTTCCCTTCTCCTTAAGTGCTTCCTGTATTTCGAAGCCGTCGCTAGTCCATAGTGATCTTACTCTTGATCTTAATTCTTTACGGAAGGACTCGGCCATGGCTTACACCCCTTTATTTAGCACCCCATATTGAACGATATTCTTCGCTAAGTTTCTTAGCGCTAGCAACGTCTCTGTAGCATTGTTTTATTGGCTTTGTTCCCTTCGTTACACACTCCTTGTAACCGTCGTGAAGTAGGTTATATCCTTTCTTTGTTAATTCATCCTGTATTGCTATTAGGTTTGGATCTGTATCCCATGCTCCTCTAACAGCCGCTCTTAAAGCTTTTCTTGCTTCACTCATATGTGCCACCGTTTTAAACATATGGGTATGGGTTTTTATACTTCTTATGCTCTAGTTAGAGTATGGTGGGAGTACAGCTATGGCGAAGACAAGGGTTCAGGTTTTCTTCGACGAGTCCGACATGCAGTACATTTACTCTGTCAAGAAGGTTGCAGGTTTCGAATCGAACAGTGAAACTGTGAGGTTTCTGGTTAAACTTCTTAGACTAATTCTTCCGAAAGCACCGTACGTAGCATACATTATATCGGAGCTTATGAGAGAAGAAGAAAAAACTAAAAACAATAGGAGAAAATAATATTTTGGGGTCCTAAATGCCTGACGGTATTATAGGCCGGATTAAGAAAATATTTGTAAGGGATGCTCTTAACGAATGGTTGAAGAGAATTCCCGGTAGAATCTGCTTTATGGATGTTTTCCATATTGTATTTCCTTCGGAATGTCCTAAATGCCCGGAGGCAATTAAGAAAATTAGAAAAGTTCTTGCTGAAGAATATGGTGGAACAACGGAATGGGATGGTTATGGATGCTGGATTAATCCAAGAGGAGAAACGGAGTGCGAACCGGTAAAATACATTATGAGCGCCCATAGATGCACCGACAGGGAAAAAGCCAGAAAAATAGCTGAAGCAATAGCAGAAGCTGCTGAAACAGCTGAGCAAGAAGCGGTTTTCGTAGGTGGAGGAGGAAACTTCTTCATCATAGGTACAAGGGAAATGGTTGAATCACTACAGAAAGGATATACACCATACGGTAAATGGAAAAAATCTACTTGGACTTTCTAACATAGCTGTATAGCTCTCTTATTGTGCTGTTTAAATAGATTATTTCTACCAGATTTCTAGGGTTTATAAACCACAGTGGATTACTCATAATCTCCTTTCTCCTCTTAATAGCGTTCCTAAGGTTAGCTAAAATCATTCTCCTATACATTTTCTCGATAGGAGGAGACATTTCCAATCACCTCCGTGAAATAAATAAAAAAGGTTATTTGGTTTCAAGTATTTTTAGGTCTTCAAGAGTTACATCGGTTACTTCAACGTTGGAACTTAAGCAGTTGCTGCAGAACCCTCTAAACCCTGTAGCGTAGGCGTGTTGGCCACAGTTCCTACACCTATAATGGACAACCTTTAACCCTGATTTAATCCATCCCTTCACTTCTTCTAGCTGGAAATCCCATAGCCAACCAAACTTGGTCCTAACCTTCTTGGCATTACTTAGCTTATGTAGTACAGATACTGCTTTCTCATGGGCCATAGCTCTTGCTTCCCCGATACTTGTCCAGAATGGCCTTACTGCTTCAGGGAAGAATAAGGCAAATCCAAGAGTATTAGGTGACTCGGTATGCCATTCTTCAAGCTTCCAATGTGTTAATGATGCTTTAACACCGTCTTTATGAACCCTGTACTTATAGTGGAACCTCCACTCGTGAACTGGCCTACCACCGAAAGCTGTTCCGAAAGCAACGGTTATTATTCCTTCATTAACGCTAAGATCCTTATCAGCCTCAATACCATCATAGTTTAAGAATACCCCCTTGTAAGCGCCTTCTTCACATATTTCTTTGAGTTTCCTGATGTTAACTATTACTCTTGGCTTTAACCTGTACCATCTGGTTTCACGCCTCATTCTTTCTCACCTCTTCCTCGATTTTCGCATAGTAGTCGTTTCTAAGGTAGACAACTACTTTTCCATTACCATAGCCTATTTCCATTAATGTTCCATGACTGTCAACGATCTTGATGACTTTCTTTTCGCCGGAACCAAGTATCTTAACTATTGCCGAGGCTTTAAAAAGAGGTATTAAATGGTATATTGTTGGCGCCATTACTTACCACCTCTTATTTTCTTTTCAATATCCTTGAAAACTTCTTCAGGGTTTTCACCTTTGACGAAAACTCTATTAGCAAACTCCACAATGTACCTGTCTTTTTCATCAAATTCTTCAACTCTTGTCTTACCGGTTAAGGCCGTTATTACAAACCTGTTCCAATCCCTGTACTTGGCTTTTAACTCTGGAACCTTAGCCATTAGAGCTAACGTTTTCAATGGATCCTTAACCTTCTTCACTAAGAAGTAATAGCCAGCAGAGAACAGGTTAGAAGTTGTCAGTATTGCTCTGGCCCAGACTAGTCCTAGATCCTCACTTATTTTCCTAAGTTCCTCATCGAATTTCTCAAGCTCCCTAGCATCATCGGATCCCGCTAAAATACAGTCATCAGCTACGAGAACCCATTTACTTAGCTTATCCGAGCTAATGTCGTAATAGCCTCTCCAAGGATCAACATGAACCCATCTAATAGCTTCGTGAAGTTCATCTGCGATTTCATGTATTATCGGCATTACTTCATCATAAATATCGCTGGGTATGTCGTCTTCCGCAACAAAGTAGAAGTGCCCGTAAAGTGTTAGAACAGGCAGTTTATATCCCTTATACCCTATTGTAACCCTAGCCACAGGATAGGATTCTTCTCCTTCAAGACAGTATTCACATATTGCTAATCCATCTGTACCGTAAGGGTATTCGTATTCACCATCGGGTGTTATGAATACTATTTCGTCTGGGTCGAATTCTTCGCCACATATTTCGCATTTAATTTTTTCCTCTTCACTCATGTTTAATCACCTCTTTAGTTCTCCGAGATATAATATATTACCATATACTATATAAACCTTTCTAGATATGGGTAGTTAAATACTCCATTAGAGCCTCTTGAACAATTTTAGTGAACGATTTACCGGTTTTCTTCTTGTAAATTTCCACCAATGTTTCCAACTCTTTAGTTAAATATACTGTATGGTACCCCATAGGTTGACACCTTACAACACTATACATGTGTTTCTAATATATTATATATTATATTGTATATATAAATATAACCGCTCCACATTAAGTATTGGAGATAAAAATGTGGCTAACAGAAGTTAAAGAGCCGAAACTACCTGATGACGTCAAATACTTCATTAACGAGATAAGAAAAGAAGGATATATGGTTCCATGTAAAATAGCCTTGCAAATTCAAGGTCCAAAATATAGGATTGTAGATATCTGCTACAAAAAGGAAAAAACAGTCAACTATTCTGATGTAGTTAAAGAACCAGACATTATAGAGTGCGATAATGAAATATGTGCATTAGTTGTTGGAGACTCTATTAAACTTGTTTTTGAGAGAGATACTAGAAGGATCCATAAGCCAGCCAGAGAGGTAGCTTAAATGGTTGAACGATACTGGAGGATTCTTGGAAGAAAATACATGTACCATGCTAAGGAGCAGGATAAGTGGAAAGGCTTCGTAATGGGATTTGTCCATACAAATTTAAGATCCGTAGACGGTGATAGAAGGGTTATTGACAAGCTCCTATCTGATATTCCAAGCCCGGAAGAAGCATGGTGCCCCTTAGAGTATTCGGAGTATCGGCCTTTCGGCCTTTCTAGAGCGCATTTAGTGTCTATTTGTGAAAACGCAAACACGTTTAGAAGAGTGGAGCCCGCTATTAGGTATTGTGATAGGGAGAGGATGAGAGAGTTTAAGCTTAAAGGAGTTGATGTTAAACATTTAGGATATAAAGGAATCGACATGACGCTTCTTGACTGCGGTTGTGAATTACCTGTTGTGGACATTCATTTGGCAAGATACTTGTTCAAGAAAAGGCCGGAGTTTAGAAAGTTGTTTGAACGATTCGGCATAACTAATCCGTATAGTAAGGAGTTTAGGAGAAGATTTAGAATAATGCAGGTTAGTAGGAGATCATATGATGAAATGTGGAGAATAGCTATGGACGAAGCAGCTGCGGAAGGTATGCCTCCTGGCCAGTGGCATGTTGCAGCATGGATGAAAGAAAGATTCTACAGGGTGTTCCCTAAGCTAAAAGACTATAGAAGGTACCGTGTTGCCAGAATCTATGTTTCAAGGCTGTTTAAGAAATCCTAATGTCTACCCCATGCTAAATGTTTAACATTAGTGTCTACAACAACTACTTTACCTAGCTGTTTCAGCTTACGGTAGAACCTTATTTCCTCCTCTAGTTCAAGCAACCTCCAATTGCCTTGGTCCACGGTTAGGTCAAATCCTCCAACAGCAAAATAGGCCCATTTCCTAAACGCTGAAGCACGTCCTGAAAGCCTGCTACCGTAGTGAGCTATTTTCACCGGGTATGCTAGAACATCCCAGAAAAGATCCCACGATGCTGTCCCGGCAACAGCAACAACGTCCGGGTCCTTGAATGGCTCCGTTATTTTCTCAATGTAGTTATAAGGATAAATGGTGTCCGCATCGCATGAAACAATAATGTCCCCTCTAGCATTAACTATTCCTAAATGTCTTGCATGAAGCTTCCCCCTTGGCGCGTAAAGAACCTTGTCAGCTAAGCTGTAAACTTCCTGGTCGGGGTTTAAACAACCATCTACAAGAATTATCTCATAACTTCTCCTGTCGAGACTTTGACTATTTAGGCTACGTAAACACATAAGCAAATACTCTCTAGGCTCACACCACGAAGGAACAACTACGCTAATCATCAACACTAAAAATTACAGTTCTTCCTAATAAGCGCAACCAATATTAGAAGTAAAAGAACAATCACAGACACTATGAACAGGAAAACATAGGTGAAGACAAGTCCAACAGCCTCCCAACTTAAAGGAGATACCCTTGAAAGAGCATGTAAATTCCAGAAGGTGAGGAAGAGGAGGATGAAAAACCAGATTAAAATCAAGATAGATGGCCTAATTTGCGTTCTTCCTCTTCCCCCGCAACAGGTTTTTCATAATCGTTTCTACTATTATTTTTGCTGACCTTGATGCTATATTTCTTACTGGCTCCCCACTAGGTATTGTTAAGAATATTACACCATTAGAGTATTGAAGCTCCAGATGCGTAATATTTTCAGGATCTACACCATAATAACTTGCCATCATTTTCACTATAACCTTAGGAATAAC
>CAZGLL010000031.1:0-17034 GCA_964526225.1 uncultured Desulfurococcales archaeon | reverse complement strand
TATGTTCTTCCTTTAAATATCTTAGAGGAACCACGATACGAAATTAAGGTTGATGTTCATGATGTTAGGATTTTAGAGGAGTTGGAAGTTAATGCATTTAAAGATTATGTAGAGCTAGGTAAATCCCTTAATTTAAGTCCTACAACTGTTAAGCATCATTATGTAAAACACTTAGTAGGTTATGGTGTAATTTTAGGCTATGTTCCTAGAGTTGCTGTTTTTCATCCTGAAATGTCTAAGCACCTTTATGGAATCATTGACTTTTATGATAAGAAATCTATGCTAAATTTCATTAATACCTTATGGAATACTCCAATAATGCCTAGGTTTGCTAAAGTTATTGGCGACTATAAGATTATCGCGACGTTTGTAATACCTAAGTCTGAAGAGATTAAATTCCTTGCTTTTATGGAAGGTCTTATTAGAGAAAACATAGTTTACGACTATTTCTTATACCCTATAATTACCAAAGCTCTTTCTACATGGACTATACCTGTTGAAATGTTTACCGAACACGGTTGGTTAAGTGGCTGGGATGTTATTGTTAAAGCTATAAGAAGAGTTTTAAAAGAAGAGAGAAAAGCGTATAGCAAAAAGATGCACTAATGTTTTTATTATCATTTTAGAAGCGTTGAATACAGGGTATCTAGTGCTGATGCTATATACACTGTTGCTTGTAGGTATTTGTATGCTTCGATAATGTTTTTAGCTGCATATCTTATTGTGCACCCGTTTACTCTTATTGTTCCAGGTATGTACTCTGCTATGTCTGCGTATCCGCTGTTTGGTAGTGTTATTTCTATTTCTACTGGCTCCTTGGTTCTTAGGGGTTTCATTTTGCCTTTTCTTAGATCGTTTATTGCTTCTTTTATTCCGTTTCTGAGTTTCTTTAATGCTACATTTAGGTTTGGGTTTATTGCTGCGTATCTTGTTATTGATTTTTTGAGTTCAACGTATTTTGTCCATGGTGTTCTCTCTTTAACCTCCTCTCCTAATTTGTTGTCTCCTGCTACTAAAATTACTGGTACGTTGTAGTGTCCTGCTACTAGAGCGTTGAGATAGTATTCGCTTGCTTCAACACCGTTCACTTTGATTCCTCTAATATAGGTGCTACTGTATGTGTGTTCTAGAATTGCGCCTCGTGAACCTACTCTTGCATGGTATCCTATGAATAATGTTGCATCGAAGGATTCATCGATTCCATAAACCATACTATATGGTCTAGGAATTCCACGTATTAGAAACACGTTTTCCGGAAGATCCTCATATATTATGTTAGCCATGTACCAGTGACTATCTGCAACATATATTTCGCCGAATCCGTGCTTAGAAAGTTCGTCAACGACTGTAAGCACCGTTTTCGTCATTATTTTTCTTGCTTCCTCATGTAGGAACCCCTTAGGTGAAGTGTGAATGGGAGAAACTACTCCAGGTAATCCCTCCATATCGACCGAAACATACGCTTTCAAACAATCACCTCTACAAAACTATTAAAAGACAATGCTAATTAAGTGCCTTGCTGAAAAAGTCTTATCAACTAATGTCTCTATGGAAGTTAAAATTCTTCCTCAACATACTCTACGGGTTCTACGTTAAGTTTTTCCCTAGCTATCCGATCTATTTCGTCTCCTGTGGCTTCTCTATAGTGTTTACGTTCAAGCTCAACTATTTTCTTATAGGCCTCCTTTATTTTCGAAGATTCAACATATAATACGTTTCCTTCGTCGTCTTCGAAAAATATTGCAAATTTTTTCCTCCTATGATCTGGAACTACATGGATGCATGGTGGTTTTTCACATTCATACTTCTCAGACACAATAGTGCACCTTAAGTGTGATTATTTCATGTTTTGGTCAGTTCGCGGTAATGACATCATCTCCGTCTCTGGGGGGCAAGTATCATCATTCCACATTATCACTCGGTGAAGTAGGTATTTAAGCTTGGTGGAGTTAAGATTTATTTTGCGAGAAACAAAGTACTGTAGCTTAGTGAAGATAGGTCATGTGTAAAATAACGGTTTACACTAATGCTGAAATTTTTACTCAAGACCCACTAAACCCTAGGGTTAATAGCTTAGCTGTAGCATGCAATGAAATAATTGATGTTGGTGAGTCATTAGAGAACAAGTACTTGGGCGCTAAAGTTATCGATTTAAATGGGGCAACAGTTACCCCTGGATTTATAGATTCTCATTTACATTTGAAGTGGCTTGCTCTTCAGAAGCAATGGATTAACCTATCTAGTGTTAGAAGTTTTGATGAACTATTTAGTAAACTTGGAGAAGCAAAAACGCCTTGGATTATAGGTAGAGGTTTTAATGAAAAACTGTTTCGTGAGGAAAAAATACCAACAAGACATGACTTAGACGAAGTAGTACCTGAAAAACCGGTTCTAATAGTACGTGTATGTGGACATGTTGGAGTAGCTAATACACAGTTACTTAAGAAAGTAAGGCTATGGGATAACCCCGAAATTGTAGAAGGAGTTGAAGTGGATAGTAATGGTAAACCTACAGGTGTAATCAAAGAAAAAGCCTTAGAATATGTATTGGAGAAAATACCTAAACCTCCACCTAGACAGTATGTTAAATTAATGAATGAAGTCTTAAATGAACTATTAAGTAAGGGTTTAACAACAGTAGCTTCAATGAACACTGATCCCCTAGAATTCTACATTCTACAATGTACAAACACGCTATTGAAAGTTAGAGTGTTTTTCGACGTAAAATACCTTGAATTATTGCTTAAACTTACGATTAAAGGACGCTTCGGTAATGAAAAATTGAAAGTAACGGGAATTAAGGTTATAGGCGATGGTAGTTTTGGAGGTCGAACAGCCGCTTTAAGACATAACTACGTTAGATCGGAAAGTAAAGGTGAACTCCTCATAACCAGTAGTGTTTTAGAAAACATTGTTGGCAAAGCTAGGAAGCTGGGCATGTTAGTAGCAGTTCATGCCATAGGCGATAGAGCTATTGAGGAAATATTGAATGTTAAAGAAAGTCTTCTAAGTAGTATTAGAATAGAGCATTGCAGTTTAACGCCACCAGACATTATTGAAAAACTTTCTAAACGAAAAATCTTTGGCATTTCCGTTCAACCACACTTTAGAATTTCGGATACGTGGCTACCTAATGTAATAGGTGAAAGTAGTAAGTATGCGTACATGTTCTATACTTTATCGAAGAAAGGATTGCTTATTTCATTCTCCTCAGATGCCCCTGTTGAACCATTCGATCCACTTATTAATCTTGAAGCAGCAATAAGTGATGAAGGAATTGGCGAAAGAGTTCCAATAAATGAAGCTCTTAAAATGTACACTAGGAACGGTAGTTTAATACTTAACGAGAAAGATAAAGGCGTCCTTAGGAAAGGCTATAAGGCTGACTTCGTTATTCTAAACAAAAACATATTCAAGGAGAAACCAAGTGAGGCTAAAGTTATCGCCACAGTTATTGAAGGAAAAGTTGCATACGGTAGAATATCGTAGACATTTAACGGCGATAATACTTCTCGCTTTAGCAATATACACTCTATACACGGGTATTGTAGCAATTAATAAAAGCAAAACATATGTTAGCGATGAAATATACTATGTGACTGCAGCCAAAAATATTGGAATAAAGATTTTCGGAATAAACGTTACTGCAACACCTTATCCCGAATATGAAGGTCTCAATTTAAAGGAGAACCTAAATTTAGAACATCCACCACTTGCTAAGTACATTATTTTTATTTCAATGCTTATCCTAGGTGACACCTATTTCTCATGGAGAATACCTGGAGTTCTACTTCATGTAGCAATGATTTTCCTTGTTTTCCTTGTAGTAAAGAAGCTTAGTGACGAAGTTTTAGCCATTGTTTCCTCATTTATAGTTGCTTTTGACCCTATACTTAGAAATCTTAGCTATATAGCGATGTTAGACATCTATGTAGCGTTCTTCCTTACAGCATCGTTTACAGCACTAATTTACCGTAGGAAAACTTTAGCCTTCATATTTTATGGGATGGCTTTAGCTTCAAAGTACACAGCCCTCTTCGCTTTACCAGCATTTCTAATAATCTTACGTAACTATTGCAAAGAAAGGCTATGGAAAATTCTACTTTATGTTCTCTTAGTCGGACTTATCTACGTAGCAACATGGATCCCGTTTGTAACCTATTTCGCTAATGAAAAAGACAATCTTTACTATGGTTTTCAAAGGGTTTATGATGAACACGTTTTCGCAATGAAATGGCACTTATCAAGTAAAGGAGGGCATAGTTATTCCTCACCACCATGGGGTTGGCTATTTAACTATAAAGTGTGGCCCATTTACGGTGGCATGTCTGTACATTCAAACATCTACATGAACATAGTTTTCGCCATACTACCGCTAATTTACAGTATTTTTTCTGGGAAAATAGATTCCAAAAAGTACTATCCTTATTACTGGTTTCTTTCAGTATTCACAGGTTTCATATTGATATACTTCCTAGGGTCTACAACACAGTTCATATTTTACGCAGCAACATATGAACCTTCAATTGCTATAGGTGTCGGTACACTACTTTTCCCATCTCTTGACGGTTTAGCAGAAAAAATAAGTGAATGGCGTCATCGCGGTGGGAGGGGACGTTTAAATCTGCATGGACTAGAGTAAACTTATATCATTTACGAGACTTCATCTTTAACGTTAAATCATTATCCTAACTATTTCAAAGCCATGTTTAAGTTCTCTACATCCATCGTGATATGAGGTGATGTTCAGCGGAATTTTCTTTTAACGAAATTTATTGTTGAGTTTCTAAATATAAAGGAGTGTTTTGGAGTTGTTTTGAAACATTGTTTTTCAGATACATTATGATTGCAGATGTGTCCCTTCTCCCACCGCTCTGCCATATATATATTTACAGCTCGTATCTAATATTCTTTCCTACAGTTGCCGAGAAAACATTATTTCCCATGAGATAACAATATTAATAAATTGGTAGTCGAGTAGCATGCCAAATGAAGCATTTTTTCTAGGAATTAAGCTGTTAGAAAAAATAGCTAAAGGATGTAAAATAGATGATCTAAAATACCTTAGCTTTGAAGGTTTAGCTAAAGCCATTAGTAGAGAATGTGGTAGAATAGAATCAAAGCTCTTTAGCGGATGTTTTAAGGTTATAGCTAATGGTGAGGAACTCATAATTAATTGTTCATCGGGTAAAGAGATCTACGTAAAATCGAAACTTACCCGTATAAGTAAAACGCTTCATTATGAAGAACTAGCTGAAATAAGGAGGAAAATACGTGAAGAAATAGTTAAATGCTTAAATAAGCTTCATTATAAATACAGAATTAAACATAGCAGAAACATTATAACCTTCACCCCCTGGAGTATGGAAAATCTTAGATTCAGTTACTCTAATAACGTATTAGTTAAGACATCAACTAAGCCTTTAGGAACATATTCTAATATCAAGATAGACACTATTGCGCTGAATAGAGAGAATACTAATGAAGTAACGTTGAAAAATGATTTAGAACTTTCTATTAAAAACGGTATTTTAGAGGTTAAGAAGCATAAGTATGTGGTTAAAGTTTTTTTGAAAAACTTGGATAAAACACCAATATTAGTCGATGATGGGAAAGATTATTTCGTACTCAAATCCGGGGAAAATGTTGTGTATGGAGTAGTGAATAACTACATAGTTTTCGAAGGTTTTCCCAATCTAAAACTAGAACTTGATTTCCTAGGGGGTACTCTATGGTTTCCAGCTTATTTAACAGTAAATGCTAAACCATTAAACTACGATGAAACATTTGAAGGAGAAATTCCTCTCTGGATATCATACTGCTCTAAAACACATGGCATAAGTATCCATACAGATTATCCAAGTAAAATTAAGGTTAAAGGTGATATTGTCGAAATCAAAGAAGCAAGAAGAACGTTTATCTCATTGCATAGAGGCTGTTGGGATAGGGGAGGTATTGATTGGTTTAGTGTAGCTAATATGTTAAAGCCTGTGATGACTACTGTACCCTCTAATATTGTACTTACCGAGTTACAACCAAAACATGTAATTGTTGTTGGGCTAAGTTTTAACAAGAATGTTTTTGAAACGACCTTATACAACATGCTAAACAAGGATATTTTGGTAAGAATGAAAATACCTTGGAAAATAGTTGGAGCTGAAAAAAGATCTGCTATCAAAAACTCATTTTTAGGAGTCATTGATTATGACTATAATGTAGCATATATACCGCTAAGTTCAAACGAAATAGTTAAGGTTCATTTCGAAATAAGACCTTTCACCATAGTTAGAAGCATATAAGGGGCTTCTAAATTTCAATTTTTCTAGAGTTTTCAGCTAATTCTTTAGCTAACTCATTTATTCTCAATTTTTCTTCGAGCTCTAAAATTACATCTAGAGTCGCATGAGCTATTGCTTTAAAACCTCTATATACAGGGGAAGCTTTACATTCGATAACATTCCTTGAGGAAACATCATATGTACCTATTTTCCTAGCTAATTCGATTATTTCGTCCTTATCTAGCCCTATAAGCGGTCTTAGAATAGGATATCCTAGACCATAACTTATTACGTAAATATTATCTAGTGTTTGTGAAGCAACTTGACCTAAGCTTTCACCTGTAACTATAGCTTTGGCTTCCTCAACTTTAGCTAGCTCGATTGCTGTTTTAAACATTGTTCTTTTACATGCTAAACACACTAGTTGGGGCCTTACATTCTCAACAATCGTTTTTAAAGCGCCACCGTAGTCCACTTCGTAAAAATAAAATTCCTCTTCAGGAACCCATTTTCTTAAAATCTTTATTATCTCATAAGCTTTTTCTATAGCCTCTTTTGAAGTAAATGGGCCGCTGTTGAAGAAAACAGGTACTACTTTAACACCACGTTTCATAATAAGCCATGTTGCGACAGGAGAATCTATTCCTCCAGAAACTAACGAAATAGCCTTTCCTTCAACACCATAGGGTAACCCTCCAACACCGTTAAAAACTTCATGGTAAATGTAGGTTTTTCTCGATCTAACTTCAACATAAATTACCGTATCAGGTGATGTAAGGTTCACCTTTAATTCTCTATCCTTTAGTTTTTCAAGGATTTCCGCACCTAATATTCTTTCTAATTCCTTACTGTTTATTGGAAACTTTTTCACTCTTCTAGCTCTAATCGCAAATGACTGATTACCTCTTAGAATATTAAATGCGTATTTTACAACAGACTTTCTTATTTCATCAATATCTGTTTTGACTTCTATAGCGGGGCTTGTTGAAACAACGCCGAAAACTTTAGAAACTTTTTTAGCTACTTCGGCTACATCATCAATGTTCTCAATGAATATTCTTCCAGGAGTTTTCCTTGCATTAGCATTTACATATCCATGTTTTTTTAAAATGTAACTTATGTGTTCAATTAGCTTCTTCTCCATAAATTCTCTAACATAAGGTGATTTTAACGTTACTTCGCCATATCTTACTAAAACAACTTTTCTCTCCACGTCACCTTCTCCCTACATTATTTAAGCTTAAAATCTCACACAACCCTTGAGCTCTTAATTAGCGTCCTACATATTGTGCATATTATTTCTCCACATTCAATACTTGTACATCTTTGTGAAGCTATTTTATCGGCTAATAGCAGTATTAGATTATACGCTAACCTATTTTCTTTAAGCTCCGGGAAGGTATCGGCGCCTCTCTTACCTAAAAGGTAGTTTGAAATAGCGGCTGGTGTTAAACCTAGTATTTTCGCCGTTTCATAAATAGAGAATCCATACTTTCTAACTAGTACTTCAGCTACTAGTGCTCTAATGGTTGGCATTAACTTCTTAGCAACTATTTCACATGGCATCTCAAGTCTTTCGAAAGTATAGTTGCTCATGGGCTTTTATCTCCTCTCTAACACTTGATATTTAAATTTGAGACCATAAATAAATCTTTAACGCCGTTAAATTCATATCGTTTTGAACAACACAAACACATATATTTTCTAACTAAACTAAAAATAGTAGTGTCCGATGAGGATTTACTCCCGGACCGAAAAATGATGGGGTCAACTTACCCAACCGAGGATTAAACTAAATTGCTGCAGTTTACTATTCTTTTGCCTACCGAGGAAGAAAGTGAGCACCTTTGATTATTGCGGGAAACCTAACATTAGATGAAATAGTCATTAAGCATAGGACATATAAAAACATGTTAGGCGGGCCCCCAGCATACTCTGTAAAACCTCTTCATAGTGTATTTGGTGTAAGACCAACCGTATACTCATGTGTGGGTTACGATTTTCCTAAAGCATTAGAAAACGAAATTGCTTCGCTAAGTAAACTTTACATAACTAAGAGCTCTAAACAGACTACGAAATTTAGATTAGTGGAGGAAAATGGAAGACAACTATTTTTACTTAGTTTTTCAGGGGAAATAAACCACATAGACTTTAGCTCGGAAAGCGTTTATATGTTCTCTCCAGTTTATAAGGAAATTAAAGTTACTTTCCTAAGTGACGCATATAAAGTAGGTTTAGTTTCCCTAGACCCACAAGGATACCTAAGAGTTGTCGATGAAAACTTAAAAGTACACATAAAGCCTAATGAGAATGTTTGGAAAGTTCTTAAGTTCGTAAATATTTTCAGAACCTCAATTGATGAATACTTAGCTTTAGCTGAAGGGTTAAGTATTCGTAAGTTTCTAGAGAAAACATATAGTTTAGGCGTAGAAGTAGCTATTGTTACATCTTCGAAGAAAGTCTATGTTGTTAGTAATGGTAAATACTTTGAATTTCCAACATATCCTCATGTAAGTGTTAAATCGACTACTGGAGCAGGAGATGTTTTTACATCTTTCTTCACATATGTTTACTCTAGAAGCTATGATTTAGAGAAAGCTATAGCATACGCTATTGTGGCTTCTAGTTTCGCTGTCGAAAACATAGGGCCTAATAGTATTAGCAGAGATCGTTTCTTTAAGAGACTTGGAGAATATATGGATTTTATGTATTAAAAATTTTGCATTATTATTAGAATTTTAGAATTCTTCATAACCGAATCCGCGATGGTAATGCCTATGATAACCTATTTTCTCCGGATGGAAAGGTAATTTTATGTCCTCTCTCTGAAATCTAAGTATTGCCTTAAGTAACATGTCCTCTCTAGGAACTCCAATGAACTCTACATTACCATTAATAGCTACGGTAGGGACTGCTGTAACACCATATAAATCTGCTATGTCACTATTTTCTAAAGCTTCGACAGTATCAGCTATCACTTTTCCTTCGCTTGCAAAAGCAAACATGTTTGCTTCTAAAACAGCATATGGGCAGTAAGGGCAGGTTGGCGTAACTATAACTTCAACATATGCTTTCCCTTTAAGCTTAGTTTTAAGTTCAGCTATTGTTTGAGGATTAAGTCCCGAATCATTTGTTGATATTCTAATAATCGTTTCTACTAAGCCTCTTACTTCCTCACCTGCAGGTATGCCTGTATATCTTATATAACCATTATAGAGTAGGACCGATGGAACTCTGCTAACGTAGTATTTTTGAAAAGCCTCTTTATCTCTTTCTTTCCAGAAAACCTTTACAACTATTTTCCCATTAGATGTTTCCTTTAGTAATTCGCATAAGTCAAGTGTTGTTTGACAATATTCACACTCGGGTTCATTAGATGTGAAAACAAGGCATTCAACAGTATTTACCATGTCCTTAAGTGCTTCTCTGAGTGCTTCCTTTGTTTCCTCATCAACTTCCAGTACCATTGCGTGTACTCCTCTAAACTTTCAATCTCTTCCGCTGTTTCTTATAGTAGCTCTTTTTAACCTTTTTCGCCGTTAAAGAAATTTAAGCATGTTCTTAAAATTCTATACCTTTCCGAGCAAAAACTCCTTTATCGAAATAATGCTTTATTTTCCTCATTTCAGTAACTAAGTCCGCTCTCTCGATAATTTCTCTAGGAGCTTTTCTACCTGTAAAAACTATTTCAGCACCTATTTTCTCAGCTAATTCTATTAGCTTGAACGCTTTCTCCATAGGAACGATGCTATAAGCTAAAGCAACATTAATTTCATCAATTACTATAACATCAGGCTTCATTCTCTCTATTTCTAAAATGGCTTCATCAAGCACCCTATTTACTTTTTCAACAATATCAGGTGAAGGAGCTTCTAAACTTAAGAATCTTTCAGGTCCCGTACATACGTATTTTAAAGGGTATCCGTGGGAAATTAAGTATTCAAAAAGACGTTTCTCACCTGTTTCCCAACCTTTTAACAATTGAATTATGAAAACCTTTTTTCCCCAACCTAAAGCCCTTATTGCTAAACCTATAGCTGCTGTTGATTTTCCCTTACCATCTCCCGTATATACATGTAGCATTAATTCTCCCTAAATATCGCAGGTTAAGCATCCACCAGCATATTCTTCCGAAGCACTCACATATTCTTCATTCTTTATCCTAACTCTTGTTGAAGTTAGCTTAAGAGCTTTAGGTATGAGCTTAGATTTCTTTTCACTTTCACCATTCTCTTCCTCCTTTCCTTCGTTTTTCGAATTTACTCCGAAATAAATTACTTGCTGTGATTTACTTTTGTCTCTATAAACGGTTATTCCCTTACATCCGAGTTTCCAAGCTAACATGTATGCTTCATAAACTGCTTCGGGAGGTACTTCTGACCTCATATTTATTGTTTTACTTACTCCTTGGTCTGTCCATTGCTGGAAAACTGCTTGGTGAAGAATATGCCATGTAGGTTCAATATCATGAGCTGTTCTATAGATTCTCCTTAAATTGTAAGGTATGTTTTCCATGTGAGCTATACTTCCAGTTTTAGCTATTTCCTTAAACACGTTTTTATCGACAACACCGTACTCCATTATCTCTTTTTGAAAAAGTTTGTCAACTTCTATGAAAGTGCCTACTGTTACATGCCTTACAAAAGCTATTGCAAATAAGGGCTCAATACTTGATGTTGTTCCAGCAATAATGCTTATGCTTCCAGTAGGGGCAATTGATGTAACTGCAGCATTTCTCAAACCTATTTTCTTCCTTAAAGCCTCAATAGTTTTCCAATCAACAAGCGGTCTTTCACTAACGAGTTTCTTCACATGCTCAGAAACTTCTTCTTTAATACCTGAGATTTCAAATATTTCCTTCAACGATTTAGCTGTTAGCCATGTTGGACGATACTTTTCTGGGTCATATGCTGGGAAGCTTCCTCTTCTACCGGCAAGCATAATGGATTCTAATACTGCATTGTACTCTATCCACTCCATTAAGTGATACGCTAAATATAGTGCGTCGGGGGAATCGTATGGTATTTTGAGTTTTATTAGCATATGCGCCCATCCCATAACACCTAAACCAATCTTCCTAGTTCTCTTAGTAGCTTCTCCAATTTGCTTAAGAGGATACTTGTTAGCGTCAATAACGTTGTCGAGAAACCTTACTGCTATTCTCACAGTTCTTCCTAAATCCTCCCAGTTTATTGTTGGTTTTCCGTTTTCTTCTTTAACGAATTTTTCGAGGTTTATTGATCCTAGGTTGCATGATTCCCAGGGAAGAGCCGGAACCTCACCACAAGGATTAGTAGCATTAATCTTACCTAAGTACCATACTGGATGCCTTCTATTAATTGTATCTATAAATAGTAGTCCGGGGTCTCCAGAATCCCATGCCGAATATGCTATTTCGTTGAAGAGCTTTTTAGCTTCAATTTCCCTTACAATTGCCCCTTCATTTTCAGCTATTGCTAATGCCTCATCGAATGTTAGCATTTTTGTTTCGGAAAGAAGTATAGTGCCACCTCGTTCCTCAAGTTCCTTAAGGATTTCCTCTTGAACCCATTCCTCTTCAATATTATGTCTTGCTCTAACTATTCCGTAAAATCTAGAATCATGACCTAAGTTTCTGTCTAGGAGTGTTTTTCTAGGGTTAATTAGGGGCCATTTTTCACCTTTCTCTACCGCTTTAAAGAATCTATCATATACTCCTACCGAAATATTAAAGTTCTGAAGAACAACGTCCTTAAGCTTACCTGATTTCGCTTTAATGAACTTCTCTATGTCAGCATGCCAGACATGGAGTACCCCCATGTTTGCTCCACGTCTTCTACCTCCCTGCTTAATAACATCTGTTGCTACATCGAACATTCTCATGAAGCTTAACGGTCCCGAAGCAACCCCTGCTGTTGAAGCTACGACATCTCCTTCAGGTCTTAATTCGGAGAAATCCCATCCTGTCCCTCCTCCAGATTTTTGGATAAGCGCCATAGCCCTTAAAGAATCCATTATACCTTCTCCATCAGGAGTAGTCATGGCATCTCTTACTGGAAGTACGAAACATGCTGAAAGTATACCTACTTTTGTGCCAGCATTCATAAGTGTTGGAGAGTTAGGTATGAACTTTAATTCGCTAAGTATTCTGTAAAATTCATCTTCAACTTTAGCTATTTCTTCATCCGATGCCCCATAGAGTTTCTCTATCGAGGCAAGATGTTTTGCCACTCTTCTAAAAAGCATTTGGGGAGTTTCGACGAGCTTGAGAGTTTCAGAATTCTTAAGCAAATATCTTTTTTCAAGAAGCTTAATGGAGTTAAAGGTTAATTTGAGATCCCTCTTGTCAAGAAGTTTATTGTAAAATCCTGCTTCCTTGTAAATACGTTTTAGAGCGTAAGCTTTAGCTACTTCCTCATAAAGAGGTTTTTCAATACTTAATTCTACAAGGGTTCTCTCAATAATATCAGATATTTCCTTAGAAAGAATCCTTCCACCATTACGTTTTGCTCTTTCAAAAACCTCTTTACATACTCTCTCTACTATAGGGTGTATATCTACAGGTATAGGCTGCGCTGTTACAACAGATAGTTCAATCAGGGTATTTTCTAGGCTCCTCTCAATTTTCTCCATGAGAAATTTTTCAACACTTCCATCAGACTTAATAACCTCTACGCTATCCTTCCCCGCCTCCGCAACCCTAACCTCCATGAACTACACCATAATCGTTAATGGTTTATTGTAGAGTCACACCATGGGCAACATAATCTATCTCATGGTAGAGTATTTAAAATTTTGACGCTTCAGCAAAACAGTAATACATGAAGTATAATTCTAGGTATATCTATATAGGTATATTTACCCGGGATTTCCATATAAAAATCCTCTGAAAAGGGCGGGCGTAATACCTTAAGGGGGAGACCTACGAGAGATAGCTTTGAACCATTACCTTTACGTATTACTGTCGAAATACCTAATTACTTTTACTATAGCGTTAGCTATTGCTTCAACATCTTCCAAAGGTGTTATTGGGTCGGTGTAGAGACTTAGACATTTCTTCGAAACTTCTTCGGCAACAGGTGTTCTAGTGTTTCTATAGTTTACATATTTTCCGGAATAGAACGGGCATTTCCATGGACATCCTTTACCGTGCCCTACAAGGTTCTTCATAAATGGATGCTCATATACTACTCTAGGATACATTATCGCTATAGGTGCTCCTTCGGCTCTTATAGCCTTAAATATTTCATCTCTCATATTGGCTAACTTAGGTTTTTCCAATAATATTTCGAAAATACTCCATGAACTAACGACATGTTTTCTTTCAGTAGGCAATTTGATCTTATCAGAATACTTTTCTAAGACCTCTAGGTATTTTTTAACACGTACTCTTCTTTCCCTATTAAATCTTTCAAGCTTCTTAAGCTGGCTTAATGCTAAAGCAGCTTGCATTTCAGTCATTCTAAAGTTGAACCCCAATGTTTCACTAAAATACCTTAACCTTTCACCATGGCTCCTAATTAGCTTAGCTCGTTCAGCTAATGCATCATCGTTTGTAGTTACTACCCCACCTTCACCTGCTGTAATGTTTTTCGTTGCATAAAGGCTAAAAGCCGCTATGTCACCCAATGAGCCAGTATATTCTCCTTTATATTTAGCGCCTATTGCCTGAGCTGAATCCTCTATTAAGAAAAGCCCTTTCTCATCAGCTATTTCCCTTAACTCATCCATTTCTGCTGGATGACCAAAGAGGTGAACAGCTATTATCGCCTTAGTTTTATCAGTCACCTTCCTACGTACATCTTCCGGATCTATAGTGTATGTTTCCGGATCAATATCTGCAAAGACTGGAATAGCATTAGCGTAAATTACACTGGTAACTGTTGAAGTAAATGTAAATGATGGGACTATAACTTCGTCTCCAGGCCCTATACCGCATGCTTTCAATGCAACATATAATGCTACTGAACCGTTAGCAACGGCTATAGCGTGTTTAACACCTATTTTCCTAGCAAATTCTTCTTCAAACCTTTTACCATAGCTTCCAGCGAGCATTGAGAGAAGACGTGATTTAAGAACTTTAACTACTTCTTCAACATCATCATCTTCTATTGTAGGACCGATGAGTATTTTATGTTTAATAAATGGCTCTCCGCCATAGAGAGCTAGTTTTTCCAAAACCTAAACCACCTTAAGCTAATGTGTAAATAACTCATACATGTACTTTTCTAAGAATAAAACCTAGTATCATTATTGCTAAGGCAAGTATTAGGAGAATAATCATGATTATGTCACTATGTGGGCCGAATGCGAAACCTATAGGTATAAATCCGAAGACTACAAGAACACCTCCTGAAACGTTAACGTTACCTTGCTGTTGCTGAAGTGCTGCTAACGCTGTTGAAATAAATATTAGGGCAAAACCTATTATTATCAGCAGTATTCCTAATCCTAAAAGTTTAGCTATAGTATTTGATTTCTCATAACGCTCCATACAATTTTCACCTATACATGATAATATAGGGTACTAAGTAAAATAGTATTGTAACTATGAGTAACACTATTGCTAATATCATAACTATTTTTGCTACTTTCTGGCTACTTCCGAAAACTATAGGTATAGGCCCTACTATTATAACACCTCCTCCTTCAGCTTTGGCTTCTCCTTTACTCGCTGATTTGAAAATACTGTAAGCTATCGCGAAAAATATTATGAAAAATCCTATGAACGCAATTAATATGCCTAAGGTAACTAGTTCGGCAGGAGTAATAGTGTATGCGTCCACACTTACCGCACCCCCTAAGTTTCTGTCTAGCGTTAGCTTTATCTTTTAACAGTTATCTATGTAATTATAGCTTTGAGGTGCCTCTTAAAAAGTGTCACCTGTAAAACTACCTACCCGTATTAAGTATAGGGCTATTCCTGTAAGAAAAATACTAACCGATATGAAAAACTTCTCAAGCCTAATAATAGACCTAGCATATTACGCGTTAGTATATAATGATAAGAAACTTGCTAACGAAGTTTTGAGAATGGAGGAGTACATTGATGAGCTTTGGAACCTGCTTGTAATGCAAGCGTCGCTTTCAGTAAGAGACGCTGAAGACGCTGAGTCCATGGTTGGCGTTTTGAAGCTTGCTTCGGCAACGGATAAGATTTCGGATGCTGCAGGAGACTTAGCAGTACTAACACTTCTCAATATGCCACTACATGATTCAGTAAGGGCGGCGTTAATAGGTGGGGAAGAGGTTGTTTCGAGAATTAAGATTCGTGAGGGAAGTGTAATAGCTAATAAGACTATAGGGAATGTTTTCTCACAACTAAACATAGCATTAGACATTATAGCTGCTAGGAAAGGGCATACATGGACATTTAGCCCTATGGAAACCTATGTTCTAGAATCAGGCGACGTAATAATAGTTAGAGGACCTAGGGAAGCAGTAAGCAAGCTTAGGCATGAAGCTAAAGACAAACTTACTCGTGAGGAAAAAGTAAAGTCTTTCGAAAGAGTGGAAGAAGAAATAGCTAGAGAATTAATAGCATTGAAGGATTTAGGGGAGTTCATGTTAGACTTAGCCTACCTAGCTATAACCACTAACAATAGGGATTTAGCACTAGAAGTTATCGAACTCGAAGAATACATTGACCAATCACATCTTGATTTAGAAAGGAAAGTTATAATGAAACTTAAAGACGCCAACCCTGATGAAATAGTTACGATTTTAAGAACCATAATTAGCTTCGAAAACATAGCTGACGCGGCAGCTGAAATAGCAGGAATAGTCATTTCAGAAATACCTCCACATCCTATACTTAAGACTGTTATTGAGGAATCCGAGGAAAGAGTGGTTATTGTTCAAGCATCTAAAGATTTAGAAGGCAAGAAAATAGAGAATTTAAACCTTAGCTTACATGGAGCAGTAATTGTCGCTTTAAGAAGGAACCATGAATGGATACTCAACCCAAGCGATGATATGGTTTTGAAAAGCGGAGATAAACTTATAGTTAGATTCTATAAGGAAAGTAGCGAACAGGTAAGAAAAGCGCTGAAAATAGATGATGAACTATGGCAAAAAATACTGTGAAGGATCAGCCATTACCTATAGGTAAAGTTGACCCTAGAATACTTTTGGAGAAAGTATTCAAGTACCTAGGGTATTCTAGGGAAGAAGTAGTTTATGGACCTTCAATAGGCGGTGATGCGGCAGTAATTCGTTTAAACAATGTACCTGTGGTTTTTAAAACTGATCCCATAGTTGGAGCATCGAAAAACATAGGCAAATTAGCAATAAACGTAGTAAGTAATGACGTAGCATGTTTAGGGGCGGAACCTATAGCAGTAACTTTAACAATACTTCTTCCCGAAGGCTCTTCCGAAAGCACTATTGAGGAAATAATGAAAGACGCACATGAAGCAGCTAAGAGACTTAAAATTTCAATTGTAGGAGGCCATACCGAAGTAGCTATGGGGCTTAAGAATAGACCTCCGATAGTTATTGCATCGGCAATAGGCATTCCGGTCGCTAACGAACCCATATTGCCTACGGGAGTTAAGCCGGGAGACAAAATTTTAATGACGAAAACTGTGGCTACGGAAGGAACTTCTATTTTAGCTTCAGAATTTGAAGATGAACTGAAAAAAGCTCTGGGAAGCAAGATCGCTGATAGAGCTAAGAGCTTTTCTGAAAGAACATCGGTTATCAAGGAAGCACTAATTTTAGCTAAAAACGGATTAACACATGGAATGCATGATCCAACAGATGGCGGTTTACTTGA
>CAZGLL010000030.1:1171-17689 GCA_964526225.1 uncultured Desulfurococcales archaeon | reverse complement strand
GTATGTGGCGGGCCCGCCGGGATTTGAACCCGGGACCTCCGGCTCCGGAGGCCGGTGCTCTATCCTGGCTGAGCTACGGGCCCTATTTTGTTTTCGGTGTTTTCATATTTTTATAGTTGTTTTGTTTTTTGGTTAGAGTAGTGCTTATATAGATTGGTTTGTAGGTTCTATCTTGGTGTAGATGTTTTGAAGAAGTTTCATGTTACTTTGTTGGCTATGGTATTGTTGTTTGTAATGTTGTTTAATGTTGTATGTGTTTATGGCGAATCTGTACTGAGGTTTTATGCTGAAGTTGTTAAGTATCCTACGTTAGCTTATCCTGAACCAGTGCTTGCTGGCGGTGTTTTAGAGGTTAGGTTGGCTTTAAGTGAGGATGCTTCACCTAGCGATTTCAGCTTAACAATGTTTAATGAGTTTGGAAGTTATGAGCTTAGCTTTGAGAGTGTAAGCTACAGTAGCAAGTGGAAGTCATGGGTTGCCGAATTCAAAGTTTCCGAAGATGTTACTGAAGGACTGTATTCCATGAAGATAACGTTTACTGCAGCAGGGAAACATTACGTTATTGAAATGCCGCATTGTATATGGGTTCTTAAGGAATGGCCGAGCAAAATAAGGCTAATCTACACTGCCGATACTAAAACACCTGCCGGAACACCTTACTGGAGAGAAATGGCTTACGTAGCTAACATACTTAACGCAACAATGCTCATATTTAACGGAGATGAAGTTGAAAGACCAACACAAGCATCTGCATGGAAATACTTCCTACTGTACTGGCTACAGTTAAATAAACCATCATATGCTGGCATAGGAAATCATGAATACGATTCTCCAGGAGTCGCTGAAACTTGGGAAAGAATTATGGGTTATAGGAACTTTACAGTAACCGTAGGGAACTTCCTATTCCTATTCTTAGATACTGGAATGGATGGATGGGTTCCTTTAGAACAAATTAAATGGGCTGAGAACGTACTTAAAAACAACCCAGATAAGGTAAAAATATTAACAATGCACCATCCAATATTCGGATATAAGATAAGAGACGAGAAAATAGCGACAATAGAAATTACCTCAATAGAGGAAGACTTCGAAAAACTCTTTAACGAAGGCTACTTCTACGAAAGCTGGAAGAACCATAAGGAGGAGTTGAAGGAGCTTTTCAAAGCAATTCTTGAAAACGGAGTTCATTTAGTACTTACGGGACATACACATAACGACATAAACAATGTTGTAATATACAATGGGCAAAAATACTTCTTCATAACAGCAACCGGAGTACCCTACGATGTTAGAATGGGTGATTGGAGAGGCTTTAGACTAATAGACATTTACGCTAACGGAACAATAGATGAAAAAACACTAACATATTTAGGCAAACCATTTAACGACTATCCAAACAGCATACCTATAGACGTTGGAGAAGGAATAATGCCTTATGAAATAGGTCTTCTAGAATACTACTATACACCAGCAAACGACGGTTCCTCACATACCGTTTCGTTGAAAATAAAGAACAAGCTTGATGAAAACTACAACTTAGTCGTTGCCTTCAGAGTACCGAACGACATACCGTTTGAAAACTACAAGATAATTCCCGAAAACGTAACATATACTGTAACAAACACCGACAAAGGCTACTACTACGTCTTACTGAAAAACATCACTATAAAGCCTAGGTCAGAACTTAAATTCACAATAACATCAGAGGATGATAAAGAAGAACCTGAAATACTAAGTGCTTCAATATCTAAACCAAGCGAAATAAAATTTGCAACACTCGCCATAAAGGTTTCGGGTTGGTGGATTGGAGAAGTTGAAGCAACAGATAAGGGATGGGGTGTAGCATCAGTTAAAGTAATGTATAATACCGGTAATGGGTGGAAAGAACCTGAACTATACGACTTAGATCTTGATAAAACAGGAAACGGCATAGTAGCTTATAGGTTCTGGATAAATGAAAAAGAACTAGCAGGTGAAGCTCAGTTCAAAATAGTGGTAACGGACTTTTCAGGAAAAACTGTTGAAAAAACATATATGTTCACTCCAGAAAAAGGCCTATTCATACCAGAGACAACAACGGTAACTACTACGTCCCCTACCGAGACAGTAACTACTCCTACTGAGACAACAACTACTCCTACCGAAACCATAACCCCTACAGAAACAACACCAACAGAAACCATCACCGAAACACCAATAACCACTCCTACAACAACGCCTACGACAACGTATATCCCATATAAGCCTAAAGGTGTCGATTATACGCCACTCTATGCGGGATTGTTTATCGCGATAATTATAGCTGGTATTTTAATAGGGTTAGCTAAGAAGAGATCATAAAGCTATTTTTTATATTTTTATACCTTAATTTCTTCTCTATATGCTGCTTCAGCTTCACCTAGGGGGAACACTATTGTTCTATCGTAGCTAATGTAAGCGGTTATTCTATCGCCTATCTTAACTTGGAAATCTGGATCTACGTTAACAAGTATTTTTAATCCATTAGATTCGACTCTTAACTCGGAATATGGACCGACAAAGGATACCCATTCTACGATGCCCTCAATTCTGTTTACGTTTTTCCCTGTTTCCTCGATTTCAAAATCTTGCGGTCTAAGGACTATTACTGCTTCGTCTCCTTCTCTTAACCTAATGTCCTTTGAAGGTACTATTCCTCTAAGCTCTATGTTACCTACGGTCAGAGCTATTAGGTCTTCCTTAACTTCCTTAACTATACCTTTAAGAATAGTGCATCTGCCTAGGAATGAGGCTACGAAGAGGTTTTTAGGCCTCCTATACAGCTCTTTTGGCTCATCAACTTGCATTATTCTCCCGCGGTTCATGACAGCTATTCTATCTGAAATGACCATTGCCTCTTCCTGATCATGGGTAACGTAAATTGTTGTTATTCCAAGTTTCTTCTGTATCTTTTTAATTTCTTCCCTCATTTCAACTCTTAATTTCGCATCAAGATTGCTTAGAGGTTCATCTAGTAGAAGAACTGCTGGCTCTATAACTAATGCTCTCGCTAAAGCCACTCTTTGCTGCTGACCGCCGCTAAGCTGTGTCGGATATCTGTTTTCTAAGCCTCTAAGCTTAACTAAATCGAGTACTTCGAGAACTCTCCTTCTAATTTCCTCTTTAGGTAGTTTCCTTATTTTCAAACCGTACGCTACATTGTCAAAAACAGTCATGTGTGGCCAGAGTGCATAGTTTTGGAAAACCATTCCGGTGTTTCTCTTATACGGTGGTTCATCGGTCACATCTCTATCATCAAAATACAGTTTACCTTCATCAGGATATTCTAATCCAGCAATGATTCTTAAAGTCGTTGTTTTACCGCAACCTGAAGGTCCAAGAAATGTGAAGAATTCCCCATGCTTTATAGTTAATGTTATCTTGTCCGCTGCAATAACGTCTCCGAATCTCTTGGTGATTTTCTCTAATCTAACGTTAACCAAGGTTTAAACACCTAGGAACGCTACTCTCTGTTTAAGAATATAGTTTGAAACGGAAATAGCTATTATCTGTAATGTCATTAGTAAAACACCTAATGCTGCAGCAATACTTACAGTTCCCACTGCCGCACTAGCATAAATTACTTGGCTCATTAGGAATGTTATTGGTCCTTGGCTTGGATTTCTACTACCAAGTATTACGCTTGTACTAACTTCGCTCATCGAATAAACGAATGAAAGTATGGCACCACTAATTATGTTTGCCGCTATGAGGGGCATAACTATTGTGAAGAACGTTCTAGCTCTGCTTGCTCCAAGGTTTTCAGCTGCTTCCTCTAAACTTACATGGGTTTGTTGTAAACCCGCAAAAACCGCTCTTGCTGTGAATGGCAATCTCCTAACACTATATGAGAACATTAGGAGGAATCCTGGATTAACGAATGGATCAAACATATATCCTAAGCTTTCCAACGGTGTTCCATAGAGCGTTTTTGCCAGTAACGTGAAGAACACTATGTAGCCTACTGCTACGATTATTCCCGGAATAGCTATGGGTATTGTGGCTAATGTGTCGAGAAGGTCTTTTCCAGGAATCCTTCTCCTAGCTACAACATATGCTGCACTTGTCCCTGTTAGAACAATTATTACTACAGCAACTCCAGCGTAGGTTAAACTATTAGTTATGGCTCTAGTGACATCAGATTTGGTAACGAGGGAAGCTAAATGTTCTAGTGTAATTTTTGTTGGAACAATACCGCTTGTTGCCCAGTCTGTAGTGGCTAGTATTATCACCCCTATTTGCGGAAACGATGAAATGATAACTAGCAGCGTGAGAAAAACATATATTGCAATTAATCCTTTTTTGCCTGGCTTTCTTACTCTCGGACTCCAACGACCACCTTTAGAGAGCATAGCGTACTGTTTTAAGGAAACGTATTTCTTAATCATTAGAAAAGCCGCTGAAGCTATTAGAAGCATTGTGACAGCTAATGCGTAAACCGATGCATGAACTTGTTCTAATGAAAGAACCTTTCTAAATTCGTCATAGATGTAGAATGACATTAAGTGTGTATGTAAGCCATCTCCAAATGCTCCGCTTAAACCTATAGGAGCACCCAGGTCTTCCATGCTAAAAATGAAAACCAACGTTGCTCCAGCAGCTAAACCCGGTAATGCTAACGGTAAAGTTACCGTTCTGAAAAGCTTAAACCCGTGAGCACCCATGTTTTCAGCTTGTTCTTCAAGGGAAGGGTCGATGTTTATAAGGCTAGATAAGGTGTTCAAGTAAACTATGGGAAAGAAGCTTAGCGTTTGAACAAGTATTACAGCAGGTAAACCCACGATAACTATGGTGTAATCAGTTATTTTCAAAACATCCTTTAAAATGTAGTTTAATAACCCGCCAGGACCTAGAACCTTACCTATGACGTATGCGTTCACAAACGGTGTAGCTAAAAGCGGAATTATCAGCAGAACTCTAAAAACGTTTTTTCCGGGAAAATCGTAACGTGCCATAATGAAAGCCGCTATTAAGCCTATTATTGAAGCTAGGATCATAACTGATGCTGAAACAAAAATAGAGTTCAAAATATATCCGAAGTCTGGACCTACACCTCCAATGTAAATTGTTTTTAACGGTACTAGAACTCTTGAACCATTCGGTAATATCACAAATTTGTATCTTTCAAGGATTTGAACGACCGTAAGTGATGGATTAGGAGATATCATGATGGGATCGGTATATGTTGATTCAAAATATTTTAAGGTAAATCCCTTATCAGAGACAAACGCTCTAACGAGGAGTGAAGCTATTGGTACTACAAGAAAAAATATTAATGTAAACAATGCTATGAGTAACTGCACTACAGTAAGCTTGTCAAGCTCTCTTCTGAGACCTCTTAGGTTCATTTACTTATCCACCTATCATAGAGAGGAGCTCCTGGTGTACCTTCTGATACCTTTCCTTAGCAGCTTCTATCCACTGCTTTACGAGAGCGTTTCTGTAATCAGCACTCTTAAGTACTTTCTCATTTAGTTGCTGAGCAACTTCCTGCGTAAACGTTAGCTCCTTTCCTGTATCTGGATCTTTAAATTTAATGCTTTCAGGATCCGTTAGTTTCTCCGCTAGGTAATCGAATTGTTCCTTAGTTATCTTACCGGTTAAGTAAGCTAGTGCAATATCTTTCCATGCCTCTTGAAGTTCTTGATGCGCTTGGGTTATTGTTGCGAAGAAGAACCATCTCATGATTTCCTCATAGCTTAAAGCTAATTCGTCACTAAATTCTATCGGTGCTGCCTTAAGTGTTTTCTCGTATGCTTCTTTAAGGTCGGGTCTTTTCTGTCCTTCAGGTGTTTCGAAAACTTTTACGTTAATTGGCATTCTATTTATGTTTTCATGCATCCATACTGCTTGTCCTTCCGGGCTAAGAACCCATGCTATAAATGCTTGTGCTGCCTCTTTATGCTTACTTGTTGTGAGAAGCGCTATTGGGTCGCCGTTAATTATGGTTCCATCTTCTGGAAGAACGTATTCACATTGTTCAGGGTTCTGTAGTTGTGCTGTATATCCGTAGAAATCTATTGTTATACCTACTGCTATGTCTCCTCTTATAACAGCATCTCTAACAAGGCCTGATTGGTCGTAGATTCTTGCGTTAGCTCCCATAAGGGTTATTATTTCCCATCCTTTCTTCCAACCATATATTTGAAGTATTATCTCATACATTCTAGTGTTGCTTGTACTTCTTGTCGCATCAGCTACACCAACGCTTGGTGTAGGTAACGTTATTGCGAAATCAGGGCTTGCAAGGTCAACCCATTTAGTTGGTCTAGGCAGTCCATATTCCTCAAGTTTCTGCTTATTTATTGTAAAACCGAACGAGGATATTGCAGCAGCAATCCATATTACATTACCATTAGCGTCCTTTCTTATCATAGGTGAGCCAGAAATTTCCTCAGGTATGTCCTTGAGTACCGTTTTTACTTCATCACTAGTTATTGGTGCTAGAAGTCCCTCCCTAGCTAACATGTCGAAAAGAGTAGGGCCACCGCCCCAAGCAACATCTATTTCTCTACCTGGAGTTTCCGCTGATGACTTTATTACATCGATCCATTGCGATGGATCTATAGGTAACCATCTTATATCAACTATGTTGTACTTCTTCGCTATTTCGCTCTTTAGGAATCTCTCCTTTGCCACATCTAATATGTCGTAGCCATGTCTTGTTATTACACGTAACACTATTCCTTGAGGTTTAGTTTCTGTTGGCGATGGCGATGTTGTTGTCGTGGTTGTTGGTGTTGTTTCTGTAGGGGTTGTTGTGGTTTCTGTAGGAGTAGTTGTTGTCTCAGTAGGAGAAGTAGTCGGCGATGTCGTAGGAGAAGTGGTAGGTGGCGTTGTTGCTGTAGTTGTTGGTGAAGGTTTAGGTTGCATAGCGAAATATGCTCCACTAATAATCGCTATGATTACTATAATTGCAATGCCAATAGCGGCTGTTTTTGAGAGCGCATATGTGTTCATAGGGTTTGGACCTCCTAAAACCAATTGCCATGAAAGTTTTATTGGTTTAGCTGTATTTATATCTATAATACCATAATTGTCTAAAATCGTTCTTTACGAAAAGTTAAAATTCACTTATGTTCAAGAAGAAAAGTAGAAACAAAGTTGTTCTTCTAGGGGTCAATAAGCTATGAGGAAATTGGTCTTAGTACTAACAATAGTTTTAATATTAGCATTAGCGCTATTCACACCATCAGTTGCCTTAGCACAGGAAGAGAAACCATTAGTTGTTGTAATAGCTCATGGAATGTTTGGCGAAGACACACAACTTAACTACATGATGAGTAATATAACGGAGGTTGAATGGAAAGTAATAACAGGTGAGATAACCTACGACGAAATTAAAGATGCCGACATGATAATATATGTGCAAGTAGACACGGGACTCCAAATAACCGATGAAGAACTAAACGCTATTAAGCAGTGGTTTGATCAAGGAGGTAAAACACTATGGGTTACTGGGGATAGCGATTACTCGGGCGGAGATTATGCAAGAATACCTAGTGCAAACAAAATACTTGAAGCAGTAGGATCCGTTCTAAGAAATGATCATTGTGAAGCTGTAGATAGAGGAAGCAACTTCGGCAGTGACTACAGAGTAGGTGGCTTAATAAAGCCTGATCCAGAGCTGTTCTTCCTAGCTGGTGGCGTACTTCATCCTGTTCTCTTCCACGGACCAGCCTCGATAGCACTCTACGTTAACGGAGAATGGAAGCCACTTTACGGTACAGGAGAGAAACCTGTAGAAAACGTTTACAGAATAGCTATAACATCACCTAAAGGCGCTATCGCCGAATTCGTAGAGCCACTACCATACGCTTATGAGGTAGGTGAGGAAGGATCATTCACACTTATGGCAGCTGAAATAATGGATAAAGATAACATCGTAATTCTAAGTACTGAAGCGCCTTTTGATCATTACCAAGGAATGTGGATTTCAGAGTATAAAGGAATTAAAGGTAGCGGCCCAGAATTTGTAAGAAACGTTATACTATGGGGAGTAGGACTTTACGGCTCAAGAATTCCGGAATCAATAAAGCTTAAACAGCAACTTGCAAGTTTAAGCGAGGAAATTAATGCTTTGAAGAGCGAGTTTGAGAAAGTACTAAATGAAAAGCGGAGTTTAGAGCAAGAACTTGAGAATACCAAGAAAACACTGCAATCACAAATAGATACTCTAAAATCGCAAGTGAGCGCATGTGAGGAAGAAAAGAGCGCCTTACAGTCAGATAAGGAAGCTTTAATGGAGGAAGTAGAGTCACTAAGAGGAGCACTTAACACATACTTGATTGGAGGAGCAGTAATAGGGTTAATAATAGGGTTTGCCATAGGCTTCTTCTTAAAGAGGAAACCTTAAACAAAACCTCTTTTTCTTTCACATTCTCTCCGGAGCAACAATACCCAGTAAGGTTAAAATGTTCTTCAACACAATTTCCGAAGCTTTCACAAGCATTAGCTTAGCCAGTTTCTTCCTATAGTCTTTCTCGGCAAGAACTGGTATTTTCGCGTAAAACGAATTAAAGGAATCAGCAAGTTTTCCAGCATACTCCACTACAAGCTCAGGTCTTAGTTCATCAGTAGCTTTAGCGAAAATCCATGGAAATTTGGTTAACGTCATCAGCAGTCTTCTAGTTTTGTCTTCTTCAAAAACACTATAGTCTAGTTCGTTAAGCTTGCTGAACTCCACTTTCCCACCAAAGTTTTTAAGTATGTTTTTAGCTCTAGCGTAAGTGTATTGAATATAGGGTCCACTGTTTCTTTCAAAACTTAATACGTCTTCCCATTTAAATACGAGCGGTTTGGTAGCTGAAATTGAAACTAAAGCGTATCTTAATGCGCCAATCCCTACTGCTTTAGCTATTTTCTCCTTTTCATCTTTAGGTAGCTCCGGATTTCTTTTTTCAACTTCGTAAAAAGCTCTAGTTATTGCTTCATGAATTAAACTATCGAAGTCAACGTACCTTCCCTTTCTACCCGACATTTTAGCTCCAGGTATTTTGACTATTTCATAAGAGTAATGTATTAAATTAAGTGCTTCTCTAACAAACCCTAAAGCATAAAGAGCTAATCTAACTTGTAGTTGCTCAAGTTTTTGCTCAGACATTATAACATTTATTACCTTATCTGCATCCTTAAACTTTACAATACTATATGCGATATCTCTTGTAGTGTAAAGAGTTGTTCCATCACTTCTTTGAAGAATTAACGGCGGTATCTTGAACGTTTTAGGTAGCTCTATTTTTTCCCTAACCTCCTTAAGTTCCTGTACGTAGGATAGATCGAGTGCAAAAGCACCTTTATACGTTGTTGCATACGGGCTTCTCCTAGCTTTATCTAAAATGTTACTAACAATGCTTTGCCATGCTAAATCGCTTTCCCAATCCCATTTATCAAAGACTACATCTACTTTAGAAAGTGTTTCTTTAAATCCTTCAATTACCCTTTCACAAATGAACCTTACGGTTTTAACTATTTCCTCATCCTCTCTTCTCTCATACTTTCTCATAATTTCCAAAATTTCCTTCTCATGGTTTCTTCCTGAAAGCTCTTTAGCTAATTTTTCAACAAAATCCTTCCTTTTCTCCTCGAGCTTAGCTAAAGCATCAAGCCAATCGTAGAGTTCATCTTGTAGCCTTAGGTATTCTTCTCTTTCACCTCGCTTTCTTGCTTCACTTATTTCTTTCTTCAACCTATCAATTTCTATTATGGCATTAGTTATCGAGTATATTGTTCCGAAGAAGTGATCGGGTTTCCCTTCAGGCTTAGGCTTACCTAACGCCATGTATCCGTAAGCTAGTATTGCTACTTGTCTTCCCATGTCGTTAATGTAGAATCTTCTCTGAACCCTATATCCTCTTTTCATAAGCATTCTAGCTAAAATATCCCCTAAAATAGCGTTTCTTGCTGTGCCTATGTGAAGCGGATGGACAGGGTTAGCACTAGTATGTTCAACAACTATTTTCTCTGCTTTCTCCGTTTTTAGAAATCCAAAAGTGTCTCTATACTTTCCTATAGCGTTAAAAAGCATTTTAGCAATTTCGCTTTCATTAAAGAAGATGTTTAGATATCCTCCAACAGTAACTACGTTTTTAATAAAGCTAAGCTTTAAATTTTCAGAAGCAATCTTAGCAAGCTCCATAGGGGTAGTCTTCATTATTTTTGCGAACTTATGTGTTGGAAGCGAAATATCTCCAAATTTCTCAATAGGTGGTTCTTCAAGTTCTAAAACTATTTCTTCCCAACCAAGGGGTATGCTAAATATTTTCCAAGATTCTGAAATAGCTTTAGCTATCTCTGATCTTAAGTAACCGTAAATGTCATGAATACTCATTATCCAAATGCACCCTAAATAAACAAGATAACATTGTTAGTTATATAAAGCTTACATTTCATATTAAAATTTAAATAGCCTTCATAATAGTTTATGTTAGGCTTAAGTATTCTTGAAGGTGTAAAGTATGGAGCATAAGTTTGAGCCTTATAAGGAATATGTTGATACATCATATGAGCCCGATTTCGAGGAAGACATAGTAGCTGTATTTAGGATTAAACCTGCTAAAGGCTTCTCCATAGAGGATGCTGCTGGAGGTGTTGCTGCTGAAAGCAGTACTGGAACTTGGACAACACTTTACCCATGGTATGATGTTGGAAGGGTGAAAAGGCTTTCAGGTAAAGCATATTACTTTAAAGATCTTGGAGATGGTTCATGGATTGTTAAAATAGCTTATCCTGTTGAGCTATTTGAGAAAGGGAATTTACCCGGATTATTAGCATCTATTGCTGGCAATATTTTCGGTATGAAGCGTGTTGAAAGTTTAAGATTAGAGGATATTTACTTGCCTAGAGCTTTTCTAGAAGATTTTAAAGGGCCAAGTAAAGGTATTGAAGGTATTAGGAAAATATTTGGTATAACAAATAGGCCTATAGTTGGTACTGTTCCTAAACCTAAAGTCGGCTATTCCCCTGAGGAAGCAGAAAAGCTAGCTTATGAAATACTTGTTGGCGGAATGGACTACATTAAGGACGACGAGAACCTAACAAGCCCTAGTTTCTGTAAGTTTGAGAAGAGAGCTCAAGCAATCATGAAAGCTATTGATAAAGCCGAAAAAGAAACCGATGAAAGAAAGGTTTGGTTCGCTAACATAACTAGCGATATAAGGGAAATGGAGAGAAGGCTTAAGTTAGTAGCGGACTATGGGAATCCCTACGTTATGGTTGATGTAGTAGTTACGGGGTGGGCTGCTCTAACATACATAAGGGATTTAGCTGAAGAATACGGATTAGCAATTCACGCACATAGAGCTATGCATGCAGCATTTACTAGAAACCCGTACCATGGAATCTCCATGTTTGTTTTAGCAAAACTCTACAGAATAGTAGGTGTCGATCAGCTACACATAGGTACCGCTGGTGTAGGTAAGCTTGAAGGAGGAAAAATAGACGTTATAAAATATGCTAGAATACTTAGGGAAAAACATTTCAAACCTGATCCTGACGATGAATTCCATCTAGAACAAAACATGTACCACATTAAACCAGCAATGCCTGTTTCATCAGGAGGACTTCATCCAGGAAATCTACCCGGAGTAATCGAAGCTCTAGGAACAAATCTTGTAATCCAAGTAGGAGGGGGAGTTTTAGGCCACCCAGACGGTCCAAGAGCAGGTGCGGCAGCGGTAAGACAAGCGTTAGATGCAATAATTAAGAGAATACCATTAGATGTACATGCAAAAACACATAAAGAATTGGCTAGAGCATTAGAAAAATGGGGCTATGTAAAACCTGTTTAACAGCATTACATGAAGGATACTAAAATTAGTGATTGCGGTGAAGGATTTGAAAGTAGAATTGCCGGGACAGCTAAAAACCGGTGCTGAGGTTAAATACGGGTTCTCAAAAATAGTTTTGAATAACCAAGGGAAACTGGAAGCATGCGATCCCTACGGTTGTGTCAATATTAGAATGCCTGTAGGTGACGAGGTTTATATAGAACCGATCCCGGCTATAACTAGGCCTCAACAGCTGACGGGATGTCTTTACGTGGAGTTTATTGAGCCAATAGCTTTTGGTGGAGGTAAATCAAGCCTATGGTTTTTAGCGCCTTTTGAGCTAGCAGTAACTTACAAGGAGAGAATAGTTGCGAGAGTATCACCAACTAAAGTGAAATTTACACTTGTAGGAAACATTGTTGACGGTGTAGTTTGCAGGTACCATAAGAGTGCGGTTGGGTTTTCGCGTGATGATGTAGCAGACAATGTTGAACCAGGCTTAGGGTTTGTGAGAGCTGAAGTTAAAGGTAAACCTGCCACTATATCTGGTATAGGGTTCTATGTGGCTGGTCTTCCTCTATTCGTGGATGAGGAGTATTTCATATACTATCCATTAGTTGAAGTTGAGGTGAACGAAGGCATTATGCAGAACAAAACTACTACGAACCCTCCTCTTAAAGGACTAAGGGCTACGTTAAAGATAAGGCGTCCTATACTTATTCCAACTATTACCCAGCCAATACAGCTTTGACTGTTGAGGGTGGTTATTTATGGTCATAGATGTTATGGGGTGGATTTCTGAGTTAAAAGCAAAATTTACGGAAATAGTCATTGCTGGCGTTATAATAGTTGCTTCAGTACTAATAGCGCTATTTATACGTAATGTTATGAGGAAAAAGCTTCAGCAACGGTTACCAAGTTACACCTATAAGCCTCTTGAAAACCTTGTTTTCTACGGCATTATAGCGGTAGGAATTCTTTCTGCATTAGCACCGTTCGGAATAAGTCTTACAGGCTTACTCGTTGCTGGAGGGTTTGCAGGCATAGTAATAGGCTTCGCTTCACAGCATGCAGTCTCGAACTTCATCAGCGGATTGTTCCTTTTAATAGAGCAACCCCTTAGAATAGGTGATGCTGTAACTGTAGGTGATGTAAGCGGTATTGTTCTTGACATAAGCTTCTTATCAACGAAAATAAGGACTTGGGATGGCTGTATCGTTAGAATACCAAACTCTGAAGTATTTAGTAAAAACATAACAAACTATATAAGAACGAAGGCACGTCGTGTCGAAATAGCTATAGGGATAAGCTATGATAGCGACATTGAGAAAGCACGGGAAACACTCATCAATATGATGAAAGAACATCCCTACTGCCTAGTAAACCCGGGTCCCGAAGTATTTGTTGAAAACTACGCCGACAGCGCTATAATACTTAAAGCCCGATGCTGGACACCACCGTCCGTATGGTTTGCAACAAAGGTAGATTTGCAAACACGCATGAAAAAAGTACTAGAAGAAGCAGGAATTACAATACCGTTCCCGCAGCTTGATGTACATATAAAAGATACAGCAGACGTGAAAGTGAAGATCGCGAATGAACGAAACCAGCACAAATGAACCAGTATGGAAAGGCTAGAGAAGAAAGCGATTGACCATGCTTTATCGTTTGGTAGCCACGGTGTCTTAATGACTTACCTGTGCTTCTCCTTCATCCCTTCTTGAGTTTGCATCTGCTCAGAAACTTTCAAGGCACCCATAAAACCACGGAGCCTCATATCTCGAACGGAAATGCTTAGTTCTCAGATAATGGGATGTATCATGATGTATCTATAAATCTTTTTATTAATCCTAGTCTTCCTTGTGTAAGGCTTCTACGCATTCATTTATGGGTGAAAGTGATTCAAGATTCAATATAAGGGCTGTTAGTAGTTCAACTCTTCAGCTTACCTTTAACAACATACTACGGCATAGGTATCCTGTAACACTTGTCAACTATGCTATGGTCACCAACATAGAATCTATATGCATCTACCATACAGAACCAATGAATGTTAATTAAAAATTATCAATCAACATGCTTTCCTACTTACCCTTTAACTATAGTGAATATTGCATTAATATCCTCTATTATACCTGGTATACGTATGGATTCATCATCAACTTCTATCACTATATCGTCCCCTAGTACAACAGTGTAATGTCCTGGTTCAACCACGGAATCCCATGTAGATGTTTGGTTCCATACCCATGTAATGCTACTTCCTGAACTTAGAATAATCCACTTATCATCTCTTGGAGGCTCATATATGCAGAAGTGACTTATTCTATTCTCCTCAAGGCTATAAGGACATATAACCCATGGTATACTGGGCTTTATCCTCACTACCTTATCACCTTTATTGGTCAAAGTTATTCTTACGCCTTCACCAACTTCATAGACTTCCTTATCAGTTGATATACTTAAGTTAGACCATGGCCTTGGTGGAAGTTCGATACATGTTGTAATAATGGAAAGTGTTTCAGTCACCATATGCGTTGTAGGAGTTATACCTTTAACCTCAACGTTAATAATTATAGGTTCTGAGAAATGTACTAATATAGGTTCTCCAGGCTTAATGGGGGTTATAAATATGCTTAAACCTAGACCCTCAAGATCCTCTGGAAGCTTGATCCTATATTCTTTTGAGAAGCTTTTCACTGGTTGCGAGAGTTCGGATGAGTCCTCGTAAATAACCTCATATTTCTCTCCAAATATTGGTCCGGTAGGTCCAGGTAGTAGGGTGTGGGGATAAACTTTAATAACTATGCCTGATAGGACATAATCATTCTTTGCTTCAGCATAAATCTTAATAGTTATTTCTTGACCAGGTTTGACTTCTTTAGGATATAGTACCTTAGCTTCAAAAGCATCATTACCAAAAGTTTTCTCAACAAGTATTGGAGAAGTAGTTAACGTAGTCTGAGTCGTAAACTGAGTAGCAGTGCTTGATTTCTGAATAATAGACCATGAAGCTATAATTATCACTACGAGAATTACTAATGATGCCGCTAACAAAGTTCTGCTCAACTTAAGTTCCCTTCTCCCGCATATACTAATGCTCTAATTAATACCTTAAAGTTTTACTAACCTTACTGCTTAAATCCGTTTCAATGTTCTGAGAACTTAATATCATGAATTGCGTGTTCTGAAACTGCTTCTTTAATAGGCTTTATAGTTATTTGTGCTTCATCAATTACATCTTTATGCCTTGGCATATCGAGAACGAGCCTTATCTTAGCATCAACTAATTCCCATTCGCTTTCAAAGACTGCCAGTAGTTCTAAACCTAGAGCTTCTACGATTCTCCTTGGTGTTAATTGTGTGTGAACACCAACTATAACTACTAAATCTTCTATTCTTGGCAATTGATAATTAAATTCTAGCGTCCCAGGATTCTTAAGCTCAGCTAGGGATTTCCTCATTATCAATCCGCTATCGACACCAATACGTAAACCCTTAGTTTCACCGCTAATAACTCCAACATATCTTTTAAGATGTTTAAGCCTAACTTCTAACTCTACCCCAACACTTCTCGATACGCCATCAGGGGACTTCATATATGTTAATCTACCATGAATAGTATTCTGCGAAACCTCTACAGCTAGCTGTGCAAAATCGCTGTCACGTAATGCTGCTAGAAAATTCTTACTTACCATTACTTCATGGGAAAGCTTCGGCAAAAAACAGAACACCACATTACCAGCAAAAGCACCACTATAACCCGGCTCCGAAACCTCAAAAACCAGTAACACAACCCATTGAGGATGCGGTTCGTCAACAATAGCACCTACGTCAATCTTAGCATCTGTTGCGTCAATTCCTGAAATCTCCTTCACATCACCTACATATTCTAGGTAGTGCTCTAGTCTTGTACGAGTTCTACCGCCTGAATAAGAACGTAGTTTTCTTAAGTTAGTTTTCCAGGCATAATCTTCATGGGACGAGGGAGAATGATTTTTGACTCTGTAAATCTTAAACCCTTACTTAGAACCTTTTAAGTTCCTAGCTAAACGTCTACCTATAGTAAAAATTCCATACGCATGCAGCAATAGCTATAAATCCTAAAATTCCAACTATAACCCTAACAAACAATGGTGGCGACTCTGGTAATAGGTAGCCAGATACGGCAATAACAATAAATACTATACCTAAAATTGCGGCTAAAATCGACGCTTTCAACTGTGGTTTATACTCTACAACATGTAATTTCATGTACCCTTCATCCCACATTGGTCTCGAAAATATTAATGAACATACATGAATATTTAAAAGTATTTACACACACCCAAGACCTAAATAAGCTTCAAAGCAAAGAAATAACTTCTATGTAATGACGGTTAATGAAGTTACAGACTTCATTAGAGTGATTATGTCGTATCTTTCCTTTTACCTATGTCTCTACACTTGCTGACTCATCTCTGAGATTTACGCCGCATAGCACTTCCTTCCCGTTTTGTCGAGTACCTAATTCCCACATCGTTAGCGAGCAGGTTACAGTGTTCCCTAATGATATATACCTTGTCCTTCCTACTCAATACATAGCCCTTCTCCTATAGCATATAATGAAGGCGACGAGTGCTTTGATTACTATCATAGATTTAGCGTATATAATGTTGCGCTATCTTCTAGGCCTTCTAGTGTTGGAAGGTCTGATCTCTCGCTACTTAGGAGACTCGAAGATTTTAAGATG
>CAZGLL010000030.1:0-1071 GCA_964526225.1 uncultured Desulfurococcales archaeon | reverse complement strand
TAGTGTTGGAAGGTCTGATCTCTCGCTACTTAGGAGACTCGAAGATTTTAAGATGATTGCGGATGCGCTACCAGATACGTTCTACCCTTTTAGACCTAGGGACTGGCTACTGAAGATAAAGAGCAAACTAAGTTCATTACCTTCTCTTCCACGACTAGGAATCCTCTTACCAACACCCCAGAAACTCGCTAATAGGCTTGATGAGATAGACGCACTGATAGATGTATTCATTGACGAACTGCACAGGAACAGCAGACTGCTCACAGAACTCTTCAATGTTATCAAGCCCGAAGCTATACCTTGGATAATAAGGTATCTCGAGAAGAACCCGGGATACGTAAGAACAACCATTGGGGAGCCTCTATGTATATGGTGGCTCGGTAGAGCCCTAAGCCAGCAATCCGGGAAAGAGGTTTGGCGGAACGCTAGAGGACCGGTGAAAGTTATGAAGAAGGAAATCAACGTGGTATCAGTTTGGATAAGGAGAAATCAATGTGTATATGCTGCTGCGGAGATCAAGCTATCGAAGAAACTGCGAGAACTTGAGCATGCAATAAACCAGGTCATTGAAGCCACGAAGCTTTTCATAGATTCCCGCAATCTAAAACAGGCGGGTTTCCATAGCATCAAAGTCGCTTGCAAACCCCGTGAAATAGCTGTGGTAACACTCTACAGACTTGGAGAAATGAAGGAAGTGCTGAGATCAAAACTCGAAGAGAAGGCAAGGAGAGAGAGCATAGATGCAGACGCTTACATATATGATATAGACGATATTCTGGAGAGTCTCAGAGGGTTCTCAGGGAAAGAGAGGTATCGCGAACTCTTCAAAGTAATTAACAAGATATTAGAAACGACATAAACAATACGATTCACACCAAAATGGCATTGATGTAGAAGCTTCCTCACACGCTATTCCTCAAGAGCACGGACTATTTGTCCCATACTTCAACATTAACTGAGAGTGTTCCGGAGGTATAGAAACTGTCTAGGACACTAAGGAAACATTATATACGGAATTTGTGGCGGGCCCGCCGGGATTTGAACCCGGGACCTCCGGCTCCGAAGGCCCGA
>CAZGLL010000029.1:0-18630 GCA_964526225.1 uncultured Desulfurococcales archaeon | reverse complement strand
ATAAGGGTATTAGAGCTATACACATAAAGGTAAGAGCACCCGGAGGTCATGGACCGAAAACTCCTGGTCCCGGAGCACAAGCTGCGATAAGGGCTCTTGCTAGAGCAGGATTTATTATCGGTAGGATAGAGGATGTAACACCAATACCTCATGATACAACAAGAAGGCCTGGTGGACGTAGAGGTAGAAGAGTCTAGAGGAAGGAGTGTTTAAAAATGAAACTAAAAATTCTCGAAAAGGACAATAGGAGAATTAAGCTCCTTATTGAAGGAGCCCCCTTACCTCTAGTTAATGCTATAAGAAGACTTGCAATATCAGATGTGCCGACATTAGCTATTGATGAAGTTGCTTTTCTAGATAATACCTCAGTTTTATACGATGAAATAATAGCCCATAGGTTAGGGTTAATACCTTTAACAACAGATCTTTCCCGCTTCAAACCTCCTGAAGAATGTGAAGGAGCAAATCCAATAAGCAATCCTGAATGTTATACTAGACTTTTCCTTGACGTTGAAGCTAAGAGAGATTATGAAATTATTTATTCTGGAGATTTACAAAGCGAAGACCCAACAGTAAAGCCTGTTTCAGATAAAATACCCATAGCTATCCTAGCTAAGGGTCAGAAAATAACGTTAGAAGCATATGCTAGACTAGGTAGAGGGAAAGAGCATATTAAGTGGTCTCCCGTTTCAGTAAGTGCCCATAAATATGTTCCGAAAATAAGAATTGATATGAGAAAATGTAATTTATGCGGTAAATGCGTTGAAGAATGTTCTAAAAACATCTTGTTTATAGAAAACAATAGTTTAAAAGTAAGGAATGTTCTCGAATGTACGCTATGTAGGGCTTGTGAAGAAGTATGCGAACCACAAGCAATAAAGGTTTCGTGGGTTGAAAACTCATATATTCTAACTATTGAGTCTACAGGAGCGCTTCCCCCTGAAACCATCATTACTGAGGCAGCTAAAATTCTTGAAAAGAAATCTGAGGAATTCATTAAACATGTTGAAGAATTGAAAAAGGTGGGTAAGTAAATGAAGAGAACAGGACCAACAAACTACGTTCTAAGAAAAACCATTAGACTTCTAAAGAAGACTTCTAGAGAAAACAAAGCTAAAATATGGAAGGACATAGCTGAAAGACTGGAGAAACCAACTAGGCAAAGAATTGTTGTTAATGTTTCTAGAATAAATAGATACACCAAAGACGGAGATGTAGTTGTAGTTCCAGGCAAAGTTCTTGGTGCAGGAAACATAAACCATAAGGTTACTGTTGCAGCAATAGGTTTCTCCAAAACCGCATATGAGAAAATAGTTTCCGCCGGAGGTAAATGCTTACATATTCTCGAATTAGCTTATCAAAATCCTAAAGGCTCAAACATTAAGATAATAGGGTGAATAATGTAATGCAGAATGAAACAATAATTAACGGTGAAAGACATATTCTAGGTAGGTTAGCGAGTATTGTAGCTAAAAGACTACTTAAGGGGGAAAGAATAACGATTCTAAACGCTGACAAAATAGTTGTAAGCGGAAATAAGAAAATGGTTATTGAATCGTATAAGTTACTTTTCAAAGTTAAAACACACTATAACCCATATAAGCAAGGTATTCGTAGACCTAGAAGCCCAGAAAACATTGTTAGGAAAGCTATTAGAGGAATGTTACCTATGGATAAACCTAAAGGTAGGGCGGCATTTCGTAGACTAAAGGTTTTCTCAGGTATTCCACCTGAATATGAAAATGTAAAGGATAAAATGATTAAGATTGAAGATGCTTTAGCTACGAGGCTTGGAAGAACATATGTTACATTAGCTGAAATAGCTTTGCAAATGGGTTGGAAACCTAAGGTTTTAAAAGCATAGAGGTTCTAAGGTGGTTCATGCTTGACTAAAATAATTATTTCCTCGGGCAAAAGGAAAACAGCTATTGCAAGAGCTATAATTAGGCCTGGTAAAGGCAGGGTCTTCATAAACAATATTCCGCTAGAAATTTACCCTATAGAGGTGGCAAGATGGAAAATTCTAGAACCACTTCTACTTGCCGGAGATGACATAAGAAACTGTGTTGATATCCATGTTAATGTTAGAGGAGGCGGGGTTATGGCACAAGCAGATGCTGCTAGAATGGCTATTGCAAGGGGGCTTGTAGAGTTAACTAAGAATGAAGAGTTGAAGAAAATATTCTTAGAATACGATAAAACAATGCTTAGCGGAGATCCCAGACAAGCTGAGCCGAAGAAGTTTGCTCGATATAGTGCTAGAAGGAGATGGCAGAAATCCTATAGATAAGAATTTAATCCTCTTCGAAACTAAATATGCGGGTGAGGTTAAAGAATTGCTAATTCCGGTAAGATGCTTCACATGCGGCGCCGTAATTGGAGATAAGTGGGAAGAGTTTAGTAGAAAAGTTGCTCAAGGGGAAAGCCCCGAGAAAGTACTTGATGATTTAGGTGTTAAAAGATATTGTTGTAGAAGAATGCTTCTTTCACACGTAGACCTTATATACCAGGTAATTAAGTTTACAAGACCTGCTTAATCCGTGGTGCTAACACTATGTCCTCGGAGAAACGTGTTGAAAGAAAGGAAACAGAGTTCCTAGTACCGTTGGAAACATATTTGGCTGCAGGAGTTCACATAGGAACGCATATTGGAACGAAACATATGATGAAGTTCGTTTATAAAATAAGACCAGACGGTCTTCACATATTAGATGTAAGGCAAACAGATCATAGATTAAGGATAGCGGCAAAATTCATTGCAAGATATGATCCTTCAAAAATAGTTGCTGTTTCGGTAAGACAGTACGGGCATAAGCCTGTTCAAATGTTCTGCAAGTTTATAGGATGTAAGGCAATTACGGGTAGAATACAACCAGGAACTTTCACTAATCCTCATTTAGAAAATTACCTTGAACCAGACCTCATAATAGTAACTGATCCTAGATCTGATTCGCAAGCACTTAAGGAGGCTTCTAAGGTAGGAATACCTGTTGTTGCGTTTTGCGATTCAGACAATAAAATCGAATTCGTTGACCTAGTAATTCCAGCTAACAATAAGGGTAGGAAAGCGCTTGCATTGCTATACTGGCTACTTACAAGACAAGTTCTAAGGGAGAGAGGAGAAATCCCTCCCCATGGAGACTTGCCAGTACCTGTTGAAGAATTTGAACAGAAAATAACAAGAGCGTAAGAATACATAGAATACTTTAGTAAAAATCTTAAGGTAAGAGTATGCTAGGTGATTAGCTTATGGTACGTACCCCTGCTGTTGCGGGATTATTTTATGAGAGTGAACCTGAACTTCTAAAGAAGCAAATAGAGGAAGTATTTACGCACCCTCTTGGACCTGGAAAGCTTCCTAAAGCTGAAGAAACTATTGGCGCAAGAAGAATTATTGGCCTTGTTTCCCCACATGCTGGATATATTTATTCAGGACCTGTTGCTGCTCACGGTTTTCTAGAATTAGCTAAGGATGGTAAGCCCGATGTTTTTGTAATATTAGGGCCAAACCATACGGGGTTGGGATCGCCTATTTCAACAATGATTGATGACTGGTATACTCCATTAGGTAAAGTTTTTGTTGATAAAGAATTAGCTAAGGAAATAGCTAAACGTAGCGAAATAGTGGACATAGATCCTGCAGCTCATAGATATGAACATTCAATAGAAGTTCAATTACCATTTTTACAGTTTATTTACGGAGAAATATTTTTTGTACCGATAACTATGATGTGGCAAACACCTGAGGTAGCGGAAAAAGTAGCTAAAGCCATATTTGAGGCTTCAAAAGACTTAGGAAAAGACGTAGTTATAATTGTCAGCACCGACTTAAACCATTACGAACCGCAGGACATCACGGTGAAGAAGGATAAATTAGCCATAGATGCTATTTTAGAAATGAATTCTGAAAAATTACATAAAACTATTGAGGGGTATGACATATCAATGTGTGGTCCCGGTCCAACAATGGTCTTAATAGAGTATGCGAATCTAATAGGAAATGTTGAAGCTAAACTTCTCAAACATGCTACATCAGGAGATGTAACCGGAGATACATCAGCTGTTGTAGGATATGCCTCAATAGTCTTTAGAAAGAAGAGCTAACTAAGGAATGAGTTTCCCATGGAAAAATATAGTGCTAAAATAAGTATCCCATTTCTCGGAACATTAATTTACAAAAGAAGAAATCCAATAATAGTAGCTATTTCTGAAGAGAAAGTATTGTTCGAAATGAGTTGTGAAAAAAGAGGTAATGGTGAAAATTATTTAAAGGTTAATGGAGTAACTTTCGAAAAAACTCTAGAAAAATTCCTTAGTGAATATCTTGAAGGTATTGGCGAATCAGGAATTCATGTCGAAGTAAATATCATATCATATCCAAAATCCTTTGGAATTTCTACATATGCCTCCTTAAGTGGATTACTAATGAAAATTCTAGGTGAGAAGCTAGGGTATGAGGTGACTTTCGATGATATAGTTAAGTACTCACCTCTCCTAGAAACCGATGAAACACTAAACTATTTACCCATTATAATGGCTTTAAGAACATCTTCATTAATAGGTAAAAGCATTATTTACAGGTTAGATGAAGGCTATATTGAATTACCTTCAAAAACATCTTTGGAAGTGTACACTACCTCATTAAATGCCCCATTATCTTCACGTAAAATAGTAAATATCGAATTTAAAGACTACTTCGTTCATTTAGAGGGAAGAAATGTTATAGAATCTGCAAGGCTTATTCGTGAAGGAAAAATACCGTATGAGAACATAGTTTTTGAAGAGGCTATGCAACATGTATTTTACGCTATTGAGGAAACATTGGATTTAAATGTTTACTTTAGAAATAAATGCTTAGCTTTTCCAGACTTAAACTACAAAACAGCGCTCCTATGTTTAAAAAATGATAAATTTAAAACTAAACTAACAATTTACCTTTAATGAGCTGGTCTAAATGCTAGCTATCGTTAAATTTGGCGGAAGCTTAATAACGGACAAAAGAAAACCCTTTAAGGTCAGAACTAAGGTTTTAAAAAGACTTTCGAGCGAAATAAAAAATGTTTTAGATGAGATAAAAGCAAAAATCGTCATAGTACATGGAGGAGGTTCTTTCGGACACTATGTTGCATTTAAGCATGTAGGCAAAGGAATTACTTCCCAAGGATTCATAGAAATTCACGATGCCATGCTTAGACTTAACACCATAGTGTTAAAATACTTAAGGAGAGAAGGTGTTTTAGCTGAAACAATACATACTTCATCCGCTTTCACACTAGATAATGGTCAAATCCGTATTGCAAATATCGATGTAATCAAAGGCATGATAGACAAAGGGATTATACCAGTCCTTTACGGTGATGTCGTTTACGATAAGTCGAAGGGATTCGTGATTCTCTCCGGAGACACTTTAGTAGCATATTTAGCTAACGCATTAGATGCTAACATGGTGGTTTTTACAACTAACGTATATGGGATATATAAAAGGTATCCGCCTAAGAAAGGATCAAGAGACCTTATTGAGTTGATAGATTTGAGAAAGTTTAGCTTAAAACCTGAATTATCGAAGCATTTAGGATATGACGTTACAGGGGGTATGTTGTTCAAGCTTACTGAACTTAAAAAGTACATTAGTTGTAAAAGAAATATGAAAATATTCATCATTAATGGGTTGAGAAGGGATTTTCTAAAGAATATTCTCTTAGGTAGAAATGTTAAATTTAAAACCGAAATAAGGGTGTGCTAATCTGAAAGAAAACAATGAAACTACTAAGTTTAGGAAAATAGAGCACATAGATGTTTGTTTAAACGAGTTTGTTGAATCTAGGGTTTCACCAGGTTTCTCAGACATACATTTAATTCACAATTCACTTCCAGAATTAAACTATGACGAAGTATCCTTAGAAACAACGTTTCTAGGTAAAAGGCTTAAAGCACCAATAGTAATTACCGGGATAACTGGTGGGCATTCGGAAACATATGAAATAAATAAAACATTGGCTAAAGTAGCGGAAAAGCTAGGATTAGGAATAGGTGTAGGGTCCCAGAGAGCCGCTTTAGAAAATCCCTCTTTAGAGTATACTTTTTCTGTTGTTAAAGAATATGCTCCTACAGCCCTCAAAATAGCCAACATAGGTTTTGTTCAAGCGAAAAAGTACAGTATAGATAAGCTTATGAAAGCTATAGACATGGTAAATGCTGATGCTCTAGCCATTCATCTAAACCCTTTGCAGGAATGTGTTCAAATAGAAGGTGATAGGGAATTTAAAGGAATTATTAGGAGGATTGCGGAAATTTCTAAGGAACTTCCAGTGCCTGTTATTGTTAAGGAAACAGGGGCGGGTATAGGATTCGAAGTTGCTAAGAAAATAGCTGAAGAAACAGATGTTAAAGCAATAGATGTTTCCGGGCTCGGAGGTACAAGCTGGTCAGCCGTTGAAATGTATAGAGCTATGAGAAAAGGTAATTTCTTCAGAGAATGTGTTGCTAGAGAATTTTGGGATTGGGGTATCCCTACAACGGTGTCAATAATTGAAACAAGACTTGCCGCACCTAATCTAGAAATTATAGGTAGTGGTGGTGTAAGGTCGGGGATAGATATTGCTAAAGTCCTAGCTTTAGGAGCCAATGTAGCCGGAATAGCGTTACCAGCGTTAAAAGAGGCTGTGAAGGGTTTTGAAAAATTAGAGTTATTTTTCAAAATCCTCATAGAAGAACTCCATATTGCTATGGTACTAACCGGTTCGAAAAACATAAGCGATATTAGAAGAGCAAAATTGGTCATTACTGGAAAAACCAGGGAGTGGCTGATTCAAAGAGGCATAAGCATTAAAGAGTATTTAGAAAAGTTTAGATTAAGAACAGTATAGTCTAAGCTCTAAACCATATGTTTACCTTCAGAATGATGTGAGGTCGCATAGGTCATGAGTTACTCTAAGTTACTAGAGTACTCCAAGAAAATAGCTAAAGAAGTAGATAAATTCATGTTAGAAGAAGTTTTGGTAGGAGAACCTGAAAATCTTTATCAAGCATCAACACATTTGATAAGAGCTGGAGGTAAAAGATTAAGACCAACACTTCTAATTCTTTCGACACGGTTCGCAGGTGGTAGGGAAGAAGTAGCTATTCCAGCAGCTGCTGCTATTGAGATACTTCACAATTTCACTTTGGTTCACGATGATGTTATGGATATGGATGAATTTAGAAGAGGTGTTCCGACGGTACATAAGATTTGGGGTATTCCCGTAGCAATAATAGCTGGCGATCTACTTTTCTCTAAAGCTTTTGAAGCTCTCCTAAGGCTTACAAGTAGGAATGTAAGTTACGATAGAATTGTTAAATCAGCTGAAATCTTAGCTAAAACAGCATCAACTATAGCTGAAGGGCAGGCAATGGATATGTCATTTGAGGAAAGAACCGATGTTACGGAGGAAGAATATTTCGAAATGATATATAAGAAAACAGCGGTTCTTTTTGAAGCATCAACAAAAATAGGGGCTATTGTTGCTAATGCTTCAGAAAACATTGTTAAAGCTTTAGCAGAGTACGGTAAGAAAATAGGTTTAGCTTTTCAAATACAAGACGACATTCTAGGCATAGTTGGTGAAGAGAAAAAAGTAGGTAAACCTATTGGAAGCGACATTAGAGAAGGAAAGAAAACATTAATAGTAATTTATGCTTTAAAGAAAGCTTCTCAAAGTGAAAAGGAAAAGATTCTTGATGCCTTAGGTAATAGAAGCATCAGTAAAGAGGATATTTCTGAAATAGTTGAATTACTTGAAAATCTTGGAGCAATAGATTATGCTAGGAAGTATGCTATAAAGTTCTCCAATGAAGCACTAAGCATTCTCGACACATTACCCACGGAAGATGTTGAGGCTAAGGAAATGCTTAAAGAACTTGCCGAATACGTTATTAAAAGGATAAAGTAGCTGTATGGTTTTAGGGATGAATAAAAGAAGCCCATATATTTACCCTCAAATTTATGTTGAAGAACATAAAGATAAAGTAGTTCCCGAATCAAAAGTGGTTTTTGAGAAATATGATGGGACATTTTGTTTAGCAAAGTATAGGGAAGGAATGTTTAAAGAAAACATTATGAAAAGACTGTTTGTTTCAAAACCCTACGAAACAGCTTACGAAGACATAGTTGATTTAGAGAAAGCTGAAACAACTAGGTCATTTATAGTTTATATACCCAAGAAAAACACCTATATTCTTATTGAAAAAGGTTCTAATGTTCAACTTTTAGACATTGTAGGTCTTAAAATATTTTTAGCTATCGAGGAAGGAGATAAAGTTAAGGAAGGAGATGTAATAGGATATCAGGTTACCGGAAAATTTGAAGTTAGAAACATTATAAGTAATGGTGAAGGAATAGTTGCTTACATAGGTACAGTTTTTGAGGAAATACAGCATTACATTGTTGTACTCGTAGGGGAGGAAAATGTCAGAGAAATCAACGTTACCAAGTGCTAAGGAAATAAGGGAACTAGCTTTAAAATATGCTTTACAAAATGCAGTATTTCACGATGGAAGAGCCGAGTTAAAAGCTGTTGTAAGTAAGGTTATCGCTGAAAAACCAGAGGTACGCGGAGTAATTAGAGAAATAATACCTTTAATTAAGGAGGTTATTGATGAAGTAAACAGTATGAGTATCGATGAGCAGAAAAGAATTTTACAAGAAAAATATCCGGAGTTAATGGTTAAGAAGATTGTTAAGGAGAAAAAGAAGCTACCACCTCTACCGAACGTTGAAAAGTACGGGAAAGTTGTTACTAGATTTGCTCCTAATCCCGACTTCGTTTTACACCTAGGTAATGCTCGACCAGCAGTTCTAAGTTACGAATACGCTAGAATGTATGGTGGAAAATTTATTTTAAGATTCGATGATACTGACCCCAAAATTAAGAAGCCCATGCCTGAAGCCTACGAACTAATCAAGGAGGATCTGAAATGGTTAGGTATTAAGTGGGATGAAGAATATATTCAGTCGAAGAGATTAGAGCTATTCTATTCTTATGCTGAAAAACTTATTAAATTAGGCGGAGCCTATGTTGATACATGTTCTGCGGATGAATTTAGGCAGTATAGGGATTCTATGAGGCCCTGTCCTCATAGAGGCCAGAGTGTTGAAGAAAATCTTGAACTTTGGGATAAAATGCTTGAAGGACATTTTGGAGAAGGAGAGGCTGTTTTAAGAGTTAAAACGGATCTTAAACATCCCGACCCTTCAGTTAGAGATTGGGTTGCTTTTAGGATAATTGATACTTCTAAGAACCCTCACCCCATCGTAGGTAGCAAGTACATTGTTTGGCCAACATATAATTTTGCGTCGGCAATAGATGACCACGTTCTAGGAGTAACGCACATTTTAAGAGCAAAAGAGCACATGACAAACACTGTTAAGCAAAAGTTTCTATACAACTATTTCGGATGGAAATATCCTGAAACAATCCATTTCGGAAGACTTAAGCTTAAAGGCTTTATTCTAAGTAAGTCACTTATAAAGTCAAAGATTGTAAGAGGGGAATTTGAAGGCATAGATGATCCAAGATTAGGAACATTGGCTGCCCTTAGGAGGAGAGGGTTTACAGCTGAAGCAATAAAAGCCTTAATGATCGATGTAGGTGTAAAAGCTTCTGAAGCAACAATTTCTATGGAGAATCTTGCAGCAATCAATAGGAAAATAGTGGATCCAAAAACTCCCCGAATACTTTTTGTTGAAAAACCTGTGAAAGTCATTATTGAAGGGGTAGAAAACTTTGAAACAACAATACCCTTCCACCCGGATAATAAAGAACTTGGTTCTAGAAGAATAGTTCTTAAAGGTGAAAATGGTAAAGTTGAAGTCTTTATCTCACAAAGGGATTTTAGAGATCTTAAACCAGGAAACTTTCTCAGACTCCTAGAACTTTTCAATATTGAAATTTTAGATGTAAATGAAAAATCTGTGTTAGCTAAATTTGCCGGAACATCTCTTAGTGAAGCTAGGAAAAGAGAAGCTCCTATAATTCAGTGGGTTCCTACTCATGAAAATGTAAGTGTTATAGTGAAAAAGCCCGTAGGTGACGAATTAGTTTTAATTAAAGGTTTAGCTGAAGAGGCGATTAGGAAGTTCCGTGAAAACACTATACTACAGTTTTATAGGTTTGGTTTCGTAAGAGTAGATAGAGTAGACAATGGCAAATACGTAGTGTATTTTGCCCACGAGTAATCGTTTACCTCTACCTTTATATACGTGGTTTTGAAACAGTATATGCTCGATGAACGACGACTCATAAAGGGAGGAGGATGAGTAATCATGTCCAAACCTTTCTATGTTAGATTCGAAGTTCCACCAGAACTAGCCGAAAAAGCCTATGAAGCGATAAGGAAGGCTAGGGAAACAGGTGGTAAGATAAAGAAGGGAACAAATGAAACAACAAAGGCTGTTGAAAGAGGCTTAGCTAAGCTGGTGCTAATAGCTGAAGACGTAGATCCTCCAGAAATAGTAGCGCACCTACCCTTACTTTGTGAGGAAAAGAAAATACCCTACGTATATGTTCCAAGTAAGAAGAAACTAGGTGAAGCAGCAGGAATCGAAGTTGCTGCTGCAAGTGCATGCATAATCGACCCTGGCGCAGCTAAGGAGCTCGTTGAGGAAATCATAGCTAAGGTTAACGAAATAAAAGCTAAATCAGCGAAGTAGACCTAGTATAAGCAAAATACACGAAAAGGTAAAACCTATTTTTTACCTTCCAGAGAGCTTTCTAGCTTCTCTTTCAGTTTCCCTAAGAATTAATATGTCGCCAAGTCTTACAGGTCCTTTAACGTTTCTTGTAAGAATTCTCCCTTTATCCCTTCCCTCTAGAATTCTAACTCTAACCTGAATTACCTCACCAGTTACACCAGTTCTACCAACTATTTGGATTACCTCTGCTGGGTAGCCTAACTCCTCAATTATCGACTTTGTTTTCTGGGAGCTCATATTTGCTTACACCATGGATTTTATTTTACTCGTACAGTGACTGTAGTAGAAAGAGTTTTAAATATGTTTCCACCGAAAAATCCCCGGTCAGAACAAAGACCAAGGTGCTTAGAAAATGGTAAAGTATAGGACGTGTTCGTTCTGCGGTAAAACAATTGAGCCCGGAACAGGTATTATGTACGTTAAAAATGATGGAACAATACTTTGGTTTTGCTCTAGAAAATGTTTTAAGAACATGTTAAAGCTCGGACGTAACCCTAGAAAATATAAGTGGACTTTAAAATATGCTAAAACCTAGTTACCATCCATGTGAGAGATGATGTATTATGGTTAAGCAAAGAACATACGTTATGATAAAACCTGACGGCGTTAAAAGAGGTCTTATTGGAGAAATTATTAGAAGAATTGAGAATAAGGGTTTTAGAATAGTTGCTTTGAAAATGCTAAAACTTTCAAGGGAAAAAGCTGAAGAACTATACTCAGTTCATAGGGATAAGCCATTTTTTGAAAGCCTAATAGAGTTCATTACTTCAGGACCTGTTGTTGCAATGATTGTTGAAGGTGAAGAAGCGGTTAGCGTTATGAGGACACTAATTGGTCCAACTGATGGAAGAAAAGCTCCGCCGGGAACCATTAGAGGTGATTTCGCTTTATCTGTTCAAGAAAACATTATTCATGCTGCTGATAGTGTTGAATCTGCTGAGAGAGAAATGTGGATTGTTTTCAGTAAGGACGAGGTTGTTTCATATTAGAGGAAAACCATAGTTGCAAATGATGGATTTGTTTTCCTTTTAACCTTAACTATTTCCTTAAGAACCATTAGCTCGTCATCGCTAAGTTCTGATTTGTACTTTTTAATCCAGAGTTCAACGTGTTTCTCAGGCACATCCGTGTAAAGTACGTCTCCTTCATCAATTTGTCTGCCAACCATTACTCTTCCCTTTATCGAAATAGCAACTGCTTGTCCAACTCTAGCCTCCCCTATAGGCTTCCCTTTGTCTTGGATTTGAAGTATTTCTCCAATCCTTCTACCATCAACGGATCTTATTAATGGGTACCCTGGCCTTATTTTACCGCCTAGAACCTCTACTCCAACAATTGCTGGATCGCTTCTTCTAAAAACATATCCGGGTATTATCCTTATTTTACCTGGTCTTATTAGCTTCTGGAGCTCAGCTAGTTTTTCCTTTTCTTTCTCCTTGGTTAGCCATTCAAGATATTCCTCTATGAGCTTGTAAATTACGTTGTGTTTGAATATTTTAATACCCTCCTTTGAAGCTTCTTCTTCAACACCAGGGAGCAATTTAACGTTAAACGCTAATACTACACCATAGTATCTATTCTTTTTAAGCGAAGTCATTGCTTCAACAATGTCTCTTTTGCTTACAGACCCTACATCAGCTAATCTTACGGGAATATTGTTTCTCTTTAGTGCTTCAACTAATGCTTCTAAAGTACCTAAGGTATCTGCTTTAACGACAACACCTACTACATCTCTTGAAATACGTATGCTCGCAACTTCTTCAGCAACCTTCTTCTTATACTCCTCTATTTTCGAAGAATCCTCTACAGCAAAAACTGGTGAACCAGCTAATGCATCTTCAAGATTCGGTGCTGATATTTTTACTCCAGCAGCTGCAACAACATAGTCTACCCGCATGAATTTCTCTTCGGGAGCACGTATTTCCTGAAGAGGCTTAGGCATTAGGAGAGCCCTTATCTTTGTAACTATGGGTTCATGTTTCCCTCCAACAACTATTATGTCTCCCTTCTTCAAAACACCGTCATATACTATTACGTCGATCGTTGTTCCGAGACCAGGTTCCTCCTTAACCTCCAATATGACTCCTTTAGCTGGTCCTTCGGCGTAAATAAGTCTTTTAGCCATGTACTGCTGTGTTAGTCCCGCTAGAACAGCTAATAGCTCAGGTATTCCCTCACCTGTCTTAGCGGATACCGGAACTATAGCTACTGTTTTCGTGAAATCCCTTATCCTATCGAATCTATCAGCTCTAAATCCTAGCTTGTACATTTCACCTATAATTCTGTATATTAGCTCTTCAAGCCTAGCCCTAACGCTACTACTTTGCTTTCTAAAGGTTATGAGGAATGATTCATCAGGGTTAGGTTTCCATCCAGGAATTTTGTCTATCTTATTTGCTGCTATTAGGAAGGGAACCTTTCTCTGCTTAAGAATATCGATGCTCTCATATGTTTGTTCCTTAAATCCCTCAGTAACATCAACAACTAAGATTGCGAAATCAGCAACACTACCTCCTCTCCTCCTAAGGTTAGAGAAAAGCTCATGACCAGGAGTATCTATGAAAAGTAACCCGGGAATCCTAAGCTTAATAGGGAACATTTTACGTAAGGGCTCACAAATCTTCTCAATAACATGCGTAGGAACAACACTAGCACCAACATGCTGAGTAATTTCACCAGGCTCCTTCTTAGCAACAGCAGTGCCCCTAATCCTATCAAGAAGAGTAGTATTATGTACTATTACTCCATTAGCTATGAAATTCTGTGTTTCAGAAACACTTAAATCATATAGATATCCTTTGTAGGGAATTTTCTTAATACTAATTACTTTAACAAACGATGTACTCTCAAAGTTAGGAATAGATATTTCTTTATATTCCTTATTCTCCCAAACCTTAAGAACATCTATTCCTAACTTCGTTATTTTTCCTTCAGAATCCAGAAGTCCGTCCGCTTTGAGAAATCTTAAAATATTTGTGTCCTTCAATAGACCTTTTAACACTAAGATTTTCTTCTTAAGCTTATTTTCAAATTGAGGTTCCGAAAGCTTCGCCTTAATATTGTTGACAAATTTCTTCCATGTTCTAAGAGTCATTTTCTCAGAATTATTCTCATACTTTCTTAAGTAAGGTATTCCAACTTCAGTGGCTGATAAACTAAAATATAATCGCAACTTTCTTAAACTTTCACCGTCTAAAGGTATTCTCTCTGTTACTATATTGTCTCTTGTACTATTCTTAACTATCTCACTAAGCTTGTTCATCTTTACGTGATTGTTGAAACCTATGTTTTTCATAAATAACTCAAGGTTCCTTTTACCCTTAATATATAAGTAGCCGTATATTCTACCGTTCTTTTCATATTCAGCGTATTTCGATGTAATTCCATATCTTAGCAGTAGCCATTTCATTTGTTTTAGAAATAATGGAGATGCCGAAACAACCTCTATACGCTTCTGCCTCACATTAACAGTAGCATCTGCATCAAAGTAGCCTTTAATAAACTCTGCTGCAAGATCTAATGGGGCTATTTGAACTATTTCAGGAAGCACTATACTTCTTGCTTTTCTCCTTAACGGATAGTTAAAAAGTATTATAAAGAATCTCCTTACAGCTCTACCACCGATAATTCTTGCTTCGTAAACATTACTGTTGTGTATTGTATAAACTGAAGCTTTCAATATTGAAAGATATTTTGTAAAAAGCTCTAATATTTTAGAATCCGCTGTTGTTAGCCCCTCAAAACCCGAAGACCCGTCGCCAAACATTAAGCCAGCTATATAGAATATTTTCTTCCATGCTGTCCTAGTTTTAGGAAGCTTTATCCATTTGTGTGAGTGTCCTGCTCTTCTTTTTCTGTTAGAAAAAGTTAATGATGTTATGTTGGCGAAGACTTCTTTTTTACTTATATTAAATTCTCGAATTATCTTGAGTATGTCTTCTCCTCTAAGCTTATTATTGTAAAACCTGTAGTAGCTTGGATCGTAAGCAGAAATTTTTATCTTCTTTAAAAGGTCTTCTTTAAGTTTAAACATCGATGTTTTCTCATAAATTAGTTTTTCAAGAACATAGGCCTTTAACTTCTCAAAAGAACTCTTAAAAGACACTTTTACTGGAACCGCTACATAGTCGCCTACTCTTATTTCATCAGCTCGTTTCCAACCCTCGAATGTTAGGAATGGGTGTTCCGGTGTTACTTTAACGGAGCTACCATCGGCAAGTGTTATTTCATAAATAAATCCGTCGTACTTTACCCTCCACACATGCTCTGTTTCCCTAATTTCTATGTTTAAGTCTTTAGTGCAGGAGTAAACAGGTATTCTTCTCTTAATTCTCTCATAACTACCATCTTTTTCAATTCCATATTTCTCGTTAAACAAATTTCTAATTTGAACAAATCTACCGTCTCCTAAAAACACATATTCGTCAGGGTGTAAGCATTTGCCATGGTCCACATGGCCAAGAACTACTACAATAGGTTGCCTTAACCTCTTACCTTCAATACTCATGCTGAATCACTCCAAACACTAATGTGAAACAGCGGTTTTAAACGTATTCAATACTGCATGGTACATAGCTTTCTAGACAATTGCAGGCTTGGTCAAATTCAATCAAGAAAATAAAGAGAAAAACGTTAAGGTGGTGGTCTAATGTACACATAGAACCTATCACCTTCAAGCTCTCTTTCAGAAAAGCCCCTTATGATTTCAACAATTACCACATACTCTTTCGACAACCTACCTGAAGGAGCCTTTATCTTTATAGGAACAACCATTTTTTCCTTAGCCGGATAGGATATCCTATGGTAAACACCAACCTCCTTATCACCTGCAACTATTGATGCCTTCAACTCTAAAGGAAACGACTTCTCCAACTCATTAAGCGCTTCCAAAACAAGCTCTGAGTCGTTTCTTAAAAGACCTCTAGTAAGCTTATACTCAATGATATCAATCATACTCCTCGCTACCATACTCTCTTTGAACTCTTTAAGGGGAAGACAGTATAGCAGTATTATGTAGTTCTGAGGTTTAGAAGGCTTAACAGGTCTAAAAACAAGATAGACCATACCTTCCTTTTCCATTAAAACCCATTCATTATTTATGAGCTTAAACCCTTCACCGTAATAATAACCCTTAGAAATATTATCACCATGATAGAATACTTTAGTAGGGGTAAAAGTTGTAGAATAAGTGCTTGTTGATGGCGAAGGATTCGCATTAACGCTTATGGCCATAATTATAATTAATATTACAAGGATCAATTACAATGCTTATTGGTACAATTTTCTGTTCATTCATTTCTTAAGCGCCTATGGACACTTCTATGTATGGAGGGGGATTTGGGGTGCTTATTATTATTTTAAGGTTGTGCTATTGTGGGATTGCATATTAAATGTTCGTTCGGGAAAGTTTATATTTTGTGTGTTTTTACTTTTCTGCGATAGTGAAGTATGGTGGTTTAGGGTTATGCCGGAGTTTAAGGTTGTTGTTTCGGATCCGACAACCGGTAAAGCTAAGACATATGTTGTTAAGGGCGATGCAGCTTATAGGCTAATTGGGTTGAAAATAGGTGACATTATTGATGGCTCAGTAATTTCTGATGAGCTTAAGGGTAAGAAGTTGCAGATTTGTGGTGGTAGTGATAGTTCAGGGTTCCCTATGAGACCCGATATTCCGGGCGGTGTTAAGAAAAGAGTTTTCCTCTCAGGTCCACCAGGTTTTCGTCCTAGAGAGAAGGGTGAAAGAAGAAGGAAAATGGTTCGAGGCAACACTATAACTGAGGATATTGTTCAAATAAACGTCAAAATACTTACCGAAGAAGAGCTTAAGAAACTTGAAAAGTAAAATATTTTCTCAAAGGAACAATCTTTCCTTGTAGCGGAGGTTGTTAAGCTAAAATGCCATGGGAAATTAGGCAACCCGAAGTAAACATCGGAGTCGTCGGCCACGTAGACCATGGTAAAACAACTCTCGTTCAAGCGTTAACGGGTAAGTGGACTGCTACCTATAGTGAAGAACTTAAGAGAGGTATGACTATAAAGCTAGGCTATGCTGACGGAAACATAGCTAAATGCCAGTGCTGCCCTGAACCTGAAGCTTGGATAACTGAGCCTAAATGTCCTAAGTGCGGTTGTGAAAGCGATCTTCTAAGGAGGGTTTCCTATGTTGATGCTCCAGGCCATGAGGTTCTAATGGCTACTATGCTTGCTGGAGCAACGATAATGGATGGGGCAATACTTGTAATAGCAGCTAATGAGCCCTGCCCTCAACCTCAAACTAGGGAGCATTTCGCAGCACTTGACATTGTAGGTATAAGGAACCTAGTAATTGTCCAGAATAAGATAGATGTTGTTTCTAAGGAGCAAGCGCTAAAAAACTATAGGCAAATTAGAGAGTTCGTTAAGGGAACGTGGGCTGAAGATGCGCCAATAATTCCCGTAAGCGCACTTCATAAAATAAACATTGACTTAGTTGTTAAGGCAATTCACGAAACAATACCTACACCACAACGAGACCTGACAAAACCACCACTAATGTATATTGCTAGAAGCTTTGACGTAAATAGGCCGGGGACGCCTCCTGAAAAACTTGTAGGAGGAGTTTTAGGTGGAAGCATTATTCAAGGAGTAATCAGGGTTGGAGATAAAATAGAGATTAGACCTGGTGTTCGTGTTGAGGTTGAAAGGGGCAAGATAGATTATCAGCCAATAGAGACAACTGTTGTAAGTCTTAGGTTTGGAAACTTAGAGGTAAAGGAGGCGAAGCCTGGTGGTCTTGTAGCTATAGGAACAGAGCTTGACCCAGCATTAACCAAGAACGACAACTTAGTGGGTAATGTTGTTGGAAAACCTGGGCAATTACCTCCAATACTTTGGGAAATAACTTTGGAATATAAGACTTTAGAGAGAGTTGTAGGTATGAAGCAGATGATGAAGGTAACGCCAATTAGACCTAGGGAGAAGCTAATGCTAACTGTAGGAACGATGATTTCATGGGGTATAGTTAAGAACGTAACGAAAGACACGTTGGAAATAGCGTTAGGTAAACCTATTGTTGCTTTTAAAAATGCTAAAGTAGCTATTAGTAGGCAGGTTATGGGAAGGTGGAGGCTAATAGGCTGGGGAGTACTAAAATACTGAAGTACAGAGTTGTTGTTGATACGAACATTCTACTTCAAGCCGTAAGGAACAATATTGACTTATTTGAGAAACTTGCTGACGCATTAGTAGCTAAATTCGAAATAATAATACCTGAAGTTGTTGTTAAAGAACTTGAAAACCTAATAAGTAAAGGTAGACCTGTTGAGAGAAAAGAGGCCGAACTTGTGTTTAAGACTGTAATTAATAAGTCTAAAATAGTTCCTGTAAGTGAGCATTACTCTAAGGTTGATGACGCATTACTCTCAGTAGCTATAGATTATAACGCTATTCTCCTAACTAACGATAAAGAGCTTCGTAGGAGAGCTAGGCTTCTCAGAATTCCTGTTGCTAGATTAAACATTAAGAAGAGAAGGGTTTTTGTTGAAGGAGTTTTCGATTGAAAATCATTTTTATATAACTGTATCTACTAAGTTACCTTTGCACATAACTTAGTAGTGAAGAGTGGGTGCTTTAGCAATGTTTTACGTTTACAGAGTTTACGACATTGTCAGAATTCCTCCCGAAATGTTTGATAAGCCCCTTAAAGAGGCAGCACTTATTTCGTTAAGGGAGAAGTATGAGGGAACAATAGATAAGGAGTTAGGCCTTGTACTTGCTGTTTTCGACGTTAATGTTTCTGAAGAGGGAACAATAATTCATGGTGATGGAGCAACGTATCATGATGCTGAATTCAGCCTATTAACGTTTAAGCCTCTAATAAAGGAGGTTGTTGAAGGAGAAGTTGTTGAAATAACAGATTTCGG
>CAZGLL010000028.1:0-20132 GCA_964526225.1 uncultured Desulfurococcales archaeon | reverse complement strand
ATGTTTTCTAAAGCGAAATCAACTATTTTATCAATTACCTCCTCTACTTCTAAAGTACTCTTAGATAGCGTAAGTTTACGTTGTAGAGCTTGTATTTTGGCGTAGGTTTCCCAAGGTATTTCAAGAGCTATCTTTCCTGCTTCAGGTTTCGCCTTATCTAAAAGTATTTTAACAACTCTTTTCAACCTTGACTTACCGAATCCTACCTCATCAATGGTTAAAATGTTTTCTCGAAGAAGTTTCTCCTTAATTTCCTTTGGAGTTTTAGCTCTAGCCACAAGAATCATAATGTCTGGTTTATAGAATCGGCTATATAGTGTTACGACCTGGTATTCTCTAAGTCTAAGAGTTTTCTTCTCCTTTACAGACTCCACAGCTTCAGCTCTCTTTACCCCTAAAATATCCGCTAAACCATCCCATAATCCCTGAATCCACTTACTCCTCCACTCTTCAGCCGTTAATGGCTTTGCGAACGGACCTCTCATATCCCTTATTCTAACATGCCATTCTTCAAGCTCCTTACACTCCATTATAACATGGGGCCTCTCAATTGGGGGGTCATGTCCTAACCTCACAATATTAAGGACTTTACCTCCATAAACAAGGATGTCTGGTCTTAGAGCAGTGTAGAAGCTCCATGCTCTCTTTAAATCTTGGCTATCCTCCCAACCTATGGGTCTAGGTGCTTCAATAAAGAAGCTTAGAAAACCTTTCCCCTTAACATAGACTACCACGTTTGGCGGAATCCATCCTAACTTTTGCCTACCTGATCTTTCAAAGGATAAATAGCCATGTTCGGGATAAACTATGTAACTACAGTATTCGTAAAGTATGTTCAGTATTGAAGCGAGAACCCATGTTTGATAAATGGATCTCATATTCGTTCTAAGAGATGTTCTAAGAGCAGCACCAGCAACTCTTTCAAATTCTTCATGATCTATTTTCTCTCTAAACAAATCATACATGTAATTGAATATTTTCTTCCTTAAATGAGCGTAAGGGTCTTCAAGAAAGCTTCTTAGTTCTTTTGAAAATAGAACACCTTGGAGATTATAATTACTGATTAACTCCTCTATTTCACTTGTAAGCTTTTTAATCCATTTCTTAGCTACTTCAACTTCGGAGCCTAAAATGTACTCTATGAAGCTATCTCTCAATTCCTCCCTTAGCCTACTGAATTTCTGAGCTAAATCGCCTCGAAACCTAAACTGTCTTTTAGGATCGTGTTTATCAAGAAACTTCATTATCTCTCTATGTTTCCTTAGCCAGACCGGTTCCTCCATAAGTTACTTCTCCTCACAGTAACATTTCGAAAGGTCCGATTTAAGCTATGATAAGGTTTGAGGTACATTTAAAGGCGTGTTTTCTAAGAAACTATCTTATGGAAGTGTTGTGAATGGGTAGAGTGATTAAGCCCGAAAAAGTAACAAATATTAGAAGAATAATTGATGAAGCATTAAAAGACCTTGACCCCTCACTTAGAGAGCAGTATAGAGAGCTCCTTAATTCACTAAGTGGTACAGGTGTTTCAGAGGAAATATATGAGCAAGTACTTGAAAATATCAGGTTAAAACGTAAACCTCCTAAACTAGGTTTAGAGCGATGAGGCTTAAAGTTATTAAGAAAAATGGATTGGAAGAACCGTTCTCACTTATGAAACTTGAGAATTCTATTGCGAAAGCACTAAAATGCGCTAATATTGATCCTAGCGAAGCGAGCAAAGTGGTTTCAGAAGTTCTTGAAACACTTGAAACACGAAGTTTAGAAGAGTTCACTACACGTGAAATATCGGATGTAGTAGAGTTAGTTATGGTTCAGAGAGCAGTTAAGAATCCTATTTGGCTTGAAGCTGCTAAGTGCTATGCGTTAGCGAGAATATATAAGGATGTAGGAAGAGATCCTTCGGAAATAAGTGGAGTAGACTTAGCATTAAGCTTTAATGCTATTAAGCTACTAGAGTCAAGATATTTGCTCAGAGATCCTAAAACGGGAAGGATTGCTGAAACACCTGAGGACATGTTTAGAAGGGTAGCTTACGCTATAGCCTCTGTTGAGAAAAACTATGGGAAAACAGCAAGGGAAGTAGGGGAAATAGCCGAACAGTTCTTTAAGTTAATGGTAGAGTTCAAGTTTCTACCTAATTCTCCAACGCTAATGAATGCTGGAACGAAGCTAGGGCAACTTTCAGCATGCTTTGTAATACCTGTTTCAGACGATCTAAACGGAATCTTTGACTCATTAAGGGTTTCAGCGCTCATTCAGAAAAGCGGTGGAGGAGTAGGAGTAGACTTCTCAGAACTAAGACCTAAGGGTGACTTCATAGAATCCACAGGAGGTGTATCATCAGGTCCCGTAAGCTTCATGAAAATCTATGATATGGCAACAGAGGTTATTAAGGAGGGAGGGAAACGTAGAGGAGCAAACATGGGCATAATGCATGTTTGGCATCCCGACATAGTCGAATTCATAACATCTAAATGCGGAGAAGAAGTCTTAAGAAACTTCAACATTTCAGTCGGAATATACGATAAATTCATTGAAGCAGTTATTAAGGATGAAAAGTGGCCCCTCGTAAACCCTAGAGAATGTCCGGAAATAAAGAATGCTCTTTCAAATAACCTGTACGATATAGTTACGAAATGCGAGAAGAAAGGAGCGCATGTTAAATGGATTAGAGCTAAGGAAATTTTCGAAAAGATAATTTATTGTGCATGGAAAACAGGAGACCCCGGTGCAGTATTCATAGATACGATAAATAAGCATAATCCAACACCTAAACTAGGTAAGATTAATGCTACTAATCCTTGTGGTGAGGTTCCGGCTCTTCCCTGGGAATCATGCAACCTAGGATCAATAAACCTCGAAAAATTCGTTAAAGAAGAAAACGGAAAACCAACAATAAACTGGGAGGATTTAGGAAGAACTGTGAGAATAGCAGTAAGGTTTCTCGACAACGTTATTGACGCTAACAAGTATCCTCTTAAGCAAATTGGAGAAGCTACTAAGAGAACTAGGAAGATTGGTTTAGGTGTTATGGGATGGGCGCATATGCTAATAAAACTCAAAATACCATACGATTCCCCCGACGCACTATATTTAGCAGATAAGGTCATGGAGTGGATAGAGTACAACGCTAAGCTAGCAAGTATAGAGCTTGCTAAGGAGAGAGGAAAGTTCCCAGCATTCAACGAAAGCATTTTTCCCGAAGGAAAGCTGAATTTTGAACTACAAATTCCTCTTAAGAAAATTGTTAACGTGAAGGAAGTTTCCGAAAGGGTAAAGGAAATAGTGTCTAGAAGACCTAAGGTAGATTGGTTCAGAGTTAGAGAGAACATTTTAAAATACGGTGTGAGAAACGCTACAGTTACGACAATAGCTCCTACTGGAAGCATAAGTATAATAGCTAATACTTCTTCGGGTATAGAGCCTTTATTTGCTGTAGCGTACATAAGACAGATAAGTATCGGGAGATTTCTCGAAATAAACAAACTTCTCGTAGAGGAATTAAGAAAGAAAGGGTTGTTTGAAGAGGAAAAGCTTTGGGAGATAGCTGAGAAAGGATCCTTAACTAATGTGAAATGGGTTCCTAATGAACTTAAGGAAATATTTAAGGTAGCACACGATATTAAACCCCTGAATCACGTGAAAATGCAAGCAGTATTTCAGAGATGGGTTGATAACGCTGTTTCTAAAACAGTAAATCTTAAACATGAAGCCTTAGCTTCTGATGTAGAAGAAGTATTCATGGAAGCTTGGAAGCTAGGATGCAAAGGAATAACCGTTTATAGAGATAAATCCAAGAAAGAACAGGTAATATACGTTGGGTTAGGAGATAAAGCATTCAGACTTAAGCCCAAACCTCTTAAAATATCCAGGAATATACCGTTAAAGCTCAGAATAGGTAAGAAAGAATACCATGCAGTAACCGAAGATTACGCCGGAGGATGTGAAACATGCAATATCTAGTAAACTTAAAACATTACTTAATAGCTATGATTTCTCCTTTTCTATATGAGCTACTTTGCTAAAAACCTTCAATTAAAGCCTTACTTTTAGTATCAAGAGCTTCAGTGTTTAAAAGAACGTAAAAGCTATTATTATCAAGTATTTCAAGAAGCTGGCTTAAACTTCTTAATACCATAAAGTATAAGTATTCTAACAATAAGTTACAGTTTCTCTAGTAATGAAGGCGAGGGTTCGGTGGAACCTGAATCGCTAAGAATGCTACTAGACGTGGTAATAATAATAGTCGTGGCTAAACTACTTGAAGAACTTCTTGCCAAATATAAGCAAGCGCCCGTTCTAGGAGATCTCTTGGCAGGAATAGTTCTTGGACCTTCAATTCTGGGATTAATAGCACCAACAGAACACATTAAAATTATTGCTTCCTTGGGAATAATTTCGTTACTTTTCCTAGCAGGTGTTGAAACAGATGTAAGTAGAATGAAAAAATATGGTCTAGTAAGCGCGATAGTCGGTGTTGGAGGAGTTATAGCAAGCTTCATTTCAGGCTTACTGCTAGGCTTATTCTTCGGATATGGTATTAAAGAATCGATGTTTATTGGAGCAATACTTGTAGCTACATCGGTAGGCATAACTGTGAGAACGCTAATGGAAATGGATACCTATGAAACTAAGGAAGCATATGTTATTGTGGGAGCAGCGGTTTTCGACGATATTTATGGTTTATTTGTTCTAGCATTAGTTTATGCGTTGGTTGTCGGAAAAAGCGGCGAAGAACTCTACACTATTGTTTTAGCTATGTTAGGTCTCTTAATGTTACTTGTTGTTTATAGGTTAACCGAGAAGCACACATTACACATAAGCCATATTATTAGGAGTTTCAAAACTGGAGAAGCATTCTTCGTCTTCACATTCATTTACGGGTTAATTGTAGCTTTAGGTGTAGGATATATGAAGCTAAGTCCTATCGTAGGAGCGTTCTTTATAGGATTAGCCTTATCTAAAATGCCTGGTATCGAAGCTTTTAAAGAGAAACTTAGTGCATTCACAGCCCTCATGTCACCAGTTTACTTTGCCCTCATAGGCTTAACACTAAGTATTAAACAAATAACATTCACGTATGAAACATTAATGTACATTCTCTCCTTAGTTATAATAGGTTTCATTTCTAAAATCATAGGGTGCGGATTATTAGCTAAGCTACTTCATTTCTCATGGCTTGAAGCGCTCATTATAGGTGTAGGTATGGTTCCGAGAGCCGAGGTCGCATCGATAATCGCTTTCACAGGTTTAGCCCTAGGACTTCTAGACCAAAATACACTATTTGCAACAATAATTCTAATATACTCATCATCGATACTTACACCAATAATTCTTAAGACACTTTACTCAGCTAAGCTTAAACCTAGAGGGAGGTAGGAAATGTGTTTTATTGATAACCCGTATATACGGTTTCCAAACTGAATCTAAAATTAAGCAGGTGCCTCTGCATGAACGAAGCACTAATACTGCTCGATATCACGATAGTACTACTGTTGGCTAAGGTTTTAGAGGAAGTTATGGCACGTATAAAACAACCAACAATTCTCGGAGACTTACTTGCAGGAATAATTGTTGGACCAACAGTTTTCGGTCTCGTATCATCAGTTAAAAACATTGAGTCTTTCGCATGGGTCGGCATAGTGATATTGCTTTTCCTAGGCGGGGTTGAAAGCAGTATCTCCGAATTTAAAAGATATGGTATGCAGGTGTTAGTGGTAGCATTGGGCGGAGTTCTAGCATGCTTCCTACTGGGCTTCAGCTACGCCTACATGTTAGGCTACGATTTAAAGACAATGCTCTTCTTAGGAGCGATACTAACGCCAACATCTGTTGGTGTAACATTGCGTACGCTTATGGACCTTAATCTCCTTCACACTAAGGAGGGGAGGGTTATTTTGGGGGCTGCTGTCGCAGATGACATTTACAGCGTTATCGCTTTAGCACTAGTTTATTCTCTAGCCATGGAAAATAAGGTGACATTAGAGAGCTTATCACCTATATTGATAGGTTTAGCCACAATTATGACGCTAACATTTCTTATAAACAAGTTTTCACATGAAATAAGCATAATGCTTAGAAAGCTTAAAGTCCATGAATCAGCCTTTACCACTATGCTTATAATGGGATTAGCAGCTGCAACGTTAACAGCATTCTTTAGGCTTTCACCACTTGTAGGAGCATTCTTCATAGGGCTTGCTCTTTCAAGCATACCTGGTGTTGAACTACTTAGAGAGAGACTGGAGTTTCTATCTATGATAATAACGCCTATATTCTTCGTATACGCGGGAATACTACTTAACCCTTGGGAAGTAGTTAGCAACAATAATTTATATGAAATACTGTGCATAGGCTTATCTATTGCAGCTTTGGGTGTAATAGGCAAAATTATAGGATGCGGTTTAGCGGCAAAACTTTCCGGAATGAACTGGAATGAATCATTAGCTGTAGGTTTAGGTATGATGCCTAGAGCTGGAGTAGATCTGGTAATAGCTGTTATTGGCCTATCCATTGGAGCTATAACTCAAGAGCTTTACTTTGGAGCATTACTACTAATTTACTTTTCATCATTAACAACACCTGTTCTATTGAAAAGAGCATTTAAGTATAGGATTCATAAGAGTTAATGGAAATCTTAATATTTTTAAAACAGACAATAAGTATATAGCAAAGTCGAACCTATGTGGGGTAAATATTGAGCTTCTTCATTCTCAAACGTGACGAAATAGAGAAGATACTTGAATCTCAAATACAGGACATTTTACATGAACTATCTCCTCCATTAGAAATAGAGGAGAACATGCCTGTTGAAATATTTATAGATACAGTGAAATCTCAAGGTATTGATGCGGCAATTGTTGTAGGACATAAGGGCAAAGTTGTAGGAATAGTTACTAGACTTGATTTGCTAAAGATACTGCATTTCGAAGTACCCTATAGGTTAAGGGTCTTAGCGATACCTAGACATCCAAAGGTTGAAAAAATAACTATAAGAGAAATTATGACGAAAAACCCTATAATGCTGAAGGAAACAGCTAAAGTGCGTGACGCAATAGATTTAATGAATAAGTACAAAATATCACATATAATTATAGTTGATAGCAAAGGAAATCCTAAAGCAATTTTTTCTAGAAGGTATTTGTTAAAGAAAATCTTCGGAATAGAGGAGCATTAAGCATGAAAAAACATGTTTTAAAGAAAACTAGTAGATTCGGTTTCGTTGAACCTAATACTGTCAAAGCATTTCTATACTATTCAGCATTAGCCATCCTCACATTACTGGTGTTGATACTGTGATGAAGAACGTTACTAAACTAATATATTTAGATGTCATAGTTCGTACATCGTGGTATCCTGCAATTTTAGGTCTTGCAATCGCGTACATGTGTGATTTAGGGGATCTTTCACTTAAGACGTGGGTGGCTTTTGTAACGAGTATTTTAGGAATGTTCGTAATCCAAGGGCTTTATCAGCATTCGCTCGACATAGTGCATGATAAAGGTGGGTTTTCTGCTTTCAGAAGTGAGGCTAAGGTTGGAGAACATCAAGCTAGGAGAATAGCTAAAGTATCATTAATTGTTGCATCTGTTTTAGCTTTGATAATAGTTTTTACTGAGAGATGGTGGCTTCTTCTCATAGGCATTGTTGCTGTAAGAACAGCCAAACTATATGTTGAAAGCCATAACGAATTCTACGCTGTTTTCGGCTTTATGCTTAGCTACTGTGCAGGGTACTTTTCGGTAACGAACTATCCGACTCTCCCATGGCTTATTGGCTTATTGTTGATAGGTTTCGTTTATAGAGCTTCCTTAGCAATGTATAGGTTAGATGATTATTTAAATGGGGAAATGCCTAGCATATACGCTATAATACAATACTATAGGAACATGATGAGATACGCGCTACACATGGTTCCTATTTTAACTGTTATATTACTTGTTTCTGTGGCTAATGTGAAATATTATGTTCAAAAAATGCCAGTACATATGTTGGCTATAGTGTGGGGTTTAGGTTTCGGATACATGGGTTATCAGCTATTTAAGTATAAAGCGAAAGCTGTTCTTCAAGAAGCTCCAGTATGGGCTATAGCATTAGTCGTTATGATAACTGATCTTTACTCGTCATATACGATGGGCAACACATTAAACCTTGCTAAAATAGCTGTAATGTACGCTGTATGGTGGTTTATTTTCTACCAATTCTGGACTTCGAGACATGCCATGTGCAATTATATAAAATGCCCGGCAAATCCATTTACTCTAATGAAAGAGAAACCTAAATAATATGAATTCCACATGCCGTTCCTAATATTTCTGAATTGCTAAGATATTGTTTCAGCAAGCGTGAAGGATTAGGTTGTATTTTGAAATCTATTTTTAGCAAAGAAAGCGCTAAGATTCAATACCAAAGCTTCGGATATTACACTTAAAGTAAAGAGCATTATGATCGACTGCTTCTTAATGAATAGCTTTCTTGAAGGAATGGCTTTCAAAAAGAAAGCATCTTTGGAAGAAAAGAGATATAGAAAAACATCGGAGAGCTTATACTTGACAAGGTTTTCAGATACGACCGCAATCATCATAAACAATTAGTCCTCAGGTAAGCCCGCCTTTCATCACCAAAGTATGTTATAGTATTGGGGAACCTAATAAACTCATTCGAGCTTACCGTATAAGAAGTTGTTTTAGTAGATTATGTATTTTCATAGGTGAATTATTCAATATTCTGCTGTAGCTCTTTAAAACATTATTCCATTAAACAATATATTTACAAGCGACACTTAGATATTTTAGAGTAAAAGGTGGGAAGTGCTGGTGTAAAATGGTTAGAAGGAAGAAGTTAGAAATAAATATTGAGGAAGCGAAAAGGAATCCATATAAGGTACTTTTCGCTATACTTAGGAAGCAAAAGTACCACGTTGTTGGTCATCATAGTGCTGTGAAAATATGTCATTGGACGAAAGCAGCTCTCCTAGAGAATAGGTTCTGTTATAAGTGCAAGTTCTACGGTATTGAAAGCCATAGATGTATTCAAATGTCCCCCGCAATTCTTTGGTGCTGGAATGCGTGCATACATTGTTGGAGACTTAGACCTCAAGATGTAGGTATTGAGTGGGATGAAACAAGACTTCCAGTAATTGATGAACCTAAGGTAATAGTTGATGGAGTGTTTAGGGAATGGTATAGAATTCTCTCAGGTTATAAGGGTAATCCTAAAGCAGATAAGAAGCTTTTAGAGGAAGCTTATAAGCCTAAACATGTTGCTATAAGCCTTACCGGAGAACCTCTACTTTACCCCAGACTTGGAGAACTCATTCGGGAATTTCATCGTAGAGGCTTAACAACTTTCGTAGTAACTAGAGCTATTAGACCTGATGTTTTAGCTAATTTAGAGGAGGAGCCTAGCCAACTCTATGTTTCATTTGAAGCATGGAATAAAGAAATGTATCAAAAACTCAATGTTCCATTAGCTCCTAGAGCATGGGAGCTTTCACTGAAAACACTAGAGTTGCTTCCAAGTTTCACATGTCCCACGGTCATGAGAATAACCGTTATGAAAGGCATTAACATGGGCGATGAAGATGTTAAAGGCTTTGCTAAACTAATAGATTTAGCGCAGCCAACATACGTTGAGGTAAAAGCATACATGCATGTTGGAGCTTCAACTAAGAGGCTTCCAAGAGAAGCTATGCCAACACATACGGAAGTAAAAGAATTCGCTAAAAAATTAGCCGAAGAATCATCTTATCCATTAGTTTCTGAAAGCATTCCGAGTAGGGTGGTTTTACTCAGTAGGTTAAAGAAGCCTATAAGATTCGGTAAAGGCTGTCCCGAAGGATGGAGAGCACCTGATATTGGCGGTGAGGAAAGCGGAGAATACGGTAAGTACATGAGAGAGGCGTTTTAATGTTGAAAAATTTTTAATGAGACATTTCAATGAATACCCCATTACGGTATTAAGCTCATGTAGTTTATGTAGCATTTGATTCTATGTGGAAAATATTCTATACGACAATGGAGTTTCTTCAAAAAAGTCTTCTGTAAAAACTTATTTAACTAGAATTTTTTCAACATAAGAAATATAGTGTATTATTTCTTTAAGCGTATGCGGTTATGTACATGAAAAAACGTAGGAAAGTTATAATAATGGGTGCTGGTGGCCGAGACTTCCATAATTTCAATGTATTTTTCAGAAATAATCCAGAATATGAAGTAGTAGCTTTTACTGCAACACAGATTCCAGGGATAGAAAATAGGAGATATCCTCCGGAATTGTCAGGGCCACTATATCCAGAAGGAATACCTATACGTTCTGAATCAGAATTGACAAAGCTAATCAAGGAATACGGTGTCGACATCGTAGTTCTATCGTATAGTGATTTAACATATGACTACGTTGGACATAAGATTTCGGAAGTGCTTGCTGCAGGTGCTGACTTCTGGATTCTAGGTCCAGAATCTACGACGCTTAAAGCATCAAAACCTGTAATAGCGGTTACAGCTGTTAGAACAGGATCGGGAAAGAGTACTGTAAGTAGGAAAATAGCTAAAATCTTGAGGGAGAAGGGAGTTCGCTTTGCCGTAGTAAGGCATCCTATGGCATATGGTGATTTAGCTAAGCAAAAGGTTCAAAAATTTGAGAGCTTCGAAGATCTCAGTAAATACGGTTGCACTATTGAGGAAAGGGAAGAATACGAACACTACATTGAAATGGGTGTTCCCGTGTATGCTGGTGTAGATTACGAAGCAATACTTAAAGAGATTGAAAAAGAAGCTGACTTAATACTATGGGATGGTGGAAATAATGACTTACCGTTTTACAAACCAGATTTGCACATAACAGTAGCTGACGCTTTAAGACCAAGTCAGGAGGTAGGAACATTTCCCGGAGAAGCTAATATAAGAATGGCGGACATTGTAATAATAAATAAAGTTAATGTTGCATCAAAAGAGAATGTAAGAAAAATAATGGAGAATGTAAGAAAGGTTAATCCGAAAGCTTACATCATGGAAGCAATGTCAGAAATATTTGTTGATAAACCAGAGCTAATTAAAGGTAAAGAAGTTGTTGTAGTAGAGGATGGACCTACAGTAACACATGGAGGACTAGGTTTTGGAGCAGGTTACATTGCTGCTAAAAAGTATGGTGCAAAAATAGTTGATCCGAAACCTTACGCTGTTGGCTTAATAAAAGAGATCTTCGAAAAATATAAGCACCTTAGAGAAGTAGTTCCAACAATAGGGTATAATCCTAAACAATTAAAGGATCTAGAAGAAACATTAAACATGACACCTGTGAAAGCAGTAGTTCTAGGAACACCATCTAAAATAGACACAGTTATAAACATAAACAAGCCTGTCATAAGGGTAAGGTATGAGCTTGTAGAATTAGGTAATCCTACTCTCGAACAAATAATTGATGACTTCATAAAAAAGAAGGGCTTATAAAAAGTAATTATGATGTTCTAAGAAACCTTTTAAATTTAACTTTGACTATACGTGAACGAATACGTTGCCTCTACCCCATTCTTAGTTACTACCTTCGCTATGTAAGTTCTTCCCGGGCTTAGCTCGTTAGTTATTGTTACGTTGAATAGTTCTACTTTTCCTGGAGCTACTTTAAGTTCTTCTTCAGTATTGGAGCCTACAACTTCGGACGTGGTAGCATCTATTATGTAACCACTTGTCACATTAATTTCAACGTTACCTATATTCCTTACATAAATTGTTACGTTTATTTCATCATTATTTTCAGTTACACTAACAGTGTCTATTTTTATTCTTTCTTGTAGTTGTGGTGCTTCAGCACTGGTTACTGAGGATGCATATCCTGTTACCCATACGTATACTAGAATGCTTGCCGATATTGTTATCAGTATTAGCAGTAATGTTGCTATTACGGGCGAAATAGGTCTTTTAACCTTCATGATTAATACACTCCTAACTACTAATTCTCATAACAATATTTAAGCTTTAACAATGAGTTTATTAACATTAATAATACTCTGGTAATACCAGGTAATACCTGAGCGGTAGAACATTGTGAGAGAAGAAATACGCCATGAACGATACTGCTATTGTACTTTACTACTCAAAAGAAACAAAGTATAGTGTTCATGCTTTAGTTTCGGCAGTTGATATTAGCAATTTAAATGTCGATGTCTACTTGGTTAGCGAAGATGCTACTGTATTAAACGAAGTATTTACATTGTCTAGAACATATAAGACACTCATTTTCGGTTTTACACTTCTTACAACATTTCTTCACAAGCTCCTATGGATGATTAGGTTTCTCGGTAAAAGGAAACCAGAAAACCTGGTGCTCATCGCCGGCGGGCCTCATGCTACAGGGGATCCTGTAGGTACTTTATCTCTAGGTTTCGACTTTGTATTCGTAGGAGGAGCTGAAAAGTCGCTTACGGAATTTTTAAGAGAAGTTACTGAAAAAGGCGATCCCTTAAGAATTCGGGGAATAGCTTATAGGGAAAATGGTGAATTCTTCTTTAACGGCAAATCTGAACCCATTGATTTAAACAAGTATCCACCATTTCCCTATTGGAGAGGGAAATTTAATCCTATAGAAATAACTCGTGGATGCCCGTTCCAATGCGGTTATTGTCAAACACCCTATATTCACGGGTTCATTTTAAGGCATAGAAGCGTAGAAAACATTGCTAAGTATGCTGAAATATTTTGGAAACATGGCTTAAAAGATTTAAGATTCATTACTCCAAACGCTTTAGCCTATGGAAGCTTAAACGGTACAAAACCGAACGTGAACACTCTAACATCATTACTAACAACACTTAAAGCATTAAAGGAAAAATATGGTGGAAGAGTTTTCTTGGGTTCCTTTCCCAGCGAAATAAGACCGGAATTTTTAAATTATAACTTAGCTAAGCTCTTAAAGAACCACGTTGACAATAGGAGGATAATTATTGGGGCACAAAGCGGTAGCGAGAGGATGCTGAAACTTCTTAGGAGAGGGCATACGGTAGATGATGTTTTAGAAGCTACCGATGCTGCACTTAAAGCAGGTTTTAAGGTCGATGTTGACTTCATATTCGGTTTACCTGGCGAAACCGAAGAGGACATTGAGGAAACCCTGAAGCTTATGGAGAAACTCGTTAGAATGGGGGCTAGAATACATGCACATACCTTCATTCCTCTCCCAGGTTCACCGCTGGAAAATGCTCCTCCAGGAAAGATACCTTTGAAAGTTAAGAAATATTTAATGAAAATTTACGGTAAAGGAAAACTTTATGGTGATTGGTTGAAGCAGGAGAGAGTAGCAGAGATAGTTCATGAGTTAAGAACTAAAGGAATTATAAGAACTAAGGAGCGGTGGAGGCTAAAGGTGGGTAAGGGATATAATGTTAAGCTAATTACGTATCAATATATCTAGATAAGGCTAGGTATCGTTTATATGATAATTTTTAAATTCCTAGAACATGAAATTAGCGTGGCATATGAAACCTAATCTTATGGCGCAAGGTGTAGTGCTGTATTGATGACGTTAGCAACGGAAACGTTCTATCTAATTCTCGGACTTTTATCGGCGTTCTATATCGCATGGAATCTAGGAGCCAATGATGCGGCAAATCCTACAAATACTGCCGTAGGCTCTGGGGCAATAAGCATTAAGAAAGCATTAATAATGTTCTCTATGTTCGCAGCTTTAGGAGCTATAGTTCAAGGATATATGGTTATGAAAACTATAGGTAAAGGTGTTGTTAAAGACCTTGATCCGCTTGGCGCACTTATAGCATCGATAATGGCTGGAATATGGATAACCTTTGTAACATGGAGAGGACTTCCGGTTTCGACAACACATAGTACTGTTGGTGCTGTTTTAGGCATAGGTTTAGCGTACATGCATGTTCACGGTGTTGCAAGAATAAATTGGAATGTTGTTTACATGGTTTTTCTTAGCTGGATAGTTTCGCCACTACTAGCTATAATAATTAGTATTATAATGTACTTTTTACTGGAAAGAGTTGCGAAACACCTAATTTCTAAAGGTAAAAATGTTGATAAAATCTTTAAAGCGCTCCTCCTATTTAATTTAGCATTTTCAGCGTATGCCTTCGGAATAAACGATGTAGGTAACGCTACAGGAGTTTACATTACAGTTGCGTCTAAAGTCATGGGTACACCTGACATGACAACAATGCTTTACTTAGCTATATTTGGTGCATTAGGTATAACTGTGGGAGCTTTAACATGGGGTTATAGGGTAGTAAATACTGTAGGTTTTAAGATAACAAGACTAGACTACATTTCAGCAACAGCGGCAGTTTTCTCTAACGCAATAGTTGTTTGGGGATTTAGTACAATTCCTAAAATATTGTGGGACTATGGAATGCCTATATCGACAACTCATGCAAGTGTATCATCAGTAATAGGTGTCGGTATAGCTAAGAGTAAAAGTCTTAAAGGTGTTGATTGGAAAGTTGTAGGATACATTATAATATCATGGATACTAACTGTACCGATGGCTGCGTTTCTAAGCTTTGTAGTTTACGTTTTAGCTTCAAACTTATTTCCCATAGGTTAAACTAAATTTACTTGTAGGTGGTTAGATAAGCATGGCTTCCACATGGGCTTGGATAGGTAGGAGAAGACAGAGAGAAATAATTGCTCTATGCTTATCGCACATGAATAAGATAATTGAGGAAAGCCAGCATCTTAAAAAGCTATTAGAGAACTGTTTGAAAGGGGATAGAGAAAGTGCGAAAGAAGAGTATGAGAAAATATTTAACCTAGAAAGGGAAGCTGACGGTATTAAAAGGAATATTTTCATGGAGCTTTCGAAAGGGGTCTTTCACCCCATAGATAGAGAGGATCTTATAAGACTTGTTTTAACGGCAGATGATATAGCCGCTTATGTTAAAACAGCGTCCAGGAAGCTTATGTTACCTTCTTCTTCGAAAATACCGGAGGAAATACTTAAAATACTTTATGAAATGGCATCGAAAGTTTACGAGTCAACATTACTCATAAGAGATGCAATAATGGAGATTTATGAGAACCCCAAAGAAGCTTTGAAAATAGCGGACAAAATTGAGGCTTTAGAAGAGGAGGTTGACGAAATACGTGTAATGGGTTTAGCTAAGGTTCTTGAATGGTGTGATAAAACGGGGCCTTCAGCTTGCATTATAGCTAAAGAAGCTGTTGACTCCATAGAGAACGCTGAGGATCGATGCGAAGATGTTGCGGATGTTATAAGAAGTATAGCTTTATTGTCACTTTAAACTTTTGACAAAGCCTTATCTAAATCCTCAATAATGTCGTTTACGTCCTCTAAGCCTACCGAAAGTCTAAGTAAGTTTTCTGTTATACCTACTTTTTCCCTATATTCCTTGGGAATATATTTGGCTGAGCTTAAAGCTGGAAGGGTTATTAAAGATTCTGTACCTCCAAGACTAGGGGAGGGTTTTATTATTAATGTTGAGAGCATAACTTTTTTGGCATCATTCATACTACCTTTAATTTTGAATGATACAACACCTCCAAAGAGTCTTTTACGAAACATTTTACAAGCTAAGCTATAATATGGACTACTCTTTAATCCTGGATAGTAAACTTCAACAACCTTAGGATGTTCTTGGAGAAACTCTGCAATAGCTAAAGCACTTTCACTATGTCTTCTAAACCTTAGTTCAAGAGTCTTTACACCCCTAAGGATAAGGTATGCATCAAATGGTTGAATTATTGTTCCTAGTTTTCTACGCCAATCCCAAATTTCCCTAATTAACTCAATATTGTCTGTAGCCGAAAATCCTCCTAAAACATCGTTATGTCCCGCTATGTACTTCGTAGCGCTATGAATTACTACGTGTGCTCCAGCTTCTACCGGGTTAAATATTATTGGGGATGCAAATGTATTGTCAACAACAAGCTTAATCCCTAATTCTCTAGAAGCTTTAGCAACTTCCTCTACATCTATTACCTTAAGTGTAGGGTTGGTCATAGTCTCTATGAAGACCAAGCTTATGTCTTTACTTAAATTCTCAATGATGTCCTCGGTTGATGGGAAAACCTTTTTAACCTTAACCCCATACTTCCCCATGTTATCTAGAAACTGAATCGTAGTACCATATGATTCATAAGGTATAAGTACTGTTTCTCCGGAATTTACTAGAGCAAAAAGTGTTGAGGAAACAGAGCCCATACCGCTATTGAAAGCTACTGAATCTACTGTTTTCTCAAGTCTAGCAAAAACTCTTTCAAGAGCTCTAACAGTGGGATTTTCTTCTCTCGAATACTTAAGCTCTAAATCTCTATCGGTTTTCCTTATTTCACCCGTAGTTCTTTCGAATTGCTCATAAACTACACTTAAATATATAGGTGGTATAAAGACGCCGAATTTTTCATCGTAAAATACATGTCCGTGTATTGCTTCTGTTTGTAACTTCCTCATCCTTCAACACCATTAACAACGTTATTTACGTTATCGTAAACAAAAAGGAGTAATAGTAATATATATTGTTTTGAAGGAATTATTACCAGTAATTTCTTTATACTATACATAATTAGTGCTTATCAAAATATTATTATCCTTAAAAGATAGTTTTAAATTACATGTAATTAGAGTAGAAATAGCAGTACATTAGGTGTATTAGCCCTTGTATGCTACGGAGGAATTTAAGTCATCAAATATAGTTTTAGAGAAACTTTACAGAAAGGCTTTGAAGGATTTTAGGGAACATCTTAAAGATGCAATAAATCCCTCAATAGTTTACGTTACGGATCTTGTTTCATGTAGTCAGAAAAGGGAGTTTAGACTAAAATATCCGGAATTAACCTTTAAATTTGAACCAGCTCATATACTTGGCACCATGGTTCATTTAGGTCTCGAAGAAGTCCTTAAAGAGGAAGGTTATGATGTGGAGGTTGAGTTTGAAAAAGATGTTACTATAGATTCTAAGAAGGTTAAAATTAAAGGTAGAGTTGATGCTGTAGATGAAAACTACATTGTCGAAATAAAAACTGCTAGAAGCGATCTAGGCTTACCTCATGAACACCATTTAATGCAGTTACAAATATACCTTAACGTATTTGATAGGAAAGCTGGCATTTTGATATACATAACTCCAGATAGGTTGGCTGAATACTATATTGAAAGGAAACCGCTAGAAGTAGAATCTTTAGTTGCCGAGGTAATTCATAATAGTGTTCACCCCCGGTGGAATTGGGAATGTAGATACTGTTCTTTTGCTAAAATGTGTCCATATAGAATAGTGGAAAAGTGATTTAGGAAATGACTTTATGTTCAATATGTAGCAGAGAAAAAGCTATAATTAAGATACCATACGAAGGAAAGTATCTGTGTAAAAAATGCTTTAAAAAATACTTCATTGAGAAAGCAGAGGAAACACTTAAGAAAGCCAATGTTCTTTCAAATGCTTCAGAGAAGCTTTTTGTAATAGCAACATCTGGTGGTAAGGATAGTTTAAATGCACTATACATTATGAAAATGCTTTCTGAAAAATACAGTTTCGATGTGGAAGCATTACTTATAAATGAAGGTATTTCAGGATATAGAGAATTCACTACTAAAGCGTTAATTAAAACAGCTAATAAACTTAACATACCATATAGAACGGTTGATGTTGAGAAACATTTCGGCTTCACTATTGATGAAGCAGCTAAACTATTTTTCGAAGGGAAAATAGAGTGGAAACCATGCACTGTATGTGGTGTCATACGTAGGTACCTTTTAAATAAGGTTTCAAGAGAAATGGGGGCATCATATCTCGTTACTGGACATAACCTAGACGACGACTTACAAACTGTCGTAATGAATCTAATAAGAGGAGATTTTCAAGCACTAATTAGAGGAGGTATTGTAGTTAAAGCCGAACATCCAAAACTAATACCTAGAGTAAGACCTTTACACTATGTTTACGAAAAAGAATCTCTCATACACTCAATAATTACCGGATTAGAAACCCCCTACGTCGAATGCTCATATGCACCCTATTCCCTACGATGGAACATTAGAGAACTCCTGAACAGGCTGGAATCTAAGGAACCGGGATTTAAGTATAAGTTAATGGTTAGAATTGATGATTTAAGAGAAAAATTTTCGAAATATAGGGTACAAAGATTTACTGAATGTAGGATTTGCGGAGAACCTTCCGCTAAGGAAATATGTAAGGCATGTGAAATAAGGTTAAGAATAGCGAAGGTATTAGGGAATGATCGAAGAAGTCTATAAGATAATTTTAATGACAATAATGCCTACGGTTGAAGCACGTGTTGCTGTAGCTTATGTTATTTTATTTTTGGAAAACAAGTCACCTCTAATTCCTTTGCTACTTTCAATACCTACGATAATAGTGGGTATAGTTGTATACAGGCTTTTAGATTTACTAGAGCAGCAAATAGTTAATGGTTTTCTTTCGAAAATAGGTTTTATCAGAAAAATTTACTTCAAATACTTAGCTTACATACGTGATAAATCTAGGAGGTATGTTGAAAAATATGGGCAAATAGGTTTAATACTGTTCATAGCCGTTCCCATGCCTGGAAGTGGTGCTTGGACTGGAGCATTAGTTGCTAAAATATTCAATATTGACTTCATTAGAACTACAATGTCCATAGTTATTGGCGTTACACTTTCATCGTATATTTCATACATTACTACAATGTTGGGAGTAAGCTTAGCTGAATCGATTATATGAGTTTTAGGGATGTAAGTATTGCAGCTATTGTTTCTTCAATGCAGTGAATATTAGTCTTTTCTCGCTATGTTCGAGGACGTTTATTTGAATGTTTCTAACTTTAGCTAATGCTTTAACAACATCTAAGGGTATTTCTGAAGGATCAACAATGAACTTTATTTTTTCACCCTTACTCATAGTATTAAATGATTTAGTTAAATCGAGTACTGGATGTTCCCTACACCCCGATGATTTACCAGTTAAGTCTATGACTTTTTCCTCGTTCATTGCTATTCACCTATAACTATGTTAATTAATGTTATTCATATGTTAGCCAATAGATTTTAGCAGCGAATAACTATTAAGCTCTAACTCTACTTATCTAAACGACAAGGTGTTTTGTAATGGAGAAAGTGCTTTGGAAATACAGGGTTTTTGAAGATACATTGGATTTATTCATAGGTAACTTACCAACGCCATTAGTTAAGCTTAAAAAATCTTCAAAAGGTGATGTTGAAGTTTGGGCTAAACTAGAGTTTTACAATCCCTACAGTAGGAGCATTAAGGATAGGATAGCATGGGCTATGATTAAGGATGCTTATGAGAAAGGTATACTTAGGAGGTTTATTGAGGAAGCATCATCAGGCAACACGAGTTTAGCTTTAGCCGCTCTTTCGAGAATTTATGGTAGAAAGTTTAAAGCTTATCTTCCGGAGAAGGTTTCGGAAACAGTACCTGTCCTATTAAGAGTTTTCGGAGCAGAATACGTTGTCACAGAGTACGAGACTATAGGTCCTAAGTTTTGGAATTATGTTAGAAAGCATGCTGAAGAAATTGGTGCAACAAATTTAAACCAGTTCGAAAATGATTTAAACTATAAAATGCATTATGAAACTACGGCTAAAGAAATAGTCGAGCAAATGAAAGCCCTAGGTAAAACACCAGACATTATAGTTTGTGGAACAGGAACTTCAGGACATGTAGCTGCGATTTCCCAGAGAGTTAAGGAAGTTTTCGGAAGAACAAAAGTTTACGCTGTTCAACCAGCCAAAGGACATAGTATTCCTGGAATTAAGAGAGTTGAAACTAAGCCTAAATGGTTCTTCAAAGTGGAAATTGACGGACTAATAGACGTTACGTTAAAGAATGCTATAGAATCCTCGATAGAGATAGCTAGGAACGAAGGAATACTTGTAGGTTTAAGTTCAGGAGCTGTTTACTGGGGGTTCAAAAAACTAGTTAGCGAAGGAAAGAAAGGAGTTTTTGTTCTAGTATTTCCTGATGACGGCTTCAAATACGTTAGGTTCTTTAAGAAATATTTTGAAGGAGAAATATAGTTGCCTATTTCATCTATTTCTCAGAAAGTATTTTATCTAAAGCCTCCTTAATTGTTAGATTTTTCATAATGTAAACTTTAATGCCGACTTCGTATAAAGCCGCTTCAGCATTAGGTCCGAAACTG
>CAZGLL010000027.1:0-20577 GCA_964526225.1 uncultured Desulfurococcales archaeon | reverse complement strand
TCTTCATGTTTAGGTTTAACTTTAGCCTCTACAACATAGACTTTCTTATCGGTAATTATAAGTAAGTCTATGTCTTCGCCATTTACTCTAGCGTTTCTTCTTTTCAAAACAATTCTCTCCTTTTTCCCCTTTAGCTCATCCTTTAAATCATCCCATAATGTTTTACAGTAGAAGGACTCGTTTAAAGCACCTAATTCTAGCTCTACTGAACTAAGCCTCCTACTTAGCTCCATGAACATTTTATCATGTCTTCTAAACCCTTCAACCATATCTTCCCTAAGCCTATTCATATCCTCTCTTAACTTTTTAAGTTCTTCCCCATGACCAACAAGTTTTTCAAGTATCTCCCTTAAACCTATAAGTCCGGCTACAGCGTATCTGAACTCCTTATCTCTCTCAAGCAAACTGATTATTTTTGATTTAAGCTCCTCAGTATTCATACCCATTAATTGCTCAGCTCCGCATTCAATAGTTCGCTTTTAAAATTACTTATACTTTGAGTTAAACAGTATGTTCTAATTAAGCTTATCTACCTAGTCCTCGTATAAACTACTACGAAGGTGTTTTTATGGGTAAGCTAAGTGCTAATGTTGATAAAAATATTGAATGGGCAATTAGCGTTCTAAAGAAGTTTATTGAAATACCCACCGTTAACCCTCCCGGAGAAAAGTATGGTGAATTTGCTTCAAAAGCTTCAAAGGTTCTAGAAGACCTCGGCTTTTCGGTTGAAGTCCACGAGGTACCGAAAAGTGTTGTTGAAAAATACTATCCTGAATACGCCGATCACCCTAGATACATTGTTATTGGCAGGTTAGGTGGAGGAAAACCTACCATACAATTTAATGGGCATTACGATGTTGTTCCCCCAGGTGCTGGATGGAGTATGGATCCGTTCAAGCCAGTTATTAGGAAAGGTAGGGTTTACGGTAGAGGGTCTGTCGATATGAAGGGCGGTATTGTAGCATCACTCCTCGCCATTAAGGCATTTACGGAGTCCTTTAAGGAATTTGAAGGTACAATTGAGGTCGCTCTTGTTCCTGATGAAGAAATAGGTGGTGAGTCTGGAACAGGGTATCTTGTCAGAAGTGGGCTTTCAAAACCAGACTACGTTGTTATTGCTGAACCTAGTGGTTCAGATAGGGTATGGTTTGGTCATAGGGGGGCATTTTGGTTTTATGTTGAAGTTTATGGTAAGCAAGCTCACGGCTCAACACCATGGCTCGGGGTTAACGCTTTCGAAGGTATGGTTAGAGTTGCTGAAAAGTTCATGAGGGAATACGGTATTAAAATAGGTTCTAAGGAAAGCAAATATAGTTACGATGATCCTAGAGGAGCTAAGCCAACAATAACTATTGGTGGCGAAGTTCGTGGTGGCGCTAAGATAAACATTGTTCCAGGATATTACGCCTTCTCCGTCGATAGAAGACTTATTGTGGAAGAGTCTATTGAAGAAGTTGAAAAGGAGGTTATGGAGTTTATCGAAAAAATTAGAGGTGAGTTTCCAAAGTTGAAAATAAATGTTAAAGTTGTTAATAAACTTCAACCGGCACTTACAGATCCCGAAAGCGAACTAGTTAAGATACTTACCGAATCCATCAATGAAGTGTTAAGTGTTAAACCTAAGCTTACAGTGTGCTTAGGAGGTTTAGATATGAAGTTTTATAGTGAAAAAGGCGTTCAAGCAGTTACCTACGGTCCCGGTCCTCTCACATTAGCTCATCAAGCTAACGAATACTTGGATATCGAAGAATTCACTAAAGTATCTAAGGTTTACGCACATATACTTAAGAAAATGCTGGTTAAAGGGTGATATGTGTTGAAGGTTGCTGTAGGTTCAGACGACACATACAGTATAGCTAAGTTCATTCTAAAATATCTTGAGGAGAAAGGATTCTCTGTAGTGCCTATAGGTGCTTTAAAAACAGGCAAGCCTGAACCATGGCCTAAAGTAGGTTTTGAAGTAGGGAAGCTTGTTGCGGAAGGAAAAGTAGACATGGGAGTAGTAATTTGCTATACTGGAACAGGAGTTTCCATAGCAGCAAATAAGGTTAAAGGAGTAAGAGCAGCATTAGTAACCGACGCTAAAAACGCTGAAGGAGCAAGACTATGGAACGATGCAAACGTTTTAGCATTAAGCGCTAGATTAACATCCGAAGAGGTCGCTAAAGAAATAATTGAAGCATGGTTTAAAGTGAAAAAACCCGATCCAAGCGAAAAGGAAAACATAAAGTTACTTAAGAAAATAGATGAAGAAAGACAGTAGCTATTAACAATAGCAACACTACTTACCCTAGTTGCACCAATAGTAGCAAAAAGCATTGAGTTTATTTATCATCACTTACCTATCTTAATTAACTTCCAGTATTGAGAACTTTTACGTGTTTAGAAAACTTTTTCTCTAAGTTTCCTATCGCCCATTATAAATGTAGCACCCATATTTATGGAGGCTTTTTAAGTGGTAAATTTTTGTAACGGTTTTCGAAAACTCCAATGCGAAATGTTGCATAGTTCTTCGAATTTTTGTTTAATGGGAGAAATAGAATATATGTTGTTTTTCCAAAATATTTTTCAAGTCCACATAGAATAATCTTTGAGGAGATGTTGTTAGAGGGTTGATGGCTTATGATGGATGTTAATGAGAAGCTTACTAAAATAGAGAAAGCTGTTCTTGAAGAGTATTTGAAGAAAACTTCTTCATCAAAGAGGCTTTATGAGAGAGCTGTTAATGTGTTTCCTGCCGGGGTAACTTATCATTTGAGATGGTTTCATCCATATCCTTTCTACGTTAGTAGGGCTGAAGGCCCCTATGTTTGGGATGTTGATGGGAACATGTATGTTGATTTCTGGATGGGTCATGGTTCTCAGCTTTTAGGTCATAAGTCTAAGATTGTTTTAAAAGGTGTTTCGAAATATCTTGAGGAACTAGGTTCGCATGTTGGTTATGAACATAGGCTTGCAGTTGAATATGCTGAGTTTCTTTCAGAAACCATACCATGTGTTGAAGAGTTGAGGTTCACCAATAGTGGTACTGAAGCTGCAATGTATGCTATAAGGCTTGCTAGAGCATATACCGGCAAATTAAAGATAGTTAAGGTTAATGGTGGATGGCATGGAGGATACGATACGCTTCATGTAGGAACAGCTCCACCATATAGTGAGCCTGGTTCTGCAGGTTTACCCTACGATACTGTAAAATATACTGTTACGGTACCGTTCAATGATTTAGAGACTTTAGAGGAAGCACTTAGAAGTAGAGATGTTGCAGCGTTCATTGTCGAACCCGTCTTAGGAGCTGGAGGAATAATTGAAGCTAGGAAAGAATATCTTAAGGGTGCTAGAGAGTTAACAGAGCAGTACGATTCACTACTAATATTTGATGAAGTAATAACAATGTTTAGATTGGCTTTAGGGGGTGCACAGGAAGTTTACAATGTAGTTCCCGACATCGTAATTTTAGGTAAAGCTATTGGAGGAGGATTTCCCGGTAGCGGAGCTTTCGGAGGAATAAGGGAGATTATGGAGAAAATTAACCACATAAAATATCCTGAACCCCAAATGAGAAGCGCTCATGGTGGAACATTTACGGGAAACCCAGTAACATTGGCTGCCGGATACGCTATGGCTTCATACCTTAAGGAGAATCGTTGGATTTATGAGAAAACAAATGAACTATGGAATAATGTTAGAAGAGAGATTCAGAAAACATGTTGTTCGTCAGGGATTAAATGTTACGCTACAGGGCTAGGTAGCATGTTGGGAATACATTTTACAAACACTAGACCTTGGAGAAATGAGGAAGCAGTTCTCGGTAGATGGTGTGATAGAATTTATGAAATAATGCATCTCTACTTTAGAGTTAATGGTGTAATATATCTTCCTGAAAACGAGGCATTACTTCTACCATCACTCATCCATGGAGATAGCGAAGCTAAAAAGCTTATTGAAACTTTTTCCAAATTCATTAGCGAAGTAGCTTAAATATTTTTGTTTTTCTGCTTATAACGGTGATTCAAAGTGGTTATTGACATTTATACTTTCCTACAGACAACACTTATGCTTTTCATAATTCTTGACCCTTTAGGTAATGCTCCCATATTTTACTCTCTAACAATGATGCTTAGTGAGAAGGATAGGAGAAGCATTATTAGGATGAGTGTTATTGTTGCCGCACTTATCTTGCTAATATTTTCTATAGGAGGAGTTTTAATACTGAATTTCTTCAACATAACGGTTGATGATTTCAGAATTGCTGGCGGAACAATACTTTTCATAATCGCGGTTAAAGGTATTTTAGGTAGAGTTGAAGCTGAAACTGTTGAGAGAGAAACCGTCGCAATTGTTCCGATGGCAACACCTCTACTTGCAGGCCCAGGCTCAATAACAACTGTAATATATGTTGCACAAGCCTATGGAATTTACTACTCAATAATTTCGATAATCATAAACGCAACTTTAGCCTACATTCTACTTATTAATGGAGACAAATTATTAGCTATTCTAGGTAGAAACGGCTCAATAGCTTTAGCAAGAATTATGGCAATGATTTTAGCAGCAATAGCTGTTTCCATGGTGCGTGAAGGAACAATTCACATAGTGGAACGCATTAGAGAATTAGGTTAAAGAAATTCCGTAAAATAATTCAAACTCCCCGCTTTCAACCATACCCTATAAGCTCATTTAGACTTACTGCCTTAACTATTTCCAACGCTTTATTCTTTAATTCTCTATCTTCTGTTACTAAGGTAAGACCGTGTTTTCTTGCAAGAACTATGTAGGATGCGTCATAAGCTGTAACTTCATGTTCTACAGCAACTTTGAGTACGTCTTTTTCGAGCCCTCGCAAATCTAAAATGTTCATTAAATCTAAGATGTTATTCAGAATACTAATTATTTTTAAAGCCTCCATAATACTTATGCTTTTGACTAAGAAAACCTCTTTCCATAGTGCATTTATTGTTTCATAAAGGGTCAGCTGCTGAACATAGTTTCCTTGAAGAAAATCTATTCTCCTAAGCTTTAAAGCGTAAAGAAGCGAAGAAGTATCGAACAAATATTTCAAGGTTAACCACGTACTCTATTTTCTCTAATATGCTTTACCAACCTATCTACATCAAGTTTTTCAAGAACATCTCTAATATCTTCAAGTTTCTTCTGAACGATCTCAAGCTTACGTTTCCTAACCTCCTCTTCCAAGCTACGCCTTATGACTTCGGAAATTTTTATTTCAAGCCTTTCAGCTTCCTCTTTCAACTCTCTCCGAACTTTTGCAGAAACAGTCACGTATTTACCCACAAAACCACCTATTAATACCCATAGACAAAGTAGGCTTATAAGGTTTATTGCACTCGTAATACTTTAAACATTGTCATGTTGTTTTGGTTTTCTTGAAACTATTTGATAACATACAACATACTTATACAGCATATGAGAACTTAAATCAAAAAGTATATGGCTTATGAGAAGATGCAATGACTTACCTATTAGCGAGCACGTGAAGTTTTCTAGTTTAAATAGTGTTGCTTCACTAAACTATTGCTAATAGTTCATCTATTTTGTTAATGACGTAATCTGGCTTATGCTTAAGCAGTTCCTCCTTACTTGTAAAGCCGTAGAGTACGGCTATGGTTTTTAAGGAGAAAGCTTTTCCAGCTTCAATATCGTCTACACTGTCTCCTACAATTGCAGCGTTTTCCGGGTTAAGTTTTTCAACAATTTCCTTAACAGTCTTTAACTTGTCTGGACTTTTCGGTATGTAAACTAGGTCGAATAGGTTGTCTAATTTTAAATGTTTAAGCTCTATGGGAACAAAGTCTGAAACAAGCACTCTACCCGTGGTTAAGACGAGCGTGTAGCCTTTTCCCTTAAGCCTCCTTAAGACATAGTGTATGTTGGGAACAGCCTTAATTAAGTTCAAATGTATTTTAGAGTATATTTCCCTAAAAGTTTCAAGTACTGTTTCAGGGTTAGGTTTCCTATTTGAAGGAATTTTGGAGAGCATTTTGGGAAGCCATATTTTAGGAGTTTTCTTAGCCATATACTCTAAGTCGCTTTCTTCGAAAGCATGTTCTAAGCGAAATTTCCTAAAAAGTTCTCTTAAAGATTCTTTGAAAACGTCAAATGAAAGTACAACGGTTCCATCATAGTCAAATATTATTAGCTTCCTTTCTCCCATAGAAACCCCCTTTAAACAGTAACTCTGTAGTAATTAAACATAGCGCTATTTGTCTCCGCTAAAATAGCTTTAAGTAAAACTTATATTTCGAAGATGTACTGTAATGGTTAAAACTCTAACGATGGTTAAGCAATAGTTGATGTCTTAAGGGAGATAGGCATGACTCATGACGGTATGTTGGGTTTCGCATACGCTATTGCTGCGCTTTTCTCCTTTAGTCTTTCGCCTTTACTTTACAAGGTGGGTTTGAGAAATAAGCTACATGTTTTAGAAGCTAATACCTTAAGAGCTTGGGGTGCACTGATCCTTCTAACTCCAATACTTTTCTTCCAAGATCTCCTAAGTGTTCCTTTCTCAGCTGAAGTAGTAGTTTTTCTTGTACTTACAGCCATTTTAGGCCCTGTAATTGGAGATACTCTATTTATGTACGCTATTAGGGGTATTGGAGTTTCAATATCAACTCCTTTAGCAAACACGTACTCGTTAGTTGTAGCAGCAATTTCCGTAGCACTATTTGGGGAAAAACTAACTTCAATAAACATTTTAGGCGGCGCACTTATTCTTTCATCTATATGGTTAATTTACTTGGAAAGGAAAAGCATAGGAAAAGGACGTAATGTTGCTTTAGGATTACTTGCAGGTACAGCTACAGCTATTCTTTGGGGCTTATCTATAGTAACTATGAACGTGTTATTAATTAACAACATAAACCCAATTGCAATAATTTATTTTAGAACAGTAATTGTAGCTTTAACATTAACAGTAATTACTAAAGCATTGAAAATGAATTTTAAAGAGAAAGTGGATGCAAAAGCGTTAGTTACACTATCCATAGGAGGGTTTTTCGGTATAGGGCTTGGTATAATAATGCTACTTAACGCAATAATCCTTCTAGGAGCAGGTAGGGCATCATTAATTGCCTCAGCATCCCCAGTAGTGGCAAGCATTTTTGCAATGGTTCTTCTTAAGGAAAAATTCAGGGCAAGAGCGATAATTGCTGCAATTCTTGTTACTGTAGGAGCTATACTTTTAAAGTAATCAATTCGATATTGTATGCTCTCCGCTTTTAATAAAAAATGCTAACAATACTTCGTCCCCGAAAGCTCACAGGCTTAAAGAAGTGTAAAGCTAAATGAGAAGCCATTATTAAAAACATCAAACATTGTATGTGAAACATTGAAGAAGTAATCCTTAAGAAGCATTGTGGGTTTATAAGTGTGGCGGGCCCGCGGGGATTTGAACCCCGGACCACCGGCTTAGAAGGCCGGCGCCCTATCCTGGCTAGGCGACGGGCCCGTATCCTTCGGGTATTTATATTTTTTCCAGCTATTTTTTAAGCATTGCCGTTTCTTTGCTAAGTATTTCGTTTATGTTAACTATTTTCTTTGGAAAATACTTTCTTATAATATAGTGTGCTATATCGAATATTCTCGGTGCTTTAAGGAGAATTACTATGTCGCTTGAAGAAACCACTCCTTTTTCAGCGTACTCTATTACCTTAGTGTCGTTACGGCTTACGAGCATTGTTTCGAAGAATTCTAGACCGTACTCTAATGCGTAATTAGCTATTATTGTTGCAACCTTACCGCTAAAGCTAACTTGTTTATCAAAAAACATTAGAACTTTCGATGGTTTTAACTCCTTGATTTCCTTCAAAAGCATTTCAACAACTTTGACATGTTTATTTTCGAACTTAAACTTCTTAAATGACTTCATAATGTCCCTTAAAACTCCATCATCGCATAGGAAAACTTGGTAGCATTCTAAAGCAGAACTTATAGTTATTATGACGTTGAAACCATCTATTACGAGAAGGGAATTTTTTACAGAGTTTTCCCTTACAAGCTTTTTCCGAATAAGGCTAGCTATTTCCTCATCATGAATGCATCTATAAAGTAATGCTTTCTCAGGCTCAGTAAGGTTATACCTTTGAACAACAAGCTCTAACGATGGCTTATAGGGGTATTTGCGGTTTAGAAGGTATTTGTAATCTATAAGGGCGTTTGAAAGATTATTCTTAAAAATAATTGATGACAAAAGAAGTTTACCCTACTATGCTATATGTTTCCTCAACAACTTTGTCTTTGGACACTTTAAATGTTCCTGAGGCAGCAGCAAAATCTTCTCTTCCTCCTCCTTTTCCTTCAATTACTTTGTCAAGTATTTTCGCTAGGATGTTTTTAGCTGAAGCTCCTTTCTTAAGAGCCTCATCTCCAACAAGAATGTTTACTACCACGCGATTCTCGGTAATATCGTATACTATAGCCGAGGCTTTGGGTTCATTAGCTATTATTTCCCTAGCTACTCCTAAAACTACGTCTTTACCCATGTTTGTAAGTATCGAAATCGTAACATAACCCCATTTTGTAGGTTTCTTTTCTGCTAAAGCTCTTTCCGCTTCGCTTTTAATCCATTCTCTCTTAAACATTGCCAACTCGCTCTTCAATGTCTTGTATTCTTCAATAAACTTCTCCATTCTCAAAAGAGCGTCTTTGGGGCTTGCACCTATTTTTGCAGCAATATTTTCCAATGTATCTTCAAGGCTCCATATGTGTTTTAAGGCATTTTCTGCTACAGTATATTCTAACCTTATGACTCCATCTTGAATTCTATCTACATTCACTATTTTTATCACACCTACTTCTCTCGTGTTTGTAACATGTGTTCCGAAGCATGCTTCAACATCCCATCCTTCAACTTCAACAACCCTTATCGTTTTTCCTGGAGGAACTCCTCCCTGATACAGCCTTAGCCCGTATTTTGCTTCTGCTTCATTTCTATCCATGAATTTTGCTGTTACTTTTCTACCTTCGAAAACCACTTGATTAGCTAGCTCCTCTATTTTCCTTACTTCATCTTTAGATAATGGTTTATAATGGGTTATGTCGAGTCTTGCTTTATCAGGTCTCTTTTCGGCTCCAGCTTGCCAAACATGTTCCCCTAGAACTCTCCTAGCTGCTCCAAGTATTATGTGGGTTGCTGTATGGTGTCTCATTAAAGTATATCTTCTATTCCAATCTATTTCCCCTTCAACTTCGACATTTACCGGAACCTCTACTGAGTCTTTTAGCTTATGAACTATTACGTCACCTATTTTCGTTACATGAACTACTTCTGCTGAAGCCCCATTACCCCACTTTATCTTGCCTATGTCTGAAAGCTGTCCTCCACCTTCAGCGTAGAATGCTGTTTTATCTAGAACAACTATTCCGGGTTTAGAGTAGATGACTTTGGCTTTGAACTTCCTTAAATACACATTTTCGTGGAAAAGCATTTTTGTTGGTGGAAGCTTCTCTATCTCTTCAAGGACTTCTCTTGGAAACTCCGGTTTCTCCTCCTTGACCTCAGCTCTAGCATGTCTCCTAGCAATTATTGAGAAGAAGTTTGATGGAACATGGACTTCTACTCCTTTCTTCTTAGCTACCTCTTCTACAGTATCCGGCGGTATTCCATGTGAATCGTAAAGTTCCACTAAGTCTTCTAAGCTTATTTCCTTCTTTCTCTTGAGTAGCCTTTCAACGTAGCTTAGTCCTCTTATTAGAGTTTTCCTGAATCTTTCCTCTTCAAGATCAACTACTTCTAAAATGTAGTTCTTTCTCCTAAGAAGCTGTGGGAAGTCTTGACCCCAGAAGTTAATTTGTAACTTTACTAGTTCGCTTAGTCTAACGTTAGAACCCAGCTTCGCTAATGCTCTCAATGCTCTTCTTAAAACCAGTCTAGCGAGATAGCCTTCTCCCGTGTTCGAAGGAACTATGCCATCTGCGAGCATTAAAGCTAATGTTTTAGTATGGTCTAGGACTGCAAAAACCCTCTCCATTCTTTCAAGTACTTCTTTCGCTTTCTCATAAGGTAGTTTTGCTTCTTCAGAGACCCTACGATAGTATTGCTTTATGGATTCAGGTTCGTCGGGATCAAATGTTGATGAAAATTTCCCAACTATTCTCACTATTTCTTCGCTAGGTTCTTCAACACCTATTTTCTCAAAGAATTTCTTAACAAGTTCACCATAGATTGCATGGAACCCTGTAGCCGCACCTTGTGTGAGCCATGCAATTCTCTCTATACCGTATCCCGTATCTACAACTTTAAGAGGCATCGGAACATAATTTCCATCTACAACCTTGTATTGCATGAAAACTAACGTAGCTACCTCTAGTCCCTTAACTGTTACTTCGAAACAGGGTCCAGCGTTTCCTCCACCTTCCCACCATGATTCCTTAAATGTTAGATCTTCCGGTTTAACCCCTATTACTTTGGTGAAGAATTTGAAAGCATATCTTACCGTTTCATCCTTCCAATATATTTGCTTATCTGGATAATTGAATGCATGATGCCCTCCCATTTCGAATGTTGTTAAGTGTCTTCCAGCAGTTTTACCTACATTATCGATGTCTTCTAGTCTTATACATGGTTGCGACACTACTAGCGGATTAGCTGGTGGTGGCACTATACCGTCTGTTACGAATGGTTGAAAATCAACAATACTAGCTATTGTTAAGTAGAGATCGTCACGCCATCTAGCAACTACCGGTTTAGGTTTAACAGGTGTATGACCATGTTTTCTAAAGAAATCAATAAACGTTTTCCTAGCTTCCCTCACAGATAATGGCTTAAGTCCGTAATCGAAAAATTCGTACTCAACACATGGTGCGTCATTACAGTATACTTGGTTCTTATTCAGCGTCCAAAACCATTTACCGCATTTAGGACATTGTTTCCTAACGAAGTCTTTTTCTTCAAAGAATTTTACTCTAAACTCTTTAGGATCTATTTTTTCCATTCAATAGTCACCACTACACGTTAAAACCAATGTAAGAATAGGTGTAGGTGCAAATTAAGTTTGATGCTCTACTTAAGTTAAAAATGCGTTATAAACCTTGCCTTTATTTAGATAATCTAGTAGCTTTATCCGAATAGTGACTCTAGTCCAGCAGCAATTTCCTCCTCAGTAACTTCTTCTTTCTTCTCTTCTTCCTCCTTTTTCTCTTCTTCCTTCTTTCCAGCTTCAGCAGGAGCGGTTGCAGGTGCAGCAGCTGATGTAGCTGCTACAGGTAAAGCAGCAGATTTAATAACTTCATCAATGTTTACCTGTTTGAGAGCAGCTACGAGAGCTTTCACTTTTACTTCATCAACTTCTATTCCTGCAGCCTCTAAGACCTTCTTAACATTTTCTTCCGTTATGTCCTTTTTAGCTGCGTGAAGGAGGAGACTTGCGTAAATGTACTCGATCCCTAATCACCTCCTAACTTATCGGTTCTAAGGAAAGTTAGTGTGAATATTTAAAGGTAACGTAATATAGATGCGAAAAACGTGCGCCTTTGCCCGTCTTAACCAAACAGCGATTCTAGTCCAGCAGCAATTTCCTCCTCAGTAACTTCTTCTTTCTTCTCTTCTTCCTCCTTTTTCTCTTCTTCCTTTTTCTCTTCCGGTTTTGTCTGTGGAGCTTGAACCGTAGCTACCTCTAAACCTAGCTCAGGTGCTAATTGTGAAACTTGAGATGCTAGAGCATAGGCTATTCCAACATATTTCGCTAAAATGTATTTAGCGGTTTCATCTGTTATGAAAACTGCTTCAGTTGCAACAGCTAATGCTCCAACATATGCTTTGGTTATTGTTAGTTTGAGTATTTCCGGTTCTGGGAATGCTATTTCAACACCTAGCTTTAGAGCGTTAAGATATGCTTCAGCAATGTCGCTACGGTACTTTTCAAGATCTAGCTTGAGATCTTCCGCTTTAAAAACTAGGCCATCAGCATACGCTACTTTAAGCTTAACCCCTACTTCGAGAGGTTTAATATCTAGTTTCTGAAGTATTGATGCTAACTCAGAAGATATTTTATCGCCAGGCTTAGCTACTACAGTATCCTTAGCTACCCATATTGTTCCTTCTTGAATCTTTGTAGGTATCTTAAGCTTACCAAAGGTGCTTAGAATAGGTCCTGGAGGAATACCTGTATTTCCTGCCGGAATAATAACTTCTCTATCAACAACATCTCCTGGTTTAGCGTATGTAGGTATTTTGTATTTTTCTAGAAGCATATATAGTTCGAAGGGGTTAATGTTTGTAAACAAGAAAATGTTTGAGCCTTCCAGGTATTCTTTAAGCTTCTCTAACCCAGGCTTCTCATTTAGGACTTTATCTATAGCTATCCTCATTAAAGTATTCTTACTTACCCTCATAAACACCTTTTTCCTTAAAGCCTTCCTTATTTGCTGTAGCTGAGCTGTTGGAAGCTTCGTTAAATCAGCTATTGCGATGACATCATATTTTCTAAGAAGGTCGGCTAGAAACTCTACTTCCTTAATTTTCCACTCCGGAATTTTTCTAACCCTCTTAAGCATACTCATCCTTACTTCTTCACCTCAACAGCAGGGCCCATTGTTGTTTTAACAACTATCTTAGCAATATTGTATCTAGGATTCTTAAGCTTCGATGCTACAGTTGAAATAACCGCTAAAGCGTTTTCAGCAAGTTCCTTAGGGCTCATGTCTTCTGTACCTATTCTACACATTATCTGTGGCTGATCCTTCGTCCTAATGAAAACCGCTCTCTTATACATGTCAATTACTGCTTTAATATCTGCTGTTATAGGAACCGGAACAGGTATTTTACCCCTAGGACCTAGAGTTGGACCTACAACTCTACCTGCTTGACCCATCATATCCGTTCTTATAAGTACCCAGTCACATTCCTGAGCTAGTTTCTTAGCTAACTTTCTATTTTCAGCCATAAGTTTAAGTTCCTCTCTAGAAACAACACGGTATGCTCCAGCCTCCTTAGCCTTTAACGCCATATCACCCTCAGCTATGACACATATTTTAACCTCTTTTTTTGGTGGATGAGGTAAGAAAATTGTTTCTCTAATTCTCCCTTCTGGGCTTCTAATATCAACGTCTCTTAGAACAACTATTAGCTCGACGGATTGCTTAAACCTCCTCTTCTTACTTGACTTAATAGCTTCCTCTATTGCTTTCGCTAAAGCCTCTTTAGGAACAACTTCCGACATCACTTAGCACCTCCTTTATTCTTCCTCTTTCTGATATTTCTCCTCATATTTAGCGATTATGTCATCGTATTTTCCTTCATCTATTTCTTTAGAAACTATTTTGGGATCTTTTCCTTCAACAGTTATACCTATCGATCTAGCTGAGCCTAAAATCATTTTTACGGCTTTCTTAAGGTTTTTAGCAAGTAATTGCTTCTTTTTAACTAAAGCTATTTCAATTATTTTCTCCAGCGGTAGATCACCTATCTTTTGATGGGCAGGATCACCTGATGGCTGCTTTGCACCTACAGCCTTAAGTAGGAGAGCTGTTGTTGTTGGAACACCCACTTCTATTCTGAACTTCTTAGTTTCAGTATCAACAATTACCTTAACGGGAACTGTTAGTCCTTCATAGCTCTTTGTAGCTTCATTTATTTTGTTAACTACTTCGACAACATTAACGCCTAATGGTCCGAGAGAAGGGCCTATAGGTGGACCTGGATTAGCTTTACCCCCTTCAATGAGAAATGTTAATACTTTCTCCTTAGGCATTTCTACGTACCACCCTATGTTTGCTGCTTTCTAACGGGTTTAACATAGTCGCCAGAAACCATTATTTGAAGAGGATAGGAGGATTCGAGAATATTAAGGACGGCTTCGTTCTTTGCAACATCAACTCTGATAATTTTAGCCTTCATTCCCCTGAAGGGTCCAGCTATAATTTCGACAATATCTCCTTCTTTAAGCCCTATGAGAGGTGATTTAGGTATTAAAGCTCTTTTAATATCGTCATCGCTGAAAACTCCGAGTACCAAGCCTTTAACGTGTTTTAATTCTTGAATAGCATTGTATACGACATTTGGACCCGGTGCTTCAAGAATAACGTAGCCTTTAGCATTGGGAGGAACTATTATTGCTTTAACATCTAAATTTGCAGCTCTAACACGATTATATATGAGCATAGCTACATTCATTTCCTGCCCAGCAGTGGTTCTTACAGCATAGAAGCGTGACATAAGCCTTTGTGACCTATTTTTTTCCTCAGACATTCCATTTCCACCTTTAAATTCTTGAAACAAGATAAGCTACTAACTTAACTAGATAAGCTATACCCCCTACAAGGAAGAATGCAAGGAAAGATATTTTAATAGACAATACGTACTCTTCTCTATCAGGCTTTCTTGAAAGCCTAATTATCTTCTTCCACATTGCCAATATTTCTCTTAAGTTCACCATGAGTAACCATCCTATGGTGCTTGCTAAGTAAAGATATGCTCGTTAGCCTATAAGCTCCTCGTATTTTTAAACTCTTCTATCCAGATACTAAATGTACTCTACAGCATAACCATGTTTTTCAGCATAGCTTAAAATAAAGCTCTTTACCTTTCCAGGAACACCTTTTTTCTCAATAACGAACTTCTCTATTTTAGTTAGCGTTTTATTTATTGCTTGTTCAATAAGTTCTTCAGTTAAGTGTTTAGATGAATGTTTCGAGAAAATATGGCTGTAGCAATCGTTTGTTTCAAATGCGTGCTTGGTATGTTTCCTAGAGTAGTGACCTCCTCCGAAGCCGAGTACCGAACTGCACTTCTTAACGTTAATTAGCGAGTCTATAATCGCTTCAACATTTACTTTTGCAGCATCCTCTCTAACCCATTCTTCTTCAGAACTCCCTATTTCCACGAAAACTAAGGGTTTAGATAAGCTTGTAGGTCCATGATGTGATGCTTCATAAACTATTTCGAACTCCTTAGAAATACCGTATTTTCTAGCGTATTTACTTATGTTTAAAAGTATTGTTCTTGTTAATGGAGGATAAGTGTAGCATAATTCTCTAGGTTTAGCACCATATATTTCCTCATCAGTAACATTTCCTGTATGATGCACCGTTAAAGACCTTATTTTCGCTAAACTGCTGTGTCTTGAAAGGAAAATGTACTGTTCGACGTCAAGTATGTTGTCTAAGTAGTTAAGATATATTATGTCATCAGGTAAGTAAGTTAGGATTGCGTCTAATTTTTCTAGGAGAAACGCTTTAACGATAGGTTTTGGAAAATTCTTTTCCTCGATGTAGCTTAGTTTTTCTAGGAAAATACTTGCCATATTTAAGCTTGCCTTGTCAACAGTTGAAACAATTAGTCCTGTTTTAGCTTTAATTTTCATTTTCTAGAAGCACCTTCGAAAATGAGCTTAGCTATTTTACGTGGATCGAAAGGTTCTAGATCATCGTAGCTTTGTCCTGTGCCTACGTAAATTATTGGTTTAGCTATTTCACTAGCTAAAGTTAACGCTACACCTCCCTTTACGTCAGCATCCATTTTTGCAATAACTATTCCGTCAACACCTATGTTTTCTTCGAACATTTTAGCTTGCTCGTAAGCATCATTGCCTGTTAGAGCATCTACTACGAGAATTTTGAAGTGTGGTTCGGCTACTCTAACAACCTTTTTAAGCTCATTTACTAGGTCTATGTCAGTATGCATTCTACCGGCAGTATCTACTAAAACAGCGTTGAACATTCTTGATTTAGCGTAGTTTATTGCATCATAAGCTACGGCTGCTGGATCACTACCATACTTATGCTTTATTACAGGTAATCCTAGTTTTTTTGCGTGAAACTCTATTTGCTCCTGTGCCCCAGCCCTATATGTGTCTGCTGCAGCTAAAACAACCTTCAAACCTGAATCTCTCATTTTCTTAGCTATTTTAGCTATTGTCGTTGTTTTCCCTACACCATTTATTCCGAGGAAGACTACTACTGCCGGTTCCCCATTTTTCGAAATTCTTTTAACTTCTTCCACTAGGTTGTATGGTTTTGAACGTTCAAGTATTTCCAAAACTATCTTTCTAAGCACTTCGAAAACCTCGTCTTTACTCTTAAATGGATTTCTCCTGTATGTTTCCCTTATTTTCTCAACTATTTTCTCTGCTACAGGAAAGGCGACATCGCATTCAACAAGCTCGAAGAGAACTTCTTCTAAAATTTCGTTAAGTTTTTCCTCCGATATTTTCCCGGAAATTTTTTCAGCTAAACTTGAGAAAACCTTTTTTAACTTATTAAACATGGTTTACAGGTTTCCCTCAAGCTACGATTTTCTTGACTGAAGAATTTTCCTAAGCTTCTCTTGCAAGTTTTGAGCTAGCTCTTGAGTTAGCGCTATTTTTCTGAGAAGCTCTGTAATATCTTTTTGAAGCTTAGCGATATCATCTGTAAGTTTCTTTTCGAGTTCACTAAGTTTCTTATCAATTTCTTCTGGAGAGAGTGATGCGAGAATGCCTGCTCCTAAAGCGTAAAGTAGTTTAGGATTCCCCTTAATTTTTGCTTGAAGTAGAACCCTTGTGCCTAAAGGTACTAATACTTCCTTTTCCCCTTCCTGCTCATTTATTGTTTTAAGTTCGTTTTTAACTATTCTAGTTTCGTTAAGTAAAGCTACTAATGTGTCTAAGCTATTCTTCAAAACCTCATAGTTTGCTTGAAGTATTTGTAACTCCTCTAATGCTTTAGCTAATTCTTCTCTAAGCTTTTCCTCATTAGTTGACGACATTACTTTTCAACTCTAAACAACAACTATTTTATCTAGCAAGCTTAACCTGTAAAGGTTAATGTCTTTGGTTTCCTCCGGAGGTATTTCGTAAACCTTGAATATCTTTATGTGTTTTCTCTTAACCTTATGTCTACTTCCTAACTCCGAATACACTATCTCTATAGCGTCCTCAGGCTTTACAGCTCGTACATCCTTAACGAACTTTTGGATTCTTGGAAACCTATCATGACTAATTAGCATTTGGCCTTCAACCCTATATATTTTAACGTTCACCATACCCCTACTCACCCGCTATACCAAGTGTTTGTTCTATTCTCATTATTTCGGGGCCCGTAGTTCTTTCACCAACGAGGGCCCCATGTATGTTTGCAACCAACCCTGTTTTAACGAAGGATACTCCGAAATTAACCGTTCCTACGTCAACCCTTACTTTGAAGAAATCCTCTAAAAACTTTAACTCTTCCTTTGATGCGTCCGGATGAACAATCATTCCCTTATTTGTAACTACAGCTGCCGAACCTACTGTTAAAATGTTAGCTATAGTTCCTTTCTCTACAGGAACATCAAGTACGTCCTCAATAGTCTTAATGGATTTCGAATCTAGCTCTGGATGTACAAGAGCTGCTCTATCATTAGCTAAAATAATGTTTCCTAAAGCTGTCTTTTTTGAGGGAAGAACACCTATGTTTACTTTATCCCCTAAAACCTTCTTTAGGTTCTCAATTTCCTCGTCTAACGTAAGGTATGGAAGAAGTATTCCGTTATTGTTTCCGGCGATAAGTATCCCGATTATCGAGGAATTCATTACTTTAACTGTGAAAATTTCCGTCTTTAGAACTTCACGTATCGTATCGTAGAGTTTAGAAGGTGTTTCAAAAGGTACAAGTGTAAATTTATCGTTTGTGAAAATGAATGCTCCTATGAAAATATTTCCATTAAATGAAGCTCTTACAGCAGGCATTTCATCTATTCTCCGACAAGGTAAACTTTAGCAACATTATCTTCTGTTTTAATGACTTTAACCTTAATTCTCCTAGGGGGTTTCTCAATGCTTCTGCTCCAAATGAACTCATTAACCCTATTAGTTATTATTACCCTATCCGCCTTAACATGGCGCTTAACGAATTCCCTAATAAGCCTTATTGCTCTCGGAGCTCTTTTGGTTCTCTGAAGAAAATACACTTTTCTAAGAGGAATAACGTATTCTCTCTCTAAAATAACCGACTTCTTCTCAGACATTTCCCTAAACCCTCCACGCTAAAACGCACTATACTTTAAGCTTAACTCTACGCCAATGCCTTTGCTTCGGATGCCTCCTAAACTTACCTCTAGTTTTACCTATGACCCAGAGAGGTACGGGTGAATTTGATTTTAAAGCTTTAGCTAATCTAAGCTTTCTAGCTACATGTATGAAGTGAGCCATGATCCTCACTTCTCCTTAATTCTTATTTTGAAGTCTCTTCTAGTTTGAGAATATATTTCAACTAATATTCTTTTTAAAGTATCATCATCTATGGGTAAAGATATTCTACCTGATTGAGCAAGTGCGATTAGCTGATCTTCCACATAGGAAGCAATATCAGGTCTAATGAGTTTAACATTATATAGTCTTTCAAGAGCTTTAGGCGTAAGTATCCTTCTTAATAACGCTCTTTTACGTGCTTCAAGCTCCTTTTCGAGTTGTCTTCTTCTTTCCTCCTCAGCTAATCTCCTCTGATATTCCAGAAGCTTCCTTCTCTTAATTTCTTCAAGTTCTTCGTCTGAAATATCGTAGCTCATTGTTTAAACAACCTTACTGAATCTCTATTTAATACATCTATTTAAGATATTTCTCTAGCTCCTTATTTTCCTTAGCTAATTCCCTCATGATTTTATTGGCCATTTTATCTAAGAGCGATCTGCCTTTTGGAGATAATGTTCTACCCTTACCTTTAACCTTAACAACTAATTCTGCCTTTTCAAGTTGCTGAAGAGCTTTTCTAACGACACTACCAGAGCCCTTAACGAAATGTTCGGGAGAAACGCCATAGTTTTTCCTTCCACCATAAGCTGTTCTTAACCTCTCTATACCTACAGGTGTTCCTCTAACATAGAGTTTCCTAAGTATTGAAGCACATCTATAATACCACCAGTCAGGATCCTCCGGCACTCTTTCCTTATGAACCCCTGTTTTAACGTATGTTGCCCATTCTGGAGGCTTAACTTCTGGTACTCTTTCCTTCAAATACTTAGCTACTTCAGCTATTAACCTATCAGCTGGAACTTGCACTGCTGTAACCATTTCCTATACACCGCTTAGTTGCAGTTAGCATAATTTAGGAAGGAGTTTTAAGCTTTTTCTCAACCACTTCGGGCAATAATAGTATGAATGTTCTCCCTCTAACCTCTACAAGTTTTGCACCTACTTTTTCAGCTACCTCCTTTGCTATTTCGAATCTGTTTTTACCTTCAACCTTCAGAGTAGATTTAAGCATTTTAACCTTAATTACACCTTTTTCCTTAAGTCTCCTCTTAATTTCATTAATAACTCTTTCGGAAACACCTGCTTTACCTATTCTAACATCTGCACTACTATGCCTTACTTCCTTTATTAACTCCTTCACCTTTCTTTTCATAAGCACTCACCTTGATGTAGTATCTTTTCATCCATCCACAAAGAGTACATGTAACTGTTACATGCGATCCTTTTGAACCTTCGCTTCTTATCCTTACCCTAGCTGTTACACTCGGTATGAGTATTACTTTGCAGTTCTTACATATGCTTCTCTTAATGTTTCTGGGAACCCTTATTTTCCCTTTTTCAGCAACTCTAATAATTAACTCAGCATATCTCCTTGCTCTCTCATAATTTCCCTTCTTAGTTTCATTGTAAGCTAGTTTGAAGAGCCAACGTATTCTTTGCCTAGCTAAATCCCTTATTTCGCTCTTATCCTTCATTTCCGGAACATTTTAAGAATCGCTTCTATTCTAAATAGGTTTAGTGGTTAAGCATGGCTAAAGCAAAGTATTTCCTTGTTCTTGCAGAATCAAGTCTCGAATTAATACCTAAGAAGCTATGGCATCACCCATCAGTTGTTAAAGTTGCTAAGAGAAGAGGTAAGAAACCCTCTGAAATGGTGCTTGACGTATCACTCCATTACCACGCTATGAAGAATCTTTCTAAGAAGGAAAAAAGGGGGAGACCAGATATTGTCCATTTCTCCCTTCTCCTAGCTTTAAACTCTCCACTTAACAAAGCCGGAATGCTTGAAACATTCGTTCACACACTAAACGACTACGTTATCTTCGTTAGAAGCGATGTTAGATTACCTAAAAATTACAATAGATTCATAGGTTTAATAGAACAACTCCTCATTGAAGGAAGGGTTCCGCCAAGTAGTGAAAAACCTCTTCTCTACGTTAAGAATATGAGCATTAAGGATCTAATTGAAAATATTGGAGCGAAAAAGGTCATAATGTTTTCTGAAAGAGGAGAAAAAATAAAGCTCAATAAAGTACCTGAAATTGTTAAGAAAGAATATGCGATTATTATTGGGGGTTTCCCTCACGGCGATTTCGAGGAAAAAACTTATGAAGTAGCTGACGAAGTATACTCAATATTCAAAGAGCCTCTTGAAACATGGACTGTTATTTCAAGAATCCTATGTGTTCTCGAAACATATAATGGACTACTATAGCATAAGTTTTAAAATGCTAAGTTGAACCTTTTCCAACAATATGATGGTTGCTTATTTACATAAGATTTAAATTTAAACTATTACAATCATATCAGTAACTATCTCTACACTAATGCGTGGGCCAAAACCTTTTGGAAAAGGGATGATGCCTATTGACATATGTGTTATAGGTTTCGGAAATATTGGAAGAGAATTTGT
>CAZGLL010000026.1:0-21386 GCA_964526225.1 uncultured Desulfurococcales archaeon | reverse complement strand
ATTCCCGAAAAAGATGTTGAAAGATATGAGAGATTACTTAAGAAGCTAGAAGCTAGATGGCCATTACTTGCCCGTAGACTTAACGATTACATCTTAAAGAAAGCTATGAAAACAACAACATGTCCCCACTGTAATGCTAAGCAATATAAGATAAGGCTTGAAAAACCAACAACGTTCTATGAGGAACGCAAAGAAGGAGTAAGAAAGCTAACGCCAATAGAGGTACGTGAACACCTAGAGAAGATACCTGATAGAGACGTTAAGCTCTTAGGTCTTGACCCCGAAAGTGCAAGGCCTGAATGGATGGTTTGCACAGTTCTTCCTGTACCTCCAGTAACTGTTAGGCCATCAATATTTCTGGAATCGGGAATTAGAGCTGAAGACGATTTAACACATAAACTAGCCGACATCGTTAGAATTAATGAGAGACTTAGAGAAAACATTGAAGCAGGCGCGCCAGAGCTCATAATAGAGGATCTATGGGATCTTTTACAATACCATGTCACAACATATTTTGACAATGAAGTATCAGGTATCCCGCCAGCAAAGCATAGGTCAGGTAGGCCTCTAAGAACCCTTGCACAAAGACTTAAGGGTAAGGAAGGAAGGTTTAGAGGACACCTTTCAGGTAAAAGAGTTGATTTCTCAGCTAGAACAGTTATATCTCCAGATCCAAACATTAGCATAAACGAAGTAGGCGTACCGTTAGAAGTAGCTAAAGTACTTACAGTACCGGAAAGAGTTACACCATGGAATCTTGAAGAACTTAGGAAAGCCGTTCTTAACGGACCCCATAAGTGGCCTGGAGCGAACTACATTGTTAGACCTGACGGTAGAAGAATAGATCTAAGGTTTGTTAAAGACAGGAAAGCGCTCGCTGAAACTCTTACCGTAGGGTACATTGTCGAAAGGCATTTGAAAGACGGAGACATAGTACTATTCAATAGGCAGCCATCACTCCATAGAATGTCTATTATGGCCCACAAAGTAAAAGTTTTGCCAGGTAAGACATTTAGACTTAACCTAGCCGTATGTCCACCGTATAATGCTGACTTTGACGGAGACGAAATGAACCTCCATGTACCACAAAGTATTGAAGCAAGAGGAGAAGCTAAGACACTTATGCTTGTACAAACACAAATACTTTCGCCAAGATATGGTGGACCAATAATAGGGGCGCTTCAAGACTACATTTCAGGAGCATACTTACTCACACTAAAAACAACGCTACTTACAGAAGAAGAGCTAATGGAGCTTCTCGCAGTAGCCAAATATGAAGGAGAAATTCCTGAACCAGCAATTATAGCCCCCAAGAAGTATTGGACAGGAAAGCAAGTTTTAGAGCTCTTCCTACCCAAAGACTTTAACTTCGTAGCTAAAGGTAGTACATGTGTTAAATGCGATACTTGCGTTTATGAAGAATGTCCATATGACGCATACTTAGTTATAAGGAATGGAAGGCTTCTAGTTGGAAGCTTAGATAAAAAAGCTATTGGGGCACAAGTTCCCGAAAGCATGCTCCATAGACTAATTAAGGAATATGGAGAAGACTATGCAAGAAAATTCCTAGACAACGTATTCAAAATCTTCCTAAGACACATAGAGAAACACGGATTCACAATGAAGCTAAACGACGTAATAATACCTGAAGAAGCACGTAAGGAAATAAGCGAAGTGCTTAAGGAGGCAGAGAAAAGAGTTTACGAGTTAATTGAGGAGTTTAAGAGAGGAGAACTTGAACCAATACCTGGAAGAACACTTGAAGAAACACTTGAACTAAGAATAATGGAGGTACTTGCTGACGCTAGAGATAGAGCGGGAGAAACCGCTACAAAATATCTTAGTAAAACAAACCATGCATACATAATGGCTATAACCGGCGCGCGCGGTAATGTACTTAACCTAACACAAATGGCCGCAACACTAGGTCAACAATCGGTTAGAGGACAAAGAATTGTAAGAGGATATAAGGACAGAACACTACCCCACTTCAAACCAGGAGACCTAGGACCTGCCGCTAAAGGATTCGTATTCAGCAGCTTCAGTAAGGGACTTACACCAGTAGAAATGTTCTTCCATGCAGCGGGAGGAAGAGAGGGACTAGTAGATACAGCAGTAAGAACATCCCAAAGCGGTTACATGCAGAGAAGACTAATAAATGCTCTCCAAGATCTAAAAGTAGAATACGATGGTACCGTTAGATTGCCAGGAGGCGCAATAGTTCAATTCCGCTATGGCGAAGATGGAGCCGATCCCGCAAGAACAGACCATGGAAAAGCAGTGAATATCGATAGAATAATACAGAAAGTTATTGGAACATGAGGTAATGGGTTATGGTAGAGTCTGTACTTTTAGAGAAAGAACTTAAGGAAATAGAGAATATACTTCCAAAATCAGTAGTTAATGAGTTAAAGGATAAACTGAAAGACCTTGATATTAGTGAAGATAAATTAGGTAAGATAATTGAGGAGGTTATTAAAGAATACAGGTATGTCACTGTAGATCCTGGAGAAGCTGTAGGAACAGTTGCTGCTCAATCAATCGGTGAACCAAGTACTCAGATGACGCTTAGAACATTCCACTACGCTGGAGTTAGGGAATTAAATGTAACACTAGGCTTACCTAGACTCATAGAAATTGTTGATGCACGTAGAGAACCATCAACACCCATAATGACTGTTTACTTAGACGAAGAACATAGGTATGATAAAAACAAAGCCATAGAGGTAGCAAGGAAAATAGAATATACGACAATAGAGAATGTCGCTAAAACAGTTGACATAGACTTGTTCACTAACTCAATAATAATAGTTCTGGATAAGGAAATGATGAGAGACAAGGGAGTAACGGTAGAACAAATAATTAAAGTTCTTGAAAAGCTAAAGCTAGGGAAAATACGTGTTGAAGAAGAGCAGATAAGAGTAGAAATAGAGGAGGAATCAGCAACAATAAGTAAACTTAACAAGATAAGAGAGAAAATAATTAATGCGAAGATAAAGGGAATCAAAGGAATAAAAAGAGCAATTATTCAGAAGAAAGGAGACGAATACGTAATAATGACTGATGGTTCAAACCTTGCAGGAGTATTGAATGTTAAAGGTGTAGATTATCGTAGAACGATAACGAACGATATTCATGAAATAGAGGAGGTACTAGGCATAGAAGCCGCGAGAACAGCAATAATAAACGAAATAATGAGTGTTCTTGAGGATCAAGGTTTGGATGTAGATATTCGACATATTCTTCTTGTAGCAGATATAATGACGAGAACTGGTAGAGTAAGACAGGTAGGTAGACATGGAGTTAGCGGTGAGAAACCAAGCGTTCTTGCAAGAGCCGCTTTCGAAGTGACCGTAAAGCATTTATTAGAAGGAGCGGCAAGAGGAGAAGTAGATGAACTTAAAGGCGTAACTGAAAACGTAATCGTTGGCCAAATAATACCTTTGGGTACGGGTATGGTTGAATTGCTCATGAAGCCTTCAGCTCTTAAAAAAGAAAATAGAAATACGGTGAATAAATAAATGTCTTTGTCTTTCGAATCAGAATTAAGAATGGCTATAAAAACAGGTAAAGTAGGATTTGGAAGCAAAGAAGCTATTAAGGCGCTTAAGCATGGAAAGGCGAAAATGGTTATTGTAGCTGCAAATGCCCCCAAAGAAATAAAGGATGATATATTATACTATGCTAAACTCTCAAAAACACCTGTTTACGTATTTCAGGGAACATCTGTTGAACTCGGTACAGTATGCGGAAAACCATTTATGGTCGCTGCAATAACGATATATAATGAAGGAGATTCTAGAATTCTAGAGTTCGCCGAGGGTGGTGAAACAAGTGCCTGAAATAAAGCTTACGGCTGAAGAAATGCGTTACATCGCCTTATTCCAAGATTTAACAAGAGCTTCAGTAAAAGACTGTATAATAGATGAAAACGAAAATAGAATAATATTTCTTGTAAAACCCGGCGATATGGGATTAGCTATAGGTAAAAATGGAATAAACATCAAAAGGCTAAAAAGGCTTTTAGGAAGAAACATCGAAGTCGTAGAATGGGCCGATAATATTGAGCAACTAGCTAAGAACGCTTTAGCCCCGGCAAGAGTACTTAACGTTAAAGTGCTGACTACACCTTCGGGTAAGAAGAAAGTATTAGTAACTGTTGATCCTCAAGATAAAGGAGTTGCCATAGGCAAAGCTGGTAGAAACGTAGCTAGGGCAAGAATGATTTTGAAAAGATACTTCGAAATAGACTCAGTTATTGTAACGTGAGTTTAGTTTAAAAACCCCTTAAAACCTAATATGTTGGAGAGGGTGTTGGAGTAAAATGCCAGGTAAGAAATCACCCTATGGTCTCTATGCAGCTAGAAAGCTTAAGAGAAAAAGGCTAAAGTTTAGATGGAGTCAGTTAGAGTTTAAACGTAGAATGTTGAGGATAAAGGAAAAGTATGATCCATTAGAAGGAGCACCCATGGCGAGAGGCATTGTTCTTGAAAAAGTAGGTGTTGAAGCCAGACAGCCGAATTCAGCTGTAAGAAAATGTGTTAGAGTTCAGCTTATAAAGAACGGGAAAGTTGTTACAGCATTTGCACCAAGTGATGGAGCACTTAACTTCATTGATGAACACGATGAAGTAATTATTGCAGGTATAGGTGGTTCAAGAGGTAGATCTATGGGCGACTTACCAGGGGTAAGATATAAAGTAATAGCAGTAAATGGTGTTTCACTTGACGCTCTTCTTAAAGGAAAGAAGCAGAAGCCTGTAAGGTAGAAAAAGAAGTTTCATTACGGAAATATGTTTCCCTATAGTTCTCCGCTTTCTGATCTAGAACTCATTTCTTCTTGATGCTTAACTAGTTCATCTAAAATGTAGATGTCGCTATTGCTTAGTAATGCTAAATATATTGCATGACTTGGAATCATTTTTCTTCTTACGATTGCTCCATCGACTTTTATTTCCATCGTTGCAGAGTATAGCATTGTTTCTTTGTTTAAATAATCTATGTATACAGCTTTTATCCTACTTCTCAATTTATCTCTTAAATCACCCGTTACCATAGGTAAAACGTCAAAAACGCTTTCCCTTTCTACATCATATTTTTCTCCCTGAATCCTATTTATCGCAATAACTATTTCGTAGGGCACGTAGTAGAGAGTAAATTGCCTTCCATCTTCAAGATAGCATGTTATCACTGGAACGTATGGTGGAGTAGGCATTAGAAACGCTTCAACTCTAACTACCTTAACCATTTTATTCATTATTTCAAAGCACCCTTTAGTTTCCCGAAACCTACTACACTACTACTCACGTTAAAAATATAAACTTGTAACCTCTACTAACCGAATACAGCAATATAAAGTTTACAAGGGTTAGTGTACATGGCTGAAGAGAAGCTAGTGAAAACAAAGGAAATAAAGCTTTTCGGAAAATGGAGTTTCGAAGGAATAGAAGTTAGAGATCCAAGCTTGAAAAAATACATTTGCCTTAAGCCAGTATGGTTACCTCATACTGGGGGAAGACATGAACATAGAAGGTTCGGTAAGTCCGAAGTCCCTATAGTTGAAAGATTAATGAACCAGCTTATGAAACCCGGTAGAAACGCCGGTAAGAAGCATTTAGCCTATAATATTGTGAAGTTAGCCTTCGACATAATATATTATAAGACTGGTGAAAATCCGATACAAGTCCTTGTTAGAGCGATAGAAAACGCTGCTCCAAGAGAGGAAACCACTAGAATAGTTTATGGTGGAATAGTTTACCATGTAGCTGTCGATGTTGCTCCCCAGAGAAGAGTTGATTTAGCATTAAGACATATTGCTGAAGGTGCTAGAAACTGCGCTTTCAATAATCCTAAGCCTATAGAGGAATGTTTAGCTGACGAAATAATTGCGGCTGCAAACTACGATTTGAAAAGCTACGCTATTTCAAGGAAGGAGGAAATTGAGAGAATAGCTCTTAGCGCAAGATAGCATAATACTTATATTTCTTACGAAAGCTTTATATTCACGATCTCCGCTCTTAGGACTCGGATTAAACCACAAATAGTGTCTATTGGGGTGCGCATGTAAATGTCTAAAAGACCTGAAAAACCACACTTAAACCTCGTAGTAATAGGGCATGTTGACCATGGTAAAAGCACGCTAACAGGTCATCTACTGTTTAAAGCCGGGTTTATCGATCCAAAGAAGCTTAAGGAAATAGAGGAAGAAGCTAAAAAGAGAGGGCAGGAATCATTCAAGTATGCTTGGCTACTTGACAGGCTTAAAGAGGAGAGAGAAAGAGGGCTAACAATAGACCTGGCATTCATGAAGTTCGAAACCAAAAAGTACTATTTCACAATAATTGATGCCCCCGGCCATAGAGACTTCGTTAAAAACATGATAACAGGTGCTTCACAAGCTGATGCTGCATTACTTGTCGTTTCAGCTAAGAAGGGAGAATACGAAGCAGGTATGAGCGAAGAGGGACAGACGAGGGAACACATTATTCTAGCGAAAACAATGGGTATTGACCAAGTAATTGTTGCTATAAATAAGATGGATGATCCAACAGTAAACTGGAGTAAGGAACGTTACGAGCAGATAGTAAAGGAACTTAAGGAGTTCATGAGGAGGTTCGGATTTAAAGTAGATAAAATACCGTTCGTACCTGTGTCGGCATGGACAGGAGACAATGTTATGGAAGGAAGCTCGAAAATGCCATGGTATAATGGACCAACACTCATTGAAGCATTCGATTTACTAGAACCACCACCAAAGCCTATCGATAAGCCTCTTAGAATACCAATACAGGAGGTTTACTCAATATCCGGTGTTGGAACAGTACCTGTTGGTAGAGTTGAAACAGGAGTCCTAAAGGTAGGTGACAAAGTAGTTTTCATGCCTCCAGGAAAGGTTGGCGAAGTAAGATCGATAGAAATGCATCATGAGAGAATAGAGAAGGCGGAACCAGGAGACAACATAGGATTCAATGTTAGAGGCATATCTAGGACTGAAATTAGGAGAGGAGATGTTGCAGGTCACTTAACTAACCCGCCGACAGTAGCTAAATCGTTCAAAGCAAGAATAATAGTAATATGGCATCCAACAGCTATAGCCCCAGGATACACGCCAGTAATACACGCTCATACAGCAAGTGTAGCATGCAGAATAACTAAGATTGAAGCAAGAATTGATCCGAGAACAGGTCAAGTTGTTGAGAAAGAACCTAAATTCATAAAGAAAGGTCATGTAGCGATAGTAGAATTTAAACCGATAAAGCCCATGGTTATAGAGAAGTATAGTGAATTCCCACAGCTAGGAAGATTCGCAATGAGAGATATGGGTAGAACAGTAGGTATTGGAGTAGTTATCGACGTAGAACCAGAGAAAGTCGAAATAAAAGCTAAATAAGCTAACCATGTTTTTAACAATTTAAATAAAAATATTAATTAGCTTTTTTAATTCTAAAAACTTAAACCCAACAAAAAGGGATCACATATGGTCTCTAAAGCAAGAATAAGGTTATGGAGCACAAATGTAGAGAATTTGAACTACGTAGTTGAGCAAATAAAGGAAATAGTTAAGAAAACGGGAGTAAAAATGAGAGGACCAATACCGTTACCAACTAAGAGGCTAGTTGTTCCCGTTAGAAGGTCTCCTTGTGGAGAAGGAAGTAAAACATGGGATAGATGGGAAATGAGAATACACAAGAGAATAATAGATATTGCCGCCGATGAAAGAGTTATGAGACACATAATGAGAGTAAGAGTTCCAGAAGACGTATACGTTGAAATAGAACTTCTCTAAGCATGAACAGCTTTATTGAAGCAACTCTTAAATAGAATTCTCTTAGAACATCAGTACTGAAGAGCCGGGGTGCCCGAGCGGACTAAGGGGCTGGCCTGGAGAGAGAGAAAAATTCTAGATAGCCAGTGCCCCATATGGGGCGCGCGGGTTCGAATCCCGCCCCCGGCGCCAAAATAACTTTTATTGATAAAATAAAAAATTGATTACTTTCTTACTAATGTAAAGACGCTCCATTAAGTTGTTTTAAGTTCTATTATTTCCTTTACCTCTTCTAAACCTTTCTCTAACTCCTTTACTTGCTCTCCATCAAGAATCTTAAGTAAAGCCAAGAATTCGCCAACATGAGTTTTTTCTTCTCTAGCAACTTCCATAAAAACTTTTCTAAAACGGTCATCATCTATAGCACGGGCAAATTGAAGATACAAATTGATAGCATCAAGTTCAGCTATTATCGAATATCTTAGAGCTTCAGCTAATTCTTCTTTACTAAATTTTCTTCCTTGAGAAAACTCTAAAGGGTTTTTAGACATCATACTGGCTCTTCCTCTAAATTAGGACTTCTTTATACATTCTAAAAAGCGTTAAAGGTAATATTTGTTTCGCAAAAATTAGAACTTGCAAACGTATATAGCTAGAAATTCTAACCTAGTCTACGTAGAAAACTAAATATATTCCTTAAACACTTTCCTCAGATGGAGATACAAGTAACATACGTCATATTCATTCTATCAGAACACTTTATTGACCTCACAGGTTTAATTGACGGGGTGGTTAAAATTGTAAATATTGAGGTCAGTTTATCATAGTTCTTTTATGACGTCGAGAATTATTGATGGACATACTTTAGTTACCCCCGGAAGTTTCGAAATTTCGTTATGTATTTTTGCGAGTTCACTTCCGTTTTTAGCCCAAATAATAGCCATTAAAGTGTGGTCTCCTGAAGTTAATGCTAAATATTTAACGTATTCTTTTTCCTTTAAATATGAAATTACTGGGAAAAGATACTCGGGTTCAACATTTATTCCGACTATTGATACAGAGTTGTACCCTAATTTTTTAGGGTCAATAACTATTGTGTATTTCTTTATAACACCCTGTTTTTCCAGTTTCTTTATCCTCTTTATTATTGCTACATCGCTTATACCTACTCTTTTAGCTAGTTCCGTATAGGGTATTCTTGAGTTTTCCTGTAAGAGTTTAATTATTTTTAAATCTTTTTCATCTATCATTGATGCTTACCTCGTATTATTTTCCAATTTAACCTTGAAAATTCCTATTCTAAAGTTTTCGCTTGAGTTTATTGGCTCGTAAATTTCTTCCAATTTAGTCTTAGTGTTTAAATCTTCTAAGACATATTTGAAATCTTCAATCCAATCATTAACTCCGCAAGTTTCACAGAAGATTCCTTCAAATTTCACAACAACTTTGTCTTTTTCTAATTCTAAACTTACAAGTTCTGCACGAGCTTCAGGGGATCTATATTTATTGTAAAGGATTATTACCTTTTCTATGACATTTTTCTTAGTATTCATAATCTTATTCTACCTTAATTTGTCTTCTATTCTCCCAAAGTCCGTGAAGATTACAATATTCAATAGCATAGATTATACCGCCTCTCTTTAGTCTAAGCTTTAATGAAACATCGGGTTCTGCGTATTCTGGAGTTAAAAGTTATTGTCGCAATATGTATAGGATTGAATTTTCTTCCTTCTTCATAAAAGTAAACTTCTATGTATCTAATTGAGTGTTGAATAGTATTTGGATGCAGACCCACCTTTATCTTCAATATGAATTCCTCATTTATCTTAACTTTTTCTGGTGCCTCTATTTTTGGTGTATGTGTTTCTGCTTTACTTATAGCTTCTTCAGATGCTTTCTCAGGAGAATATATTGTTTCTCCAAAGCTTTTCATCAGTCACACCTATATGATAGTATTGGCTTTCTAAATATAAGCTTAGCTATTTTAATAAGTAGTGGTTAGATATTTTAACCTTAAAAATATAAGCATTTAATGGAACTCTTTTATAGAAAGAAATGGTTAAACTACTTTGTTTTGACAGAGTTGTTGAGTGCTGTTATTGATAGAAGAACCAGCAGATTCACAGTTAATATAATAATTAACGATACGAAATATAAAGCGTATTTGTGTAATACAGGAAAGCTTTCACAATTGCTAGTAAAAGGTAAGAAAGCATGCTGTCTAAAGAATAGTAAGGGTATTAGGTTATTAGCTGTAAAAGATTATGATAAAGGCGCTTTAGTGGATACATATTATCAAATGAAATCATTTGAAAAAGCAATTAATGTCAGTATAATTCCTTGGCTTGAAAAATGTTCGATAAGCAGAAGAAATCCAAAGCTGGGCAACTCGGTTATGGATTATTTACTAATATGTAATGGTAATAAAGTTTATGTAGAGTTAAAAAGCGCTATTTTAAGATTAAACACGCATATAGCATCATATCCTGATACAGTTTCTTTAAGAAGACATGTTAGTGAATTAATAAAACATGTTATGCTCGGCGGTAAAGCTATGGTAATTTTCGTTGCAGCATTACCTTACGTAAATTCCTTTAAACCTAATAGTGAAGTCGATCCATTATTAGCTTCATTAATTAAACAATTACTTGATGAAGGAGTTATAGTTAAAGCGATCAATGAATATTTTGAACCTAAATCTAAATGTATAATGTTGGACAATTATGACCTTAAATTTATTATTTAGATTGCTTTGTTAATAGTTTCTGCTTGGTCTTAAACGATTTCAGAAATTTTTCGAAATCCTCTGAAACCACTCCTATTTTAACTACAAATGAGTTTTCAATCATTTTAATGAGTTTTGAAGACTTTTTTAAATCGCCCTCTTCTAAATGCTTTTTCGTGGCTTCTAAAACATCTATGGCATATTGTTGATTGTAGCTTATATAGCTTAGAAGTAAGAATCCTAATACAGCAAAGATAACGTAGAATAACGAATTAACAATTGCGGCTACGGTAAATCCATTACGGTATGAATCAACAATGAACATAATGAAGCCGAGAGCTAATACAGCAATTGCAAAATTCTTGGAAAGTTTTCTAGATTTCTCAAGTTTAACAAGGATTTTATCGAGAAGACCTATTTCTTCATCGAAAGATACTTTTTCCGATTCTGACATGAAAAACCATCCTCCTTAATAAGCAATTTAAATTTACCCATAGAATAACAGAAAGGGTTAATTGTAAATAAGGGTTTTTCATAAAACTTCAAGTGGCAAACCTATGCTAGAAGAAGGTGGCTAAATGTGAAACAAAAATATAGGTTTCTCGACCATTCAGCTGATGCGTACATCGAAGCATATGGGGATAGTTTAGAGGAACTTTTAGAGAACTCTGCTTTAGCAATGTTCGACGTTATGGTTGATGTAAGTAAGGTTGAGCCTAAAATCGAAAAGCAGGTTGAAAGCCGCGGTTTTGACTTAGAAAACCTACTTTACAATTGGCTTGAAGACTGGTTATTCTATTACTCAACAGAGTTTCTAGTATTTAGTAAGTTTAAGGTTTATGAAATTAGTAGGGATGGTGAAGAATTAGTGGTCAAGGCTTCAGGTTGGGGTGAAAAATTTGATGAAAGAAAGCATGAACCTAAGGTTGAAGTTAAAGCAGCCACTTATAGCCAGATGTTTATAGGTAAAGTTAATGGAAAGTGGGTTGCTAGATTCGTACTAGACATTTAGAGGGCTAAGCTAAGGTGGAAACGTTACGCGAAAGAATAAAGAACCTTCTTATGAAGACGAAGGAACCCCTAACAGTAGATGAAATAGCTCTAAGGTTAGGTGTGGATAGAGAAAACATCAAAGATATTTACGAACACTTAAGACATGTTGCCAAAACTATTAGGAGAGAAAGTAGTGGCAAACTTGTACTTTACATGTTGCCTCCGATGTGTAGAAACTGCGGATACGTATTTAAGAACTTAAATAAACCTAGGAAACCGAGTAAATGTCCTAAATGTGGTAGTCAAAGAATAGACCCACCGAGGTTCATTATTAGTGAAGCATAAGTTCCTTAGAAACATTGATTCCAACTCTAGATAGTTTCCTTAAGCATTTACTGCAAAAAGCGGCTTCCTTAAAATCAACATCTAAAATGGAGTTACTAAAGCTCATCACACATTTCCTATTTGAGCAATGCTCTAAGCCAAAAGTATGCCCTACCTCATGAAGAACTTCCTTAAATGTTCTTTTATAGAATTTTTCGAAATCTCTCCTCTCACCATAGAATTCGGGTTTGAGTCTAGGTAGAAAAACTAAAGCTACCCCCTTAATTGGGTCAGCTAATCCGAAAACAAAATTAAGCGAAGGAACATATGCGTCCATACCGCAAATACCTAATATTCTATCATAACCTAGTTTCCCTAGCTTATCGAATAACCAATCAAGTATTTTACTTGCTAAATACTGTTTTCTAGACCAGTCATAGTAGAGCATAGGAGGTATGAGTGTTTCGGTGGAAGTTAAAACTTCAATGTTAACATTTAATTTCAAATCCTCTTGGATTCTTGAAATTAAGTCAAAAGATACGGGACCGCAGGGCTGTATGAGTAATGTAAAATGCATTGCTTAGACACCTAATGATGTCTTCGTATTAATAATATTTTAGGGAACTTTATAAACATTAAAGCGTTAATTGGGAAGAATTTTAAACAGGTATAACATAGATAATGTAAGAGTCTAATTTGGAGGTGATTCTTCCGAATGACTATACCACTACGTAAGATAGGCGATGTAGTCTACGAAATTCCTAAAGGTACTGTTAAATGTATGAGGGTTCCCTCAATAATTTTTGCTAATGAAACCTTGCTTAAAAAGATGCAACAAGATAGAACACTTCAGCAAGCAGCTAACGTAGCATGCTTACCTGGAATTGTTAAGTCAAGTTTCGTAATGCCTGATGGACACCAGGGATATGGCTTCCCAATAGGTGGAGTAGCCGCCTTCGACCCGGATGAAGGAGGCGTAATTAGCCCTGGAGGCGTAGGTTACGATATTAACTGCGGTGTTAGACTTCTAAGAACAAATCTAATGGTGGATGAGGTTAGGAGGAGAATGAGAGAACTTGTAGATACGTTAGCTAGAAACATACCTGCAGGAGTAGGTAGAGGCGGAAGAATAAGACTTACAATATCAGAACTTGACAGAGTACTTCTTGAGGGAATAGATTGGGCTATAGATAGAGGATATGCTTGGCCTGAAGATAGAGAACATGTTGAAGAAAGAGGACGTATGGAAACAGCAAATCCCGATAAAGTATCTCAAAGAGCTAAACATAGGGGCGCACCAGAACTTGGAAGCTTAGGTAGTGGAAACCACTTCTTAGAAATACAGATGGTTGAGGAGATATACGATAGAAAAGCGGCTGAAAGGCTAGGCATCCATAGCATAGGACAAGTAGTCGTAATGATACATAGTGGATCAAGAGGCCTCGGACATCAAGTAGCGTCAGACTACATCCATGTTATGGAAAGAGCGATGAGGAAATATGGAATATATGTTCCGGATAGAGAACTCGTCTCGGTACCATGGAATTCTAAGGAAGCACAAGATTACTTTGAAGCTATGAGCGCAGCCGTAAATTATGCATTTACAAATAGAACATTAATAGCTTATTGGGTTAGGGAATCGTTTAAACAAGTGTTCCACGAGGATCCAGATAAGTTAGGACTAGAGTTAATCTATGATGTAGCACACAATATAGCTAAAGTGGAGGAGCATGAAGTCGACGGTAAAAGAAAGAAACTCATAGTTCATAGAAAAGGTGCTACGAGAGCCTTTCCACCAGGCCACCCAGACATACCTAAGGACCATAGAGATCTTGGCCAAGTTGTTCTAATACCTGGCTCTATGGGTACTGCAAGCTACGTTCTCCTCGGAGTAAAAACGGGTAATGTCGCATGGTACTCTACATGCCACGGCAGCGGCCGTGTCCTTTCAAGAGCTGAAGCTACTAGAAGGTATAGAGCTACCGAAATTATTCAAACACTTAAGAACATGGGTATAGAGCTTAGAGCAGCTTCTAAAAGAGTAGTAGCTGAAGAAGCGCCGGGTGCGTATAAACCGTCAGATGCTGTAGTTAGGGTAGTTGCAAAAGCTGGTCTCTCAAGAATATTGATAAGATTAAGACCTCTAGGTGTTGTTAAAGGCTAAATTAACAATGTACTCACCAATATTGCTTAATTTTTCATCGCAGAACGAAATATTAGCCCATTTCGCTACGTAGGGATCGCATGTAAAAGCGATTGAGCGAACACCTGATAAAAAAACTAGAATATCATAAATGCTATCTCCAACATAAACTATTTCATGTAAGTCCATATTTTTCTTCAAAGCCCACATTCTAAGCACTTTGTCTTTATCAAGAAGAGGAACATTTGCTATTCCTCCCGGTACCAAATACCCTTCATCATCAAAGACTAATGAATTAGCAAGTACATAGTCTATACCCAGTTTTTCTGAAACATAATGCGCCAAAATATCTATACCCGAAGTTAAAATCATTGTTCGAATACCTTGCTTTCTAATTAGCTTTACGGTTTCATAAGCTCCTTCAATAAATTCTTCGTTTAACAGTACCTGCTCTATTTCCTTTCTATGAATTTTACTTTTACTCCTAAACCATAGTAGTGTATCTAGTAGCATAAATTCCTGATATGTTATTTCGCCGTTTAGGTATTTAATGAAATTCTCTTTAGCGCAAACTCCAAAGTGCCTATGAAGTTTCTCCCAACTACTTTTAGACTTAACAAGCACTCCATCCATGTCGAAAACTACAAGTTTAATGTTCATTCCTATATGAGCCTACTTTAATGCCATTTTGAATAAGCTTTCAATAAACACTATTTTAGCGTTCCTTTCAGCAATAAGTACTCGTTGTAGTGCATCCTCTATTGTTTCACCAACACCCACAACACCATGACCTCTAAGTATAGCTAATGAATTAGGACCTTTAAGGCTTTCAGCAACAGCCTTAGCTAGTTCTAAACTTCCCGGTGGGAGTCTAGGTACAATAGATATGCCGTCTGGAATATAGTACTTAGTTTCACCAGATGCTTCAAGTAATGCCTCATCAATGTTAGGTATTATTTCAGTTAATGCTACAACGTAAGGGTTATGGGCATGAACTACAGCCTTAACTTCCTTAAACCTCTGATATATTAGCTTATGCATTTTATATTCGACTGAAGGTTTTAGCCCTTTAACATTAATCCATCTATCATTAAAGTACACTACAACTAAATCGTCTATTGTTAAAGCATTTTTTGCCATATGGCTTGGCGTAATAATGTAGTATTCCTCACTAAACCTATAACTTACATTACCGTCATAAACTTCTATTAATCCTCTTTCAAAAAGAATTTTCGAAGCCCAAACTATCTTCTCCTTAATTGCCCCTATAGTTTCTGTACCCATAGTTTCCATAATTTCAACCTAAAAGCTTAACATTGGATGAACCACAGTAAGGACATTTAACATTTTCAGCATTCACATTCTTATCTTTAACCGTGAAGAAACCTCCTTTACCTTTCTTAGCGCAATCTCTACATTGAAACCTTAGCCTAGCCATTACACTATACACCTTCGTTAAGCATAGTTAAATTAGCAAATAAAAGTATTACTGTTAACGTTTATAGGAAATACATAATTATATTCATCAGGGGTTAATGCAATATGGAATTTGAGGAAATAGTTGATATAGAAATTAATCCTAAAATCAACATGTATGAGCTAATAGAAGTGTACAGCAAGATTCATGGATTTACCCCAGCGTATCTTATAGAAGCATCGAAAATACTTGCTGAAATGGTATTAGATAAGGACTCAGTAAATTTTCTCTCCTTTACGGCAAATATTGTAGCAACGGGTGTAAGGGGAGTATTAGCACAATTGATAAAGGAAGGATATTTTAACGTAATTATCACAACATGTGGAACTATAGATCATGACATTGCCAAAGCTTTCGGCGGAAAATACTATAAAGGCTTTTTCGAAAGTGACGATAAGGTATTAGCTAAGAAGGGAATACATAGGTTAGGTAATGTTTTTATACCTATAGAAAATTATGGGCCATTAATTGAAAAAGTTGTATATAGCGTCTTAGAGGAAATAGTGGCTAAAAGAAAGGAGTGGGCTGTTTACGAGTTACTTTGGGAATTTGGCAAGAGAATTAATGACAAACACTCCATACTTAGAGCAGCATATGAAAGAAAAACTCCAGTTATCGTTCCCGGAATAGTAGATGGAGCTTTTGGAACAAATCTTTTCATGTTCTCGCAAACTAGAGATTTCAAAATAAACCTATTTAGGGACATGAAGAAAATTGCTGACATAGTATTTGGAGCTAAGAAGACAGGAGCTTTAATCATAGGCGGGGGGATAAGTAAGCACCATACTATATGGTGGAACCAGTTTAAGGAGGGACTAGATTACGCTGTTTACATTACTACAGCATTAGAGTACGATGGTAGCTTAAGTGGGGCTAGACCTAGAGAAGCTGTTTCTTGGGGTAAGATAAAGCCGCACGCAAAGAAAACACTAGTGTATGGGGATGCTACTCTTCTACTCCCACTTATTTATGCAGGGATGAGGTATTTCATCGATAAAATGAGATAGCATTAAAACAGTAGTCTCCAATACGCTAAAGTTTAAAACCCCTAACTAATATAAGTAAAAAGCCAACAAGAACGATATCAGTAAGAGAAATGTTCAAAACGGGTTAACGGTGGTAAAATGCCGAGGAGAAAGGAAGTATTCAAAAGCTTAAGCGCAGCCGAGTTCTTCTATAGAAACAGAGAAATAGCTGGCTTCTCTAACCCGAGTAGAGCACTCTATCAAACCGTTAGAGAACTTGTGGAGAATGCTTTAGATGCTTGTGATTCTCACGAAATCCTACCATCAATATATATTAGGATTAAAGAGGAAGACCCGGAAAAATCACATTACAAAGTTACAGTCTCAGACAATGGTATAGGTATTCCGCCTCAATATGTACCTTACGCTTTCGGTAGAGTACTTTTCGGTTCAAAATATAGGTTAAGACAAACAAGGGGAATGTTCGGTTTAGGTGCAAAAATGGCAATACTTTATGGACAATTAACTACCGGTAAACCTGTAGAAATTGAAACATCGCCTCTCGGCAGTAGGTACAAATATTACTTCAAAATACTTGTTGACATCAAGAAGAACGAGCCTATAATAGTTGATCAAAGAGTTAGAAGGTTAAAGAGGAAATCTCATGGAACTACGGTTTCCGTTGTCATTGAAGGGGATTGGGCTAGAGCTAAAAGCAAAGTTTTCGAATACATTAAAAGAACAGCTATTGCAGCACCATATGCTAATATAACCTTCGTACCTCCCGAAGGGGACATGGTAATAACATATACTAGAACAATAACTAAGATGCCCATACCTCCTAAAGAGGTTAAGCCACATCCCCATGGCGTAGATATGGAAATGTTAAAGATGCTTATAGCGTCAATAGAAGCTAATACGCTAAAGGAGTTTCTAATAGAGGCGTTCCAAGGCGTAGGTGAAATTTCGGCTGAGAAATTCCTTAGAGAAGCCGGCTTCAATCCCAACATGTCACCAAAACTTCTCACTAATGAGGGAATAAAAACCCTAATGATAAAGCTGAAAAACTATAAAGGATTTAAGCCTCCAAGAGCAGACGCATTATCACCGTTAGGTGAAGAAATAATAGAAGCAGGTTTAAAAAGCGTTTTAGAACCTGAATTCGTAACTGCTGTTACACGTAGGCCGGCAGCTTATTCGGGCCATCCATTCATTGTCGAAGCAGGTATAGCTTACGGAGGCAAAATTAAACCTAAAGAAGAACCACAACTATACCGATTTGCTAATAAAATACCACTTCTATATGATGAAAAGGCTGATGTTTCATGGAAAGTCGTGTCAAGCGAAATAGATTGGAAATCGTATAATGTAGATTTCCCAGCACCTCTCGTAGTTCTAGTCCATATCTGTAGCACCAAAGTGCCATATAAGGGAGTAGGTAAGGAAAGCATTGCTGACGTACCTGAAATTGAAAGAGAAATAAAGAATGCTATTAGAGAAGCTGCAAGAAAGCTAAGACTATATCTTTCAAGGAAAAAGAGGGAGGAAGAAGCTAAAAGAAAAGTGCTTACTTTCCTAAAGTACATACCTGAAGTAGCTGAAAGCCTAGCCTTACTCAGTAAACCACCAGTATCTATAGCCAATGGTGACGGTAACTACTTGAGTGCTAATGATATAAAGAAGATTCTTCTATATCTTGTAATAACGAAACTTGAAAGAACAGGCATTAAATTAGATTTCAATTTAGAAGATTACGATATAAGAATCGGGTGAGGTGGTTAGTTTATGGCCGAAGCTCAATTTTATTCTGTTGATCATAAGCAAAGACTTATGGCGGCTGAGAAAATACATGAAGTATTCTCTAAACTAATAGAGCAGATAAAGGAGGGTAAAAACCCTACATTAGTTTTCCCGAAGAGAACCCTTAGCAATACAATATACGATGCTAAAAGAAAACTCCTACTCCTTGGCTCCGAACTTCAAAAAAGAAGATTTCTTGACGTAAATGAAGCGAAAAAGTTTATGCAAACGTTGCTTATGGCGAAGATAATTTACGAATCACTAATAAATAATGAGTACCCAACAATAAGAGACCTATACTATAGGGGAAAACATAGCATAATATATCGCGACCTATCAGGTAGGAGAAGAGAAGAAAACACATGGGATGAACAGAAAGAATCCGATGCTGTAATAAGAGACATTGAGGTTTTAACAGGACTTCTAAGAGAGGAGATGCTAATCCTAAGTAAAGAGAAAGGAAAACTTGTCGGTAAAATAAAGCTAAGATCCGGAGGAGATGTTATTGATGCTTCAAAAATGGGTCATGGAGCTTATGCTTTAGAGCCAACACCTGACCTAATAGAGATACTTGACGTTGATGCAGACTTTGTTCTTGTTGTTGAGAAGGATGCTGTCTTCCAGCAACTTCATAGGTACAGGTTCTGGGAGAAATATAGAGCATTACTCATTACGAGCGCTGGCCAACCAGATAGAGCTACAAGAAGGTTTGTTAGAAGGTTAAATGAGGAATTCGGATTACCAGTTTACATATTAACAGATGCTGACCCGTACGGATGGTACATTTACTCAGTATTCAAAATAGGCTCAATAACATTATCATATGAGAGTGAAAAGTTAGCAACTCCGAAAGCTAGATTCCTTGGGGTAAGTATGAGTGACATCTTCGGCGAATACGATGGTTCAGGAAAGCTCATAAGACCGCCATATCTAGGAGCTAAGGAGAGAAAGAACTACATAATTAAAGCATCACAACAGGACATTAAGAGAGCAAAAGAACTACTAAATTACAAATGGTTCCAAACAAAGAAGTGGAGAAGTGAAATACATACGTTCCTAAAGAAGAAAGTGAAGTTAGAAATAGAAGCATTAGCCAGTAAAAGCATTAGATTCTTAGCCGATAAATATATTGTTGAGAAAATACAGAGCGGATGGATAGATTAGCCCCTATATTTTCTAATTCTCATTAGAATTATTTTTGCTAACGGATAATCAAAAAATAGAACATGAATAACGTTATAGATAAATGTAACCGCTAACGCTGTACCTAAACCTATAATTAGTGAGGAGCCTATTTTACTTAGGAAATCTTTGAAAAATGCTAGCATAACAATTACATTAAAGAAACACATAATTATGGCCCTAAATATTGAGGCAAAAATTACACGAGTATACTCGTTTAATTTAAACCTAGTACTTAAATGGAGACCTAATATTGTTGAAATGACCGCGACGTACTTCATAAGAGGACCTATAGGGATAAATTCGCCCCTTAACATTAAAAATAGGAAATGTATTGTCTCTACAAAAACACCAATTCTCAACCCATAAGACATGTAGGCTATGAGCACAGGAATTTCAGCGAAATCAAAAACTAAATATGAAAATGGTGGTGGCATTCTTACTAGTGTGCTTAGCCCTGATACCGTGATAACTATGGCTATGGCAGCTAGTAGAGCAACATAAGCTACGGTTTTAGTCTTCATTTATAAAGCCCCTCCTTACCCTAAATATTCTCTTCAATTTAAGAGTAGCTACTCTTTTTTGAGTAGGATTAATTATTTCCCGCTTAAATCAGAAATACATGTGTCGAGGTGTTTTCATGAAGTTTAGAGGACTAACATTTATGGATTTTATAAGGAAAGTTAGCGTTGAAGAACTAGCTAAAACCATAGACCATACAATACTGAAACCCAAACTAACCCTTAAAGATGTACTAAGAGTTTGTAAGGAAACGTTAGAGTACAAATTTGCACTCGCAATGATTCCTCCAACATATGTTAAGAGAGTAGTAAGCGAATATGGCGACTGTAGGGTAGGTACTGTTATTGGTTTTCCCTTAGGTTTTCAAACATTAAGAACTAAGCTTAAAGAGGCAGAAGAGGCAATAAGTAATGGTGCTTCTGAAATAGACATGGTAATGAACATTATGGAGTTTAAAAGCGGTAATAAAGGCTATGTTCTAAAGGAAATTGAGGAAATAGTTAATTTAGCTAAGTCTATGGGAGACGTTAAGGTTAAAGTAATCATAGAAACAGGGTATTTAACAGACCAAGAAATAATAGAAGCATCTAAGATAGTTAAGGAGGCTGGAGCGAACTATGTTAAGTCATGTACAGGCTTTGGTCCGAGAGGAGTAACAGTTCACGATGTTATATTAATGTTTAACGCTGTCAATGGAGAGATAGGGGTTAAGGCGGCTGGCGGAATAAGACATGCTGAAGATGCCATAGCACTGCTTATTGCTGGGGCTTCGAGATTAGGTACGAGTAGTGGCGTCAAAATAATTGAGGAATATAGGAAGCTAAGAGAAACATTAGGCTTTAAAAATTAAGAGAGCTTAGGATAGGGTGGTAGTTCTCTTTTATGCTTAGAACGTTCTACTCTTAGTAAAATATTTTTAACGTCGCTAACGCTTATTCCTATCTCCTTAGCTAAATTTTCGACGTCCATTTTCTTTTCAAAGTAACCGTAAAGCACTTGGTCTATTATATCGTATTCAAAACCTAATTCATCCCTAGCTAAATGGTTCTTCCAAAAACCCGGAGATGAAGGTTTTGAATATATGCTTTCCGGAACATCAAGTCTTTTAGCTAATTCACGCACTTGTGACTTATAAAGGTCAAGTATTGGGAAAAAGTCAGCAGCGCCATCACCGTATTTTGTAAAGTATCCGAGTAAATACTCACTTTTATCTTCTGTTCCGCCGACTAAGTAGTTAAGCGCGTTCGCGTGATAATACAAAATGACCATTCTTATCCTTGCCATAATGTTTCCACGAATAACCTTATCCGTTTTACTAGCTAACCAAGGTGTTATCTTAACTATCGCTTCAACAGGCTTATCAATGTAAATTACTTTGTACTCAATGTCTAGTAGTTTAGCAATTTCTAAAGCATCGCTAATATCTTTGGGAGAAGTTTCCTTGTGAGGCATAATTAATCCTAGAACTCTTTCCTTACCTAAAGCTCTAAC
>CAZGLL010000025.1:0-21775 GCA_964526225.1 uncultured Desulfurococcales archaeon | reverse complement strand
AATGGTCCAGCGGTCTTCAACACTTAGCACGTTTTCGTTTTGACTATTAATATTATTAGATGACATAAGTTACATTCACCTCCGAACTTAACCTGGAACAACATATCTGTAAACAACTATTTCTCCTGCTGTTGGACTTTTCCTAATAATTTTAACTATGTCTCCAGGCTTTGCACCTATAGCTTTAGCAACAGGATCTGAAGCTCTAATCCATGGAAGCTTATCCGGAGATACACCGAGCTCCTTTAGAACCTTAGAAGCTTCCTCTGGTGAGAGTACTTCATGCTTGGGTACGAGCACATGCTCAAGAATTTTTGATTTACGAACCACACTTTACACCTAAACCTTATAACTGTGTACCCAACGCTATCAGAAAAGCAGACTCTAAATCGGAGAATATAAAGCTTTCCATTCCATCGCATATTACTTAATAGGAAAAATTTAAACAGTAGCTACTGAAACTATTAGCTGACAAAAGTTGGGCCCGTAGCTCAGCCAGGTAGAGCGGCGGGCTTTTAACCCGTAGGTCCCGGGTTCAAATCCCGGCGGGCCCGCCACATAATAAAGGGTCTCCTAACCATTTCACAATCAATATTTAACTACGTGTAATACGTCGCTTATTACCCCTTTACGAACAAGCATTTCATATGTTCTCCATATTCTCTTAACTGTTACATGTTTAACATCGTAACCTTGGTTTTCAAGAATTTTTAGAACTAAACTAGGAAAGTCGTTTGGATGTATTGTCTTAGCCATTTTGGTAGCTTCTATTACTGCTTCAACTACATCCTTTGATGACGGATACTTTACTTTCACCTTCCTTGTACGCTTTTTCTCCTCAGTCACAATCTCTTCTAAAACATCTTCTGGAATGTACTCGCTCCAGTCTTTTTCACCCATGAGCTAAATACACCACTTTTCACTTATTACTTAGCAAACCTAGTTTTATACGGCCATGATAATATATGTTTTCTACAAACAGAAATAGTGAACGTGATAGGAAATGCCTTGGTTAGCCTTTATAGGCTTAGGGTTAAAGCTTAAGGATATAACATTAGAAGCTTTAGAAACTCTTAGGAATGCCGATATTATATTTCTTGACACGTACACTAGCATAAGCCCCGACATTAACGTTTCATCATTAAGGAGGTTAGTTGGAAAAGAAGTAATTCCATTAAGGAGAAGAGATGTTGAAGATGAGAATGCAGTAAAAATATTTAATGAATTAAGTAGGGGAAGAAATGTGGCATTTGCAGTAATAGGGGATCCATTCATAGCCACAACACATATGGCCTTGCTTTTAGAAGCTATAAGAAGAAATGTTGAGGTAAAAGTAATTCACGGTTTGACTATATACACTGTAGCGATAAGCTATAGTGGTTTAATGATATATAAGTTTGGTAGATGTGCGACAATAGTGTATCCTAAGGAGGGAATATTTTACGATTATTTCTATGACGTAATAAAAGAGAATCTAAAACATGGACTACATACGCTACTGCTACTAGAATTAGACGTTGATAATAAAGTGTATATGACGGCGAATGATGCACTAAAGTTAATGTTGAAAGCTGAAGAGAAGAGAAAGGAGGGGATAATTAGTAAGGAGACGAAGGTATTAGTAATTGCAAGAGCGGGTTTTCCTACGCAAAAATATGTCTACGGAAAAATAACCTCCCTTATAAGAAAGAACTTTGGACCGCCACCGCACACAATAATAGTTCCGGGAAAGTTACACTATATTGAGGAGGATGCGTTAAAAAGGTTCCTTATAAACTAGCTTTACTATGGTGTATAAGGAAATGAGTAAATTACATGACGTAAAAACAAGAGCTGAAAGGTATTTAAGTAACCTAAGTGAGGCATTTAAAACACTAAGAATCTTTAAAAGGAGTATAGATTCAGAGGGACTACTTGATCTAGCTAAAAGATATTTTGATGACGCAAAATACTATTACGAGAAAGGAAAATACGTAGATAGCATTGTCTGTTCAACATATTCTGAAGGCATTTTGGACGCACTTAAAGAACTTAAAATAATAAGTTTTAACTGGCCTAAAGGTGATAAAGAAGAAGCAAAGGTTTTTATTGCTGGAACCTTCGACATACTACATCCTGGACACATATACTTAATTAATGAAGCTGCTAAATTGGGTAAAGTTTTCGTAGTAGTTGCGCGCGACGTTAATGTTGAAAAGTTCAAGGGAAGGAAACCTATAATAAGTGAAGAACAAAGACTCTACGTTATATCCAACATTAAAGGAGTATACAGGGCTATATTAGGTGACGTTAACGACATATTCAAGTCTATAGAAAAAGTCAAACCTGACATTATACTTTTAGGTCCTGACCAAAAAATTTCCGAAAAAGAACTTAAAGAAGTGCTTAGGAAAAGAGGATTAGCGAATGTGAAAATTATAAGATTAGAAAGGAAATTCACTAAATACCCTAATTGTAGCAGTAGTAGCATCATTAGGAAAATAGTTGAGAACTATTGTAAATAAATTGTTACGGCAACTTCATCTCCATCGTTCAACTTTAGCTTCTCCCTAATGTTAAATGGTGCTATTACTTCTAAAATATCTATTCCGTGGCTTGTCCTTTCAGGTAAAACAACAGCTAATGGCTTCATCCCATTTATTTCGGCTCTAAAAGCTTTCACATCACCATACGTTCTTGTACCATTAGAAAACCCTTTAATTAGTATCCCCGGAAGTTTTAGAAGTTCCAGCTTTTTAAGAACATCATCAACTGTTTTAAGTTTTATGTTAAGTGTTCCAGGATATGGTTTAAAGCCTAGTTTCTCTTTCACTTGAACAACGTAGCCTTTAAGTGACATGTAGTATTTTCCTTCACCTAGTCCCTTCACAACATAGCCCCTTATTGTTATAATACCTTTCCTTACTTTGCCAAGCACTTTTTGTAGTCTATCTCTATATTCCATAAGTGTTGAAGCTCCAGCATCCGTTATTTTAATTGTTTCTCCGGTTGGTTTAACTTCTCTAATTATTAGTCCTTTTCTTTCCAATTCTCTAAGTTTTCTTGAAGCAGTTTGCTGAGACATACCAAGTGTTTTGGCTAATTTGTTAGTAGATGTTACTACACCTTTTGCGAGCGCCCCGAGTTCAGCCAGCACTAAGAGAACAATTAAATCCTCAGCGTTCTTCCTTAATGAACTCCATTTTTTCTTCATTCCTACAGCCTTTTAGCAATTCTTCTAGAGTAAGTATGAGCATAATATATAGGTAGGGGTAATCTATGTTCCTTTATGGAATATTTAACTATGTTTTCAGCGGTCTCAAGAGATACTTTATTCCCTATGCTTACATATATTGGTGAGAAGCTCTTATGTCTAATAACAACGCCTACGGTTTCGCTATTTACCTTAAGATATTCCTTCCCATTCACTTTTATAATGTTTCCAGTTAGGATTTTCTTTGCAACACCTATTGTAGGAATATCAAGTACTATGCCTAAGTGCGAAGCTATTCCAAGCTTCCTAGGATGAGCTAGTCCATGCCCGTCCACTAACGCTACTATGTCGCTTCTCCCCCTAAAATCGTAGCATAAGTAAGTGTAAAATGGTAATTCTCTGAATGCTAGAAACGTTGGAACGTAAGGTATTTTTACGTCGTCAATTATGTATCTTATTTCAGTAACGTTTAAACTACTATAATTTAAAATTGCACAACAAGCTACAGCTTTACCTTTACTATAGGATATATCTAATCCTAAAACATATTTTGGAGGGAAAACGAATTCATCTCTCCTAATTACTTTCTTAGCTAATTCTAATTGCAAGGTTTTTGCTCTTTTAAAGTTCAATTTACTAACCTTAAAGCATCTACTTAGGTAATTTCAAATACTGCTCCTTAATGCCCTCCTTAGTTATAACTAAAAGGTCCACTCCATCACCTGAGGATGAATCTCTTTCAGCAGCCGCTCTTATTGCGTCGTAGGCTAGCTTTTCTGCGTCATTAACATTTACGGCCTTACTGTAATTCGTTTCAATAATTCCTATCGCTATGGGTGCTCCAGAACCAATTGCTGCATAGTCGTCTTCGATTAAGGATCCTAATGGATCAAGGACGAAAAGGTGTGCACCTTCCGAATCTATTCCTCCTACGAGTGTTTCTGAGAGATAGGGCATGTACTTTTGGCTATAAAGTATTATTGAAAGTATTTTCGCCGCCGAACGTATTTTCATGGGTTTTTCCAAAGTTAACTCGTAAAATTTCACTTCGGCTTCAAGATATTTGGCTAATGCTTGCATGTCAGCAAATAATCCTGCAAATGCCATACCTAACTTATCCGTTATTTTAAACACTTTCCTTATACTACGGCTTAAAATGTATCCTCCATATGACATTCTCCTTTCTGAAGCTAGTACAACAAAGTCTTTACCTCTAATACCAACTGTTGTTGCACCAAAATATGTTAGAGACATTCTTAATCCTCACTTAATGCAGTTTCTAATCCCAAATATCAGGTACAATAATATAAACTCAGCGATCCGAATACTTTCACTCTACTCTCCGAGAGCTAAGAAAAGTTACGGTCTAGTTTATAAGGGAGCTAAATAATGAACTTACCGCGGTGCTAAAAAATGAAGTGCTTTTACTGTGGATGCAACGAGCTTGTTTGGAGGTATGAGGAGGGCTATATTGTTTGCTCTAGATGCGGTACAGTTTTAGACAGAATATATGATTACAACATAGGCTCATCACTGCTTCGATCAGAATTAAAAACCGATAGATTAAGTATTCATAAGGTACATGAAGATTACAACATGAAATCGCGGAGAACGAAGCTTCTATTAATAAATTTGAGATATCGTAAATTCCGAAAGAAGCTTAAGGAGTATCCAAAACTTAGGCCAGGACTGAAAATAAGGGATGATGTATTAGAAGCACTTTACGCTGGGAGAAAAGTGAAAATGGTTAAAACTATAGTAAATGAGCATACTGAAGAAGTTAAGAACAAACTTCTAGAGTCGAGAGATACAAAAATTTACCTAAACATAATAGAGGTATTTAAGGAGTACCCAAAAATTTCCTCAAGAACCGATAGAGTTAAACTCGCTTTAGCAAAGATTCTTTATAACGAATTAGTTTACGGATTTAAACCTAGTTTCTCTTCTATTGCTAAGGAGTTTAGAGTTAGCGTTGTAAATCTTAGAAAAGCGTATAAGGATCTTAGAAAATATAGTGAAGTATATGTTAAGGCTAAAAACATTATCATGAGTACTGAAGGTTATGGGAGGAAAGTCTCCTTCAAAAATAAGGGTACTATTAAACAGGTTGTTATGGGATCCGCAATATAGTAGTAGCAAGGATCACGTTATAGAGTATGTTCATAGGGTAGGGAAAGACACCATTGTAAAAAGGGTGAAAATTAGGGACATAAAAGAGATAGGAAGCTGGTATTTCATTATAAATACTTCTTCAGGAGTGAAGCTAATACCGTTTCATAGGATAACGAGAATTATATCGAGAGATGGCAGGGTTTTATGGAGTAAGACCGATACCTCTAATTCTAAATTTGAAGGGATTGTTTAGTTTTCCTTCAAGATAAACTTCAGTGTTAATGAACTTCTTAACCACTTCGATATTCGTGTATGCATGCATTGTTAACTTAGCTCCAGTAATCTCTGAAACACCTTCAGCGACAGCTAAGAACGGTATAATCATATCACTCATATGAGTATCCAACGCTGCATTAGTTGATAAATCATCAATGAGCTTTAGCGCTGCCTCTTCACCAACCTTTTCAGCAGGCTTCCCTTTAGCGCCTAAAGCATCAGCACCTAAAATGCTGTTCTCTGTTTTTGCCCAGAGAACTATTCCGCTTCCCGGTCCTAAATGTGGATCCTTGTTTCTCTCATAATATTCTGTTTCTATCTTAACGTTTCTATAGCCATATCTTTCAAGAACCGATGTAGCCGCTTTAGCCTGTCTTATGGCAACATGTGGGGGTAGTTTTACAGCATGCGATATCCCGTATATCGTAAGAACATTACCTCTACTTAGCTTTCTAAGAGACCTTAGTTTTTTAACAGGTTCAACAAATACGTGGACGATACCTCCTCCTCTCGGATAATGACCTCTTCTTTCAACTCTAATACTTACTTTAGCGCCCATTTCGTTTAATAGCGGAACTAATACGTTTCTCACGTAATCTATAGGAGGGCTCCAAGGAACATCAGTACCTCCCCTAATAGTTAACGAGACTGAAGTTGAAGCATAAAGCATTACCGGCAAGGCAGCTTGAAGAACGAGAGAAACACTTCCAGCAGTACCTATATCGAAACTAAAATGACCTCCCCTTCTGATCTTAGGAATGAACTCTATGGTCATAGAACCTAACTCTAAACCTTTAACATCAGCATTAGTTAAAGTAGCTAAAACCTTAATTGCTGTCATATGTTGTCTTTTAAGACCTGGAGGCTTTCTCTTAGCTCTTATGTTAATTACTTTAACAGGTTTAAGTAATAGAGACGATAAGGCAATACTTGTCCTAAGAATTTGTCCTCCTCCTTCACCAAAGCTCCCATCAATAACTATCATTCACTCTCTACCTCTTCATCACTCTTAGCGATTTCCCTTATTCTTGAAACACCATCGATTTCATTAATTATCTTCACTACAGATTTCGGAAGAAGCTCCTCCCAGGAACCACCTTTAAGCATAAGCTCTCTTATTTTCTTGCCACTAAACCTTCTCCTATCATATAGGGGGATCGGTTTAACTTTATATCCGGCTTCTTTAAAGAGCCTCATAACGAGCGGATTATTCGAATATGCAATGTTAAACGGGGGTACGAGCATGGATACGTATCTAACCCAAACATGGTTCATTGCAATGTCAGGTATGGGAACGATGTAAACCTTATACAAATCTACACCAGCTTCTGCAAGCGCACTTTTAATCATCAACATCCTCTCCCCAGCGGTAAACGGATTCTCTAGGGTATGGCTTTCTTGAGCACTACCTATACCTATTATTAACTCATCAACTTCATTCAATACTTCCTTTACAGCATACAAGTGGCCTTTATGGAACGGCTGAAATCTCCCAATATATATGCCCCTAATTGTCATTTTTCACACCTTACTTACGACTATTTTAGAGCCTAATTTTAACCTATACTTGTCTTTCGCAGACCCCTTATTAACAACCAACTCTAAAAGTCCAAAACTATCCTTAATTAAGGCTGCTTCACCCTCGCCAACGTAGCCGAAAGATTCAACATATTTCAAACTAAGCTTTAACTTATCATTTATAATAATCTTTACCTGATCCCCTACGTCTAACCATTCAACCATGTCAGCTTCAATATTTGTTATAGCATTGCCAAACTTATCAAAATGGATTAGTGAACCAATAACTTCGTGAGACATGTACTTAGGCTTAAGAACTTTTATCCTCTTAATACTGTTAGCACTAAGTTTCCTACCGAAAAAACTCAACGGAACACCTAATGTAATATATGCCGCTATTGGAGCAAAAACATCTCTTCCATGAAATGTTTTAGAAACAGGTTTAAGCATGAAGTTCTCATTCATTATTTCATAAGCTTCACATAATCCCTCTTGATCTATAACTAAAGTTAAAACACCATTATCAGGAGCTACGTATACTTTATCAGCACATGTTTTAGCAATTAAAGCTCTACGTGAAGTACCAACACCAGGATCTATAACAACAACGAAAACTGCTCCTTTAGGAAAGAACTTTGATGCACCAGCAAGAACAAAAGATGCTTGAAAAATGCTAAAACTTTCAACATCGTGCGAAATATCGATAATATCCACGTTAGGGTTAATACTTTTAATAACAGCTTTCATCGCTGAAACATAGGGATCCTTCATTCCAAAATCCGTGAGTAAAGCAATAATTTGCTTCCCCATTTTAATCATCCCAACTTCTTAAAATACACTACTCACCTTAATATTTAATTAGAAGAAACACTTTATTATGTTGCTAATGCTTCCATAATAGGAGAAAGGTAGCGTGAAAAGTACATGTTAAAGTATGTAAAGGCCTTAATTCTAGGAGACTTTCATGGATCACTAAAATATCTAAACCATATACGTACGGTTCTAAATAGCTATGAGTACGTATTCGTTTTAGGCGATATAACATTCGATAGAAACCATAGATTTTTCATAAGAATAATCGATGAACTTTTTCATTCCATTAACAATACGGTATTCATCGTTAGAGGCGAAAATGATCCGGAAGTGTTTTTAGATAAAATAAAGGAGGGGATTATTTTTGAAAAAACCTATATTAACAATGACCTCGGCGTAATTATAATACCGCCATTAATAAGCTATGATTTAAAGTTACCTCTAGAAACGGAAATAGCTAAGCTAGAACACAATATATGTAACATTTGCAATAAGGTTAAAACATCAATACTGGTAACTCACATACCGCCTCACGGTTTAAAAGTAGATTATGATCCTGTGAGAGGGCATATGGGAAGTTATGCTTTAAGAAGGATCATAGAGAACTGTAAACCAACACTTACACTATGTGCGCATGTTCATGAAGGAAGAAACATTGTGAAACATGGTAAAACAGTAATAGTGAATCCTGGTCCATTACGTAGAGGATTTTACGGTGAACTTTATATGAAGGTATTGGATGGCGGGTTAAAAATATCCTTAGTGGTTCTTAGTAGATTTTAAATTATAAATTCAAAACCATTTCTAAATACGTTTTCTCGATAAATTCCCCCTTAATATTTAACATTTCCAAAACTCTCTCAAGATATGCCTTTTCAGGAAATTCTATTTCAATAAAGCATCCGAGTTTTTCAACTTTGTCTAAAGCTATCTTTGCCTCTCCTACCTGAAATTCTGCTCTCTCCTTAACGACCTTAGCTACCTCTTTAAACCCTAATTTCTTAAGAAGCCGAATTAGGTTCTCAACATCGCTTCTTAAAACCTTTATAGTTACTTCTTCACGAACTTTAATTCTCTCATCAGAACGAATTCGTGGACCCTTATAAGTTAGCTCACATAAATCTTTTCCATTAAACACCCTAATTCTTAGTGCTTCATCTGTTTTCGAAAAATCCCTACACGGATGATTAAGATAGATATCAACTTCCCTATATTTTCCGAGAACCCTAGCATCCATGTTCTTCAAAACGTTCATTATGCGAATCGTTTCCTCGCAACAAACTTTTATTTTAACTTCTCTCTCTATCATTTTCAGTACCAACCTCAGAGGGCTAAGTTTGTGACAGAATATTTCCAAATACCATTTAAAACGTTTAAGATAAGCCTAGATTACGCTAAGCCTTCTCAGAAAGCCCTGTTATCGGCTAAAAAGTATGGTTTTCTACCTTACATGGTTGAAAGATATATTAAAATGTTTGACAGTCTAGAGGAAGTAGAAGCTCTTCTTAAAATGACCGGACGAGGCTTACCGAAGTCCATTAGATGTAATACCTTAAAAATAAATTGTGATAAACTTAAGGAAAGATTGGAAAGTAAGAACGTAGAATTAAGGGAAATCTACTGGTTTAAGAAGGGATTTTATGTATTAAAGGGCTCGGAAAAAGTAGGTTATTTACATGAACACTTATTCGGATACTATTTCATCCAAGACGCTTCTTCAATGATACCGCCTCTAGAACTAAACCCATCACCAACAGACATAGTTTTAGATATGTGTGCTGCTCCTGGAGGAAAAACAACCCATCTCGCTGAGCTCATGAGGAACGAAGGTGTAATAGTTGCTATTGAGCTAAATAGGGAGAGAATGAAAACACTTAGGTCAAATATTTCGAGAATGGGTGTAAGCAATACTATACTTATAAGAACAGATGCGAGGAAAATTAGTGTGCTAAAGGAGAAGTTTTCAAAAATACTCCTAGATGCTCCATGCACAGGGGAAGGACTTTTACCCATAGATCCCACTAGGAAAATGAAAACTAAACTTGAGGATCTTTATCGAATGGCTTTACGACAAATAGAACTCATTAAGGCAGCGATTGAGGCTCTAGCTCCCGGAGGAGAACTCGTTTACTCAACTTGTTCAATAGCTCCTGAGGAAAACGAGTTTGTAATTAACGAAGCACTCAACATGTTCGACAATATTAAATTGGGGAAACTAAGCGTTATACCGAATTTCGGTGATAAAGGATTTACAGAGGTTTTCGGAATTAGGTTAAATAGTGATATTTCGAAATGCTATAGAGTTTTCCCACATAAGCATGAAATGGCGGGTTTCTTCATATGCAAAATAGTTAAAACCTAAGGGGTGATAGCAATGACGAAGTACCCCATATTTGTTAAAGCCTCAGAACCTATAGTGAAAAACGTTGTTACAACATTATCTCAAATGTTTGGGAATGAGACTGTGGAACGCGTTTTTTCCGGAAAAACAATATACATAACACGTGGTGTAGAAAGAAATGAGCTCTTTCTAGTATCAGCAAATATGGAATCCTTTGTATCTAAATACATTAAAGGAATAATGAAGAAAGAACCTTACTCTCTAGGTTTATTTTTAGGCCAGATAGTAAAGGGAAAATACGAAATAAGCATGGACATCGCGGAAAAACTCTTTATAGAGGCTAAAAGAAACGCTATAATGGTTAATGACCATGCATCAGCTCTTTTCCTCTATGGAAGAGACATTATGGCTAAATCTATTTTAAAGACATATCCGCCTCTCTCTAAGGTAGTTGTCGTAGTAAATAAGTTCGAAGATTTCCTAGGACTATGTAAGCTCACAGTTAAACCTAAAGAACTCCTTTCCGAGACATTGAAGGGTGATGAAATAGTGTGTTTAAACATTATCGATAAAGGATGGTTCCTTAGGAAAGGACGCTAAACTTTAAAAACCTACAAATCTAAATCCCCATAGCACATATTGTACAGTTCTAGGTGAATACGGCAATGCCTTTTAATGAAGGTGACTTCATATTAATAGACTACGTAGCTAAAGTTAAAGAAACAGGAGAGCTTATAGACACTTCGAAAGCCGAAGTTGCCAAGGAACATAAGAAATTTAGTGAGGAAAAAATTTACGAACCACTTTTAGTTATCATAGGTGAACATAGGGTTATAGAAGGATTAGAAGAAGAACTCAAGAAAATGAATGTAGGAGAAGAAAAAACACTTGAAATATCTCCAGAAAAAGCCTACGGTAAAAGAGATCCTTCAAAAGTGAAACTATTACCGCTAAGAGAATTCACCAAGAAAGGTATTATGCCTAAGGTAGGAGAAATTGTAGAAATAAACGGTATGCTAGCAACCATAAGGAACATAACTGGCGGTAGAGTAATAGTTGACTTCAATCACCCGCTTGCAGGCAAAACTCTTATTTACGAAGTTAAGATTTTAAGGAAAATAGATGATCCACTAGAGAAAATAAAGTATCTACTTCATAGGAGAATAAAACCTGTAGCTCCTGAAAAATTCAACATCAAAATAGTTAATGGCACATTGAGAATCGAGATGCCAAGAGAAACATACTTTATTGAAGACATTCAGTACATTAAGCAAGCAGTTGTTAAGGAAATAGAGAAATATGTGCCATTAGCTCCAACGGTAGAGTTTGTAGAAACATATCAGATAAAATTACCGGAGGTTAAAGCTGAAACCAAGAAGGAAAATAAGTCAGAAGCCTCTAACCCGTCTGAGTAAAACTTTTGTAAGGGAGTAACCGCGAGAGCATTTAAGTTTTTCAAGAACCCTAATTACCTTATATTTATCATCAGACTTAACCCCTAAAGGTTTGCATAGTTTAAAATAAGGACAGGAGTACTCATTACAATTAACTGGACTATAAGATATTATTGCTCCCTCAATAGCTATAGATGTTTTAACCAACACTTCAACATCTGCTTCCCTAACTTCAACAACAACAATTTCTGAACCATAAACTTTACACTTATGTTTCTTATTTCTAACATTAACTATTTCATAAACCCTTCCAGCCTCTAGATTCTTTACGCAAACATTATAAAGTGGACAATCCTTACATTCTTCACTTACCTTTCCCTCAAAAACGAATTTATAACCTTTCTTAGCGAAAGCCTTAGGTACCAACGTTATTATAATATTCTCCGACATTTCCATCATCTCCTTATGTAACTAGACATTTTACAATTTAGGATTATTTTATATGCTATATGTTTGCTACTAACTAAGTTTTTACTCTATTACCCCAGTTTTTCTAGCTAAATTTTCCGCCGCTTCCCATGTCAACCCTGTTTCGCCAAGTATTGTGTATCTTTCAGGCCTAATCTTGTGCGCTATAGTTAACGCTTTGATTATGTAGTGATCATCAATTCCGAGCTCTTTAGCTGTTGTTGGTGCACCTACCTTCCTTAGCGCCTTCTTTATTTTCCTCCAGTTCTTCCCATGGAGATACGCCATCATTATTGTTCCTACCCCACATTGTTCGCCATGTAGGGCAGGTTTCGGAGCTATTAAATCTAAAGCATGGCTAAATAAATGTTCAGAACCGCTAGCTGGTCTTGAAGATCCCGCTATGTGCATGGCTATACTGCTACTTATGAGACCTTCCAAAACTATCCTAACAGATTCCTCATTACCTCTCCTAATAACCGAAGCATAAGATACAGCATGTTTAGCTGAAAGCAACGCTAACGAAGCAGCATAGCTACCGTAATATTCATTCTTAAGCTTATGGGCTAAACGCCAATCTAATACAGCAGTAAACTTAGCTACTAAATCACCTACACCTGAAGCTAAAAGCCTATATGGAGCCTTAGCTACAATTTCAGTATCAGCAATTATTGCAACGGGACCCTCAACCTTTATTGAAGTTGGTTTTTCCAATCCTTTTACTGAAGCGAAAGGAGAAGCTATACCATCATGTGATGCTGCTGTAGGAACGCTCATAAATGCTGTTGAAGTTTTAGTTGCAATGTATTTAGCAGTATCTATGGACTTTCCTCCTCCAAAACCTATTATTAAATCATATTTTTCCTTCGAAATACTTTCTAAAAGCTCCGTGAGAAAGTCTATATGTGTTCCTTTAGTTATTACATGAGCTACATTAAATTTTTCATCTTCAAGAATTTGGATAAGCTCCTTACCTAACGACGAAATGATATGTGGTCCTGTAACAATTAGTACGTTATTTCCTAAGTCCAAATCTCTAATATACTGCGGTATTTTGTATCTAACACCCTTACCTATAACTATGCGTCTAGGTAACTTAATTAAGTGTTCCGAAAGCATATGCTTATTACCCATTTCCTATCAACACTCACAATAAATCTTAAATACGAGTTACCCCATGATAAGGTAAAACGTAGGAGTACTCAAAGTTTTTTCTATACACATCCACACCTAGTAGCTTGAAGTAACATCTAACATTTACGTTAGAAGGAAAGGTGTAGTATATGTTCAAACAAGAGGAAGCATATTCGAAAGCAATTCATGGCACAACAACTGTAGCTTTAAAGTTCGCTAATGGAGTAGTCTTAGCCGCTGATAAAAGGGCAACAACAGGTTATTACGTAGCTCATAAAAAAGTTAGGAAAATAGCTAAAATAGATGAAAGAGCTGCAATGACAATTTCAGGTTTAGTGGCTGATGCCCAAACACTCATAGATGTTGTTAAAGCCGAGATAAGCTACTATAAGCTTTCATCTAAAAAACCAGTTACAATAAAAACTATAGCATCAATACTTTCAAACATAATATTTGCTTATTCAAGAGTTCTTCCATACATTGTTCAACTAATTGTTGCTGGTTACGATTTCCAACCAAGAATTTACGTTCTAGACTGGTTCGGAACACTTACAGAAGAGGACTATACAGCAACAGGTTCAGGTTCGCCGATAGCCATAAGCGTTATTGAGTCTTCGTTTAGAGAGAAACTGGACAGAAACGAAGCTATAAAGCTAGCTGTTACCGCAGTTAACGCTGCAATGAAAAGAGATACAGCTTCGGGAGAAGGAGTAGATGTTGTAGTAATAACCGAAAATGGTGTCGAAGAGTTAAGTTCGGAAGAAATTTTAAACATTGTTGGAACGTGATAAGCCTTGAGGGTTAATGCGGAAACAGTTAATGTTTACGAATACATAAAAAACACCATTCTAAAGTTAATGCCTCTTGAAGCTCAAATAACGAAAATAGAATTTGAAGGTCCAGAAATAGCTATTTACGTTAAAAACGTTGAAGTAGTAATCAAAAGCACCGATATAATAAAGAAAATAGCTAAAACAATTAAGAAGAGAGTCGTTATTAGAACAGATCCCTCAGTTAGGAAAAGTGAAGAAGAAACTAGAGAGATCATAACGAAACTAATACCTAAAGAAGCAGATATTAAGAGTTTAGAGTTCGACCATACATTAGGAGAAATAATAATTAAATCATCAAGACCAGGGCTTGTAATAGGTAAAGGTGGGAATCTCCTAAGAAAAATCCTTTTAGAGACAGGTTGGAGACCGAACATTGTTAGAGCACCACCTAGAGAAACAATAACATTAACAAGCATTCTCCAAGTTCTTTTAGCCAAAAGCGAATATAGAATAAATGTTCTTAGAAGCATAGGTCATAGAATCCATAGGCCCGTTCTCTTCAAGAATAATTATGTTAGAATTACAGCTCTTGGAGGCTTTAGAGAGGTAGGAAGAGCAGCAATACTTGTAGAAACAGCTGAAACCAAGATATTACTTGATGCAGGATTAAATCCTGGAGCAACACATCCTCTTCATGCCTATCCAAGGTTCGATACGTCAGAATTCGATGTTTCAACATTAGATGCAGTAATAGTAACTCATGCCCACTTAGATCATTGCGGACTCGTTCCATACCTTTTCAAGTATGGTTATGAAGGACCAGTTTATGTTACTAAAGCAACTCGTGACCTAATGGTTTTAATGCAAAAGGATCTTTTAGAAATAGCTGCTAGGGAAAACAAGTACGTACCTTACACTATTAAGGAAGTTAGGAAAATGCTTCTCCACACAATACCGTTAAACTATGGTGAAGTAACAGATATTGCTCCAGACGTTAGAGTAACACTTTACAACGCAGGTCACATTTTAGGATCAGCAATGGTGCATTTACATGTTGGGGAGGGACTACATAACATAGTTTACACTGGGGATTTCAAATATGGTAGAACGAGACTGCTACCGAAAGCTAACGATAGGTTTCCACGTGTTGAAACATTAATAATGGAAAGCACTTACGGAACAGACTATTTGCCCTCAAGAGATGAAGCTGAAAGGGAACTTATAGATAAAATAAAGAAAGTAATTGAGCATAAAGGAAAGGTATTAATTCCGGTTTTTGCTGTGGGTAGAGGACAGGAGGTTATGTTAGTTATTTTACATGCCATGAATAAAGGGTTATTACCGAAAATACATATTTATGTTGATGGAATGATAGATGAGGTAACAGCTCTTCACGCAACCTATCCTGAACTACTTTCAGACGAAGTTAGAGAGTCAATCTATAGAGGTGAAAACCCGTTTAACATGGAGAATATAAGAAAAGTTGAACATAAAGATGAGAGAAGAGCAATAGTTGATTCAGACGAACCAGCAATAATACTTGCTACATCAGGAATGCTTACCGGAGGACCATCAGTAGAGTATTTAAAGATTATGGCTAAGGATGAAAAGAACGCACTAATTTTTGTAAGCTATCAGGTTGAAGGCACTTTAGGTAGGAAAATAAAGGATGGGCAAAGAGAAATAATAACTTTCACTCCGGAAGGGAAGGTTGAAGTGTTAAAGATTAAACTTAAAGTTTTCAGTGTAGAAGGGTTCTCAGGGCATTCTGATAGAAGACAGTTATTAGCGTTTCTAAACAATGTAACACCTAGGCCGGAAAGAGTCATATTGTGTCATGGGGAGGAAAGTAAGACCTTAGCTTTAGCGAACACCATTAGGAGAATGGGTTTCGAAACTTATGCTCCAAGAATACTTGATAGCATAAGGATAGCTTAGAACTTAAACTTCCATATCTTATCTCCAACATAATGTAAATTCTTAAGAACCTTACCTTTACTCATTCTGGAGATTTCATCTGAAGAATATAGAGCTTCGCATACCGCCAATGGCTTACCATACTTTTCATCGACAACTAGCGCTAAATCCCCTCTATTGAAGCTACCTATGATCCTAACAATACCTGGAGCCATAATATCGGCGCCATTCAAAATGTGCTTAACAGCACCCATATCCACGATAACAAGCGGTAAACCTAGCGTAGTGCTGGCTTTATAAATAAATCTTAGAAGAGGTATTAGTTTACCGCTTTCATTTCTTAAAGCGATGGGTTCGGAATTCACGAAATATATTGTTTTCTTGTTGCAAACACCTATTTCAATTTGTGTTTTAGCGTTAATTTCTAAATTAGGGAATCTTTGCTTAAGCTTTTCGACAATTTTCCTACGTTCCTTCTTTGAAAGTGCATGCCTAATACATCCCAATAATGAACCCCCAGCTTTTTCTCAGATTTTAAGTTCAAACTAAAGTAACTTTATATATATCGTTTCTTATTTTAAGGAAAGGAAAAAGAGAGAACTTAAACAACAATAGAGGGAGGTTATTCCAGATTTGTCAACAATAGATTCAGCAAAGAAGCTATTAAGCGAATCACTAGGTAATCTAGTTCTAGTCAAGCTTAAAGGCGGAAGAGAGGTAAGGGGAATACTTAAAAGCTACGACCAACACTTAAACCTAGTTCTTGAACAAGCAGAAGAAATGAGGAGCAACGGTAAAACAAGAAAGCTCGGAACAATAATTATAAGAGGTGACAACGTAATACTTATATCCCCAGTTCCAATACCACCCTAACCCGTCAAAACAGTAAATACTATGGAAAGAGGCTAAAAAGCTATGGTGAAAGGAACAACATCATTCGGAAAACATGGTAGAAGCAAAACACACATAAGATGCCGCCGATGCGGAAGACACTCTTTCAATGTGGCAAAAGGCTACTGTGCAGCATGCGGCTATGGGAGATCAAGAAGAATAAGAAGGTATTCATGGCAGAATAAAAAAGTAAACAAAGTAAGAATCGTTTAAACTTCTTAGCAGTTTTAATAACGCATAGTTTTACTCTCTTCTCTGCTAGATAAAGCGAAAATTATTAGAGACACAAGCATTCCCACAATAGATACTGAAACAATAAGCCACCACGCAATACCTATAAACATACTTATTTCCTCTAATGAAGGCATTACAACACCAACATATAAGGTATTACCTAAGTATTACCAAAGTAATACTCTACTCATAAAGAATATAAAAACACTTTCACTAATAACAAACATCAGCATCTTTATAAAAAGCCAAAAAGAGAAGACGCTATTGGTCATTACTGGTGCTAATGTTTACGAATGATAGGGTTTGGTGGACCGGCCGGGATTTGAACCCGGGACCTCTCGGATGCCAACTTTTTATGAAGGTTCCGGAATTTGCCGGGACTATATGCGGCAAGTTAACGGAGGATATGTTGCTGAATCAGCTGTTTTAACTAAGTGTATAGAGTTAACCACAGATCTTGTCGATGACTTTGTTTCGTGGAATAGGATGCAGGGAACTTCTGAAAACATGCTTTACCGGTACTTGCTTTATTTACGTAAAGTTGTCGGGTTAAAGCTATGCCGTAAAAAAGACGTTATGAAATACTTCGAAAAAGTGGGTTTGTCGAAAACAAGTTATGAAGCATTCAGTAGACTTCTAACATACATTGAGAAAAGATTTGAAGGATACGAAGAACTAGCCTACAGACTTAGGAAAGCTCTTCCAAGAAAACCCCGGACAAAAGCAGACACATACATTCCCTCAGACAGCGAAATTCTTAAGCTAAAAGAAAACCTTGCTAAAGAAAGAGAACCATACGTAACCATCTACAATATTCTCGTATCATCAGGTTGCAGACTATCGGAAGCAATGGAGCTTCTAAAAACATTCAACACAACAAGGCTTGTAAGAATAAGCGAAAACATTTACCGATACCATCTCGACTTCCAAAGGAAAAGCAAAAACATACTAATCCTCTACTTACCTAAGAAAGTTGTTAAACAAATAATGGATTTAAAGAAAAGAAACATCAAACTACCACACATAGACACAGTAGAAGACAAGTTCAAAGAAGCAGGATTAAACGTTAAATACATTAGAAAATGGTTCCGGCAAACACTGAAAAAACTTAGAATAGACAGCGAAATAATAGAGTTCCTTCAAGGAAGAAAATCAGCCTTAGGAATAGGAGGAAAACACTACACAGACTTCATACCCTTAGCAGACGAATCATGCAACACATACATTAAAACAATAGCTAGTTTTCTACTATAGCCAAGGCATTTTAAAATAAACACTATCATTACCAAACTTCTCTTATTTTCACTGCCTAGAAACTATATTTTATTAGGTTTTCTTTGTTTAGTATTTCTTGATGACAAATATGATGGGTTGGAATGTTTTTGTTGATTTGGTTACCGTAGTGTGGTTGTTTTTCTTTATCCTAGGATTTGTAGAGCCTAGCTTAGAGGAGCTATGTGGCAATATTAACTTGGGTTTACTTCCTATATTTGTTTTAGACTTGGTTGTTAGATATAGGAGAGTTGGTAATTTGAAGCTGTTTTTAAGACATCATTGGTTCGACATCATAATTGTAATACCTTACTTCAGATTTCTCAGAGCTCTAAGAATCTTGAGGATAGCTAGAGTGGTGAAAACTGTGAGAACAGTGAAGACTATGAAAACGGTTAAAACCATGAAGCTTGAAGCAAAGTATTTCGCTAGTATAGAAAAATGGGTTAAAGCCGTGAAAAAAGCGAAAAGAATATTGAAAAGATTAAAATTCACGAAGAAAACTTAAGTTAAAAACAGTTCATACTGAATGTTGAAATCATTGAATATATTGTTCGGTCTTTTCCCATAATTTCTCTTAGCGGTCTTAGATTCCGACTCTAAAGTTTCAAGCGCTTTCCATTTCAAAGTCAGCTTTGCTGCTTTCCAGGAAAAACCAGGGAGAGGGGGGTGTCAGAAAGGGCGATTTCAAAAAATAAGGAAAATGAGTTTATGCTATTTCAGTTGTAGATTTTCTGCGGTAAGTTTCGCCCTTATTGTTTCTTTTTCCGTTTCCACAATTATTTCTACAGGGTTTTCTTCAAGAGCAAATCGAAGTAACTCATGCATTATATCGGCAATGTCATTCGCAGGTATTTTATTTAATGCTTCATCTAGGATTTCTATTTTCGCTTCTCCCTTAGCGTTTCTTACCAAGATTTCAACCATTCTGATCATCAAGACAAGTTTTATTGAGAAAAGTATTTATCAGAAAATGTATTTAAAGTTTTTGAAACATTTAATTATTCCGGTAATACCGGAACTATTTAGTAATTTATTAAATTAAAATCAACATCGTATTTCATTGTTGAAGGAAGTTTTCGACCGTCTTCGACAGTCTTCGACAGAATACTTTCTGATATAGAAAGTAATATATTAGTTAATTTAGAATTCATATTGTCGATGTTGTCGTTGTTATCTGATTGTATATACTTTATATTTTGTATATACGGTGCATTAGCTACATCGACATTATCAATGGGTTTCAGAATTTCCTGAGCAATGAGGTCTCCCAAGTAGTCGGGATTAGGATAAAGCACGTTCTCACTCATTTTGTTGAAAGCGTTTAATAGAAGCTGATTCACGGCTGCTACAGCCGCTATTTTTAAAACATATTCCCCAATGTTGAGAAGCCAAGAATCATTAAAATAATATTCACATTAACTACATCTCAAGTGATAATATGAATGAATAAACACAATCACTAAAAGAAACATTAAAGAAACTTCCCTGAAAACGTAAGGGTGCTTAGAAAATTCTGTTAAAATAGAGAAGGATTCTTCAAATGATTTTATTAAAGAATATGGCTGAGAATAGTATCGTGTTGAAGCAAGCTTTCTTAAACTAGTAAAGCTAGTTAGCGAAGGAATAATCAAAATCGCCTATAAAAGTCGGAAATACACTCATTACAAATTAATCAATAAAGATTTAGTAAAGGAAATATTAGAGAAGCTAAATTACGGCTAACTTAAAGTTGATATAGTGTTTTACATTCATTATACTTCCTCCACTATCTCCAAGAGTTCTTTGGCTGTTTATTTTCTGCTTTTAACTTGCATTATTGTGTTAAAACATAAAAGTAGGAGAAAAAGGATATTGTGTTTTGGTAAATGTTTTACTTAGCTTTTGAAACAAAATGTTTACCCTACTAAGAATAGGCAATAAGGGTCTCCTTTAGCAATGCATTTTACTTCAGAAGCGCTTACTTTGATTCTGAAAAACGCGGACATGAATCCAGCAATTAATCCTCTGATGAGATGGCTTTCTGGCTTTTTTGATCCTTTAAAAAGTTCGCATTCAAAAGAGTTGTGAATTTCGATAGTAGCTCTCTTGTTTAATAAGTCAAGTTCAGATACTTTTAAAATACCGAATCCGACTTGCTTAAAGAGTTCTTCAGTGAACAAAACAGTTTCCTTTATACTTCCATGGGCTTTTCTAACAATTTCGCTTTGGGTTTTATATGCTTTCTGACCAAGTATAAAACCTACATGGTAAAGAAATGTTTTACCTGATTCATCGAATTTTTCTCTTACACCTTTAATTAATCCTTCAAAGAGAGGTTTTCTGAGAACAATTGCTCTTTCACCGGTGAACGTTAGATAGGTATATGTGGTATCTACTGTTATACCGTTAAATAATGGTTCAATAACTTTAATATCTTTAATATAGTTCAAACCTCTAATATGATTCTCTACCTCTCTGAGAAGATTTCTATGTTGTGAGAAATCGGCAAACAATGTTAATCTAACAGCGTTTTCTTTTATTGAAATTGTTGTTTTAATAGATAATATTGGTATTCCCCTATCTGAGAATATCTTGGACAGCGAAGTTAAAATGCCGTGCTTATACTGTGCTTCTCTATCAAATAACATGTTAAAACATACGACATATTTATTGGGTTCCCAAACAAAGTTACCTAGTTCGAAAGAAGGTAACAACATATTCCCACCATAGACCTTTAATGTCTAGAAGCATTTAGGCCCTCCATAAACACCAAGTATGGTATTATCTTTTTTAAAAATTTAAACCCAACGGAAAATTAAGGAAACAATACTTGATAGTAGTCAAACTAAATTTATTTTAAGTATTCCTCTTAATATTATGAATGATTTCTTTAGCTACCAGTCGATTTCTTAAACAGACTATTGAAGAGAAAGTATTACATAGATTATAGGATTCGGCAAATCCGTTTTCAAAACTATATTTTTCACTAAACTTTTCTAAGCACTTTCTATTATTCCTAACTATATATCTTCGTAAATATAACATCCATTAGTTCTAAGCTTTCTTCTTAATAATTTTCATAAAATATTTTCTATAGATTTCATTTTTAACGCAATCGCATAATTAAATCTCTTTATAGAATTATTGTGTCTCTTAGGTAGATTACGAAGGGTCTGTAAGCTATTTTGTTTATTAGCTCCATTATTTGGTTGAATGTGTTTTCTTCTAGAGGTATTTCCTTCTCTATTCCCATGTATTTTATTGTTACCTTTTCACCGTTGTTTTTGATGATTATCCGGTCTTTTTTGCCTCTAATTACTAAGTGTCCTTTGTTTTGAAGAAGCTTCTTAACGTAGTTTTCAAGTTCAGAATACGTTACTTTAACCGTTTCTTTTCACCACCAAAAAGATCTTGGAGAAGGGAAAATAAAAGGGTTTTGAAAAGCGGCTTGAAAAAG
>CAZGLL010000024.1:0-24754 GCA_964526225.1 uncultured Desulfurococcales archaeon | reverse complement strand
GAACTATGTTGAAAATCTTGATGAAGCATTTTACCCTGTAAGGCAAATTCAACCTTTAGATTACGAATTAGCGTATGGTAGGGGATTACTTGTCGAATCAACTAGGGGATGTAGATGGTACTGCCAATTCTGTATGGAAGGGTTCATAAGTAAGCCTAAGAGGGATCGGAGCTACAGTAAAATAGTTGAAATAGTTGAGAAAGGACTAGAGATAAATGGTTTAAGCAGAGTTATTTTCTATGCTCTATCATTTTTCGACCATGAAGATGCTGATAAAATACTTGAGTATTTAATTGAGAGAAACATTGAAGCGTCAATACCTTCCTTAAGACCTAATACACTAACTGAGTATCGTCTAGACCTTATCTCCAAATTAGGCCAGAAAACATTAACAATAGCTCCTGAAACGCTTTGCCCAGCATTAGGGTTTGCTATAAAGAAGTTTATGAGAGAGGAGCAAATTAAGGGATTAGTGAAGAAAGCTTATGAAAAAGGAATATCAGCAGTGAAAATGTATTTTATTGTAGGATTCCCACACCAAGGATTAGAAGAAGCCCTAAAGATAATAGAATTTATGAAGAAGCTGAAAAGCGAAGTTAAAGGAATTCAGTTAAAACTTTCTTTAAACCCTCTAATACCTAAACCGCATACTCCTCTTCAATGGCTTCCCATAGCTAATACTAAAAAAACTTCCAAGAAACTAAAACTTATAGTATCAGAGCTTAGAAAGCTCTCAATAGAAACATCATTCTACAGTCCTAAATGGGCTCTACTACAGGCCTCAATAGCTTTAGGAGATAGAAACATAGGTAGAGCTATTGCTGAATGGAGCTTAAGCTCACGAACCCCCACTTCATGGGTCAAAGTTGTTAGAAAGTTGGGGATAAGCTTAGATTACGTCTTAAAAGGTAGAAGTCTCGAAGAGCCTCTTCCTTGGGACCATGTTGACCTTAATGTTTCCCGTAAGTTTCTAGAGAAAGGCTATGAGTTATTCGTAAGAAATGTTTCAGGAAAATGTGAAGTTTAGGGTGTCAGTTCGGCTCTTCTCAATCATAATTCATACTCCAACTTTAACTCATCATCCTAATATGTACTAGCTAAGTTTAGAAGAGCCCTTACCCATATATTCTCTTTACGTTCTTTATTTTATCGAAGTCCTTGTCGAAACTGTATATTTCGTTTATTCCGAGCTTTTCCATGAAAACTAAAGCTAGGGCGTCATTTATACCTATGAAGTACTCTTTAGCTTTAAGTAATGCTTCAGTATATGATGCTACATCTACGTCATATATGTGTATTGATGGTTTACTTAATATTGCTTCAACATACTCTATGGACTTAGTTTTAGAAATATGTGATTCGAGAATGTTCGCAATTTCAGATATATGTACAACTGTTGTTGCAACTTCTTCGCCTTTATCTACACGTATAAGGATGTTTTTAGCTTTTTCCTTAAGTTCAAGAACATCTCTAGGTATTCTCCTTTTCGGCTTTATGAAGGCGTAGAGAAAAACTGATGAATCAATAAACCTCATCTATCCTCCCTTAACCAAGTATTTCTTTAGCTTACTGTAATCTCTGAAAGACTCGGCTGGAACATCTACCTCTACAGTATCAAATAGGTCTTTTAACTTTATGTTCTTAAGAGGTTTTAGGATAATTTCGTTATTTCTAAGAATTATTATGAACCTTGTTGAACCTATTTTTTTCAATATCTTCTGAGGAATCCTTATCCTACCATATTTATCAATCACTACAACCGACAATCCACTTCACCAATAATCCACATTGGATTAACAATATTTAAATATAGCTACTCTCTTGTTTTCGAAGAAGAAAGTGGGTAAAGCAAATTATCTGTCATGATCTGCTGGGCAGTTATCGAAGCTCCAGTATATTACTGGGACTATTCGCTTGTTCGGGTATTTAGGATATTTTGGGAACTTCGGGAACGCTACGTTTATATTTCTCTTTATATGATTATTAATATTAATGGTGATGCCATCAGGCTTTTGCCGATGACGGCACAACCCCCGTAACCCGTGCCCTGTGGTGTGTAGGGATGTAGCCCCCGATGAACCACCAACTAGAGATGAGGCGGCTGAGGGGGAAGCCCGTGCAAGGTTCCAAAATATTGAAAATAACCTAAATACCATGCACGGGCAACCACATCTGCTAGCTTAGCTCCTTTAAGTACTTTAGGTAGTGCCGCTAATATTGTGTCGAAGGTTGGCACTCTAATTTTAACGCGGTATGGGCTTGTTCCGCTGTGCTGACAATGTGGAAGCATATGTGTATTAAAGGGATTTGAAAATAAGGTTTAATAATTAAATTATGGTGCCTTAAACTAATGATGCGAAAATTAGTGCGAAAAGCGATAATGGAACCATATACTTCCAGAAGAGCTTTATTGCCTGGTCTATTCTGAGCCTAGCAACCATTGCTTTAATCCATGTGAGGACAAGTACTACGATCAAATATTTAACCGCTACAACTATTGCTTGCGCCCATACAGGGGCGTTAACTAAGGGTGCCGGGCCTCCTAGGAATAGGTATGTTATTATTAAGGCGTTAACATATTGTTCCATATCATGTATGAATATTATGAACGCTAACTTCGGCCCTGAATATTCCGTGAAGGGTCCAGCGACTATTTCTTGTTCAGCATCAGGTATATCAAATGGTTTATCCATGAGCTTACATTGCAGTGAAATTATTGCCGTAAAGAGCGCTATAATCATTAACACAGCTAATACTGGGTGGGTCCAAAGTCTCCAACTTGTTACTGAAGTAAGGTATAGTGAATATGCTGTACCTAAGTACCTTGAAGCTAAAACCACAGGTACGAGTACTGAAAGTAAATACACTACTTCATACGCTAATGTTAGCGAAAGAAGTCTTGACGAACCTGTAGCACCATAGGGGCTTGGCGTTAGAAATCCTAGTGCAGCGAGGGTTAGTGTGGGCCAAACTAGTAGGTATATTGCAACTATTATGTCGAAACCAGCGTATATTGGAAATGGCGAAATAGGCAACATTAATAGTACAGCTATGAGTGCCCCTATTGATAAAGCAAGTAGGAATGCTGGTAGTTTTAGGTGCCCCCTAATAACTACTATGTCTTCTTTAAAGAATAGTTTAACATAGTCCGCTAATGGCTGAAGTAAGCCCTTAGGCCCTGTAATCCATGGTCCAACTCTATTCTGCATTCTAGCGTAAAGTTTCCTCCTATACCATTGCGTAAATATCACTACTATAAATGAAAATACTATGCCAGGATAAATGAGTACTTCAAATATTGGTATTAGTGGCCTAAGTGTTTCATACACTTCCAACACCTCCTAGCAACACTATTACTATGTATGCAATTATTAATAGTAGGAACATCCAGAAGAACCAGTCATTAAGTATTCCAGTATGTATTCTCTTCCTAAGCATGTCATATAGTGGCTTAAATATTTCATTCCATATTGTAACGTAGAGGTTTACGTCAGATACTGTCGCTGTTTTTTCGTCAATATCTTCGCCACAAGCATAAATCATCGTTTTTTCTTTAGTAGGCTTAGCTATTGATTTCGTAGCGCTAAGAGAGTATAGGTAAAGGCCGTAAGCTACTAACGATGTTATTACCATAGCTAATGAGGTTAAAACTATAACTAAAAGTAGATCCATCATATTTCAACACCCACCTTAAGTAGTAGTTTTGCAAATTCATATGCTGCTTTTATAAAAGCTTTAGTATTGGTTATATCACTAATTGCAGGTTCAATTACTGATGGGTAGAACCAAGGCGCTCCTACACCGAGTGCTATGCAGAGAATTGCTAAAATAACTAGAGTGATTAGCATTGGAATTCCTGGCTCTACTTTGCCATAGTCTCTTAGTGGAGGTTTACCGTATACGTTGAAAATTATTTTGAAGTATCCCATAAGTGAGAAGGCACTTGAGATTATTATGATTAGTACTAACGGTGCTAAGTTTAGTTCTAGGAGGGCATTGTATAGTAGTAACTTACTTACGAAACCGTTGAATGGAGGTATTCCTGCTAATGCTAAAGCACCCACTATCATTGCTGTAGATGTTATTGGGGCTAATCTACCTACACCTGCCATTTCATCAAGGTTTCTCGTACCAGCTGCTTTAACGTAGACTCCTGAAGAGAGGAACAACAATGTTTTAGCTATTGCATGATTGATCATATGGTATAGTGCTGCAGCTAATGCTAGAGGTGTACCTAGACCTATTGCGAACGCTACATATCCGTAGTTTAGTACTGAACTGTAAGCTAAAACTCTATTAATATCGTTTTGAGCTATCATGAGGAATGATCCTAAAAGTATCGATATAATACCCATAATTGCAAGTATCGTTAGTGCTATATCAACTATTGGAGCTACTTCTCTTGCTTGTCCAAGTATTGTGATTAAATATCTCGCTAGCAAATATAAGCCTACGTTTGAAGCTAAGCCTGAAAGCAACGCTGCTGTTGTTGAAGGAGCCACTTGGTAAGCGTCTAGAACTCTGAAGTGGTTAGGTGCAACACCTGCTTCTACAGTAAATGCCCACATGGCTAAGGCTACGAAGAGACTTACACCTAAAGCTACAGTTCCGACAGGGTTCATCGTTACTGGGAACAATATGTTCTGTAGTTTAGCAGCTAAATCTGCCATGTTAAGTGTTCCGAAGCTACCGTAGGCGAAGGTTACACCTATGAAGTATATTGTTGTAGCCATAGAGCCTATTATAGCGTATTTAAGTGCTGCTTCTAGGCACTCTCCTTTCCTATTCCAGAAGGAAATTAATCCATACGAAGATACCGAGAGTACTTCGAATAGAACGAATACGTTGAATATATCCCCTGTATATAAGCATCCTAAAACTCCTGCTTCAAAACCTAGGAGGAACGTGTAGTACCATTCTAATCCGTCTTCTTCAGGTTCAAAATATTTGATACCATAAATTACCGCTAACCATATTATGAATGCTGAAACGAAGCCTAAAAGCGCTGAGAACTTATCAACTTCATAAACTATGCCTACCGGTGGCGGCCAACCTCCAAGCAGGTATACGAAAGGTTTTTCAACAACATAGTATAGCATATACGCTCCAATACCTGTTAACGTCAATACGATAGTCGTTATTGTGAATACGTAAGCATCCCAAACCCTTCTATTCTTAATCAGCAAACCTACCAATGGCATTGCGAAGGCGGCAACTATGGATATCATAGGTGATAATGTTAGCGAATGAATCATTATTGGAGGTAGTTGTGGATATATCACGGCCTAACTCACCTCTAATCGAAGATTCTTTTAGCGAAATATTCGAAGTATTTAGATATGTTTTCAAAAGTTGTTTTCTCATCAGGGGCTTTCACATTAATCCAGTGAACGTAAAAGCATTTTCTCTTAGTATCTAAATCAACAACAACGGTTCCGGGAGTGTTTGTTATTGAATTAGCTATTGTTACCGTTGCATAATCTGTCTCAACATGATAAGGAACCCTAACTATTCCCGGCTTAATCGGCATATCTGGATGGAGTATTCTCATTATAACATCAGAGTGTGCTTTAAACTCAGCAACCGTGAGGTAATATATTGCGTAGGCTACTGCCCAGAACCATCTAACAACATTATATGGTTTTGTTGCTTTAGATATTAGGAGCTCTGCTGTAATTAGAGCTACAGCAACCGAGAATACTATTCCGTAAACAATGTCTCTGTAAGCTATGCTAGCTGATGCTATAAGGTAAACTATGAACAATACTATTGCTGTTGCAATTACCTTTAATATTTTATCTCCAACTGCCATAGTCTATCACCACTTTAGCTTAACTGCTTCTCTAACATCAAGTGTTCCGTAAAGTCTGTAAAGTTGGATAGCTAGGGCTGTAAGAAACGCCGTTACGGACATGTTAATGACTATTGCGGTAAGTACGAGACATTGCGGTAGTGGGTCTACTGCAGTATTCTTAAATGCTATTAACTGCTCTAATGTAGGGTTAAGTGTGGGAAGTATAGGAACTGTTGCTAAGCCTCTTCTGAAACCTATGAATATTATGAAAGTGTTCGCTGTATCGCCTAGAATAGATAATGCAATTATTTTCTTAATTAAGTTAGGTCTTCTAACTATTCCATAAACAGCTACCGCTATTAAGCCTATAAGTGTTAGATACATGTATATCCAAAGCGCTTGTGATAGCGTGGTCATTTCTTCTTAAGCACCTCCTTATAGATTAATTCAGGAATCGAGTACATGAGGTAAATTACGGTGAATCCTGCTCCAACAGCTAAGAATTCTAGGAAGTTGTAGTAGAATTGGTTACCTGAAAGCCAGAAGTCCCCGAAACCTGGCGGAAATCCGAAGTTAGGTGCCCAAACTTTTGGCTGGTTCTGCATCGCAAATGCGAAAATCCCTGTAAGAGCTATTAAGGCAGGAGCTAAGGCTACTAGCCCTATACCTACGACACCTATTACTCTTATGGGAAGCATGAGTTTCGTTGTAATGTGTCTTTCTTCAAGAAATATTCTTGAAAAAGCAGCTAAGGCTACAAGTGTTGCTATTGAAACTGCCGCTCCCGCTTGGAAGCCTCCTCCAGGAGTTAGGTTTCCATGAATAGCTATGGATATTGCCACTATAAGTATGAAAGATACAATGAACTTCGTTACTACTTTAACTATGAGTGAAAGCCCTCTACCGGAGAATATTCCTTTAGTTGTTACATCTTTTACCCCAGGTAGTCTGAGGACGGCTACTGCTCCTATCACTGCTAGGAAAAATACTGAGGTTTCGAACAATGTGTCGTAGCCTCTATAATCCCATACCATTGAGTTTACCGCTTCGGGGGTTGCAGCCCATAGTTCCTTCTTAAAGATGTTCATTGCATAGTACAGGTAGAATTGAGCTAGAGGCCTTATTTTTTCCGAAGGAGTATAACCTGTGGCACCAAGAATTACTGCTGCTATTGTAAGTATTAGTAGTATAGCTATTCCTACACCTATTATCAAACTATGTGTTTTCTCCTCCTCTAACGCCTTAGTTGCCGCCATAGCTTTACACCTTCTCATACCTTTCAGTTTTACTTATCGCAAAAATAAGTATCATAGAGTAAATTCCAACACCAACAGCAATGTAAGCTAAAACTATGTCAGGAGCGAATAGTAAGTAGTAAGCGTAAGCGAAAGCAATTGATTGCCCCGCCGAAAACACAACAGCCCTTATAAGGTCTTTCTCCATTACTGTTAGATACGCGAAAATCAAAGCTAAGGTTAGTGAGAAAGCAAGTAATAATTCTATGACTAAGGGTAGCTCGATCATTCCTCAATTACCTCCTTATCTTCCTCTAAATGGTCACAAACCTTAGGATACACAGGAACAGTTCCTGATCTATGTGCTGCTCTAGCTAAAGCATGGGAACCTGCAGGGGCAGTTAGCACTATGGCTATAGCTGTTATGAAAGCGCCAGTAGCAATAAAGTATCTAATTGAGCCTAAATAATCAAGTGAGAGGGAAAGTAAAGCTACACCTAATAGAGGATATACTGCTCCTCCTATAGTTCCTACTGTTGCTGCATGTAATCTAACGAAGAAATTAGGAAACCTAACCATACCTATTGATCCAACGATATCACAGAAAACTCCAATGAATATTAGTAATAAGCCTACGAACATCATTATTTCTTGAACTAAATTTAATTCTTGAAATACAAGCTCCATAGCTAATCACCCATTTCTCTTCCTTCAAGATACTTAGCTACATAGAGATCTAAAACATAAGCCCATAGAGCTAAGGACAGAGCTGCAACCATGAGGAAACCTATTTTCAATAGTATGGAAATTAGTCCTATTAGAAAGCATAAGTCATAAGTTATGCAGTCTATAGCTAATACCATATCCGTAATCGAAGGTCCCCTAATTACTCGAACAGTATACAAGCTTAACGATAGAATGAATGCAGGAAGCAACGCTATTATCACGGTATTTACAAAGTTCTCTACTGTCATTGGTTACCCCTTGGAGATAACGGTCATTACTTAATGCTACATCATTTAGAAGCAAGGAAGAACAAATAAAAATAACCTATAGTAGTGTATGAAACCTATAGGGGATAACTTGAAAATACGACATGATGCGGCCATATGCGAAGAACCATTAGATAATGAGGGTTACTATTTAAGCAAGGAATTGAAGTATCTATATAGTTCTTATTAGGTTCTTCTTATTTAATATTAGCACATAATTTCTGTAAGACAACATTGACGTGGATGATACAATGGGTGTTGTTAATTGGGCAAGACTGAGATCACCGTGGATTCTACATTTTCCTGCAGCAGGATGTAACGCCTGCGACATCGAAATACTAGCAGCCCTTACCCCAAGATATGATGTTGAAAGGTTCGGTATACTGCTAAAGCCTTCGCCAAGACATGCTGACGTCTTAATAGTATCAGGCCCGGTAACGGAGCAGGTAGCTAGAAGACTTAAGAGAATCTATGAGCAAATGCCTGAGCCAAAATTCGTAATAGCCGTAGGTACATGTGCCATCAGCGGTAACGTATTTCAAACATCACCTTTCGTTTATGAAGGGGTTGACAAAGTGATTCCTGTTGACGTTTACGTTCCTGGATGTCCTCCGAGACCTGAAGCAATAATTCATGGTGTAGTGAAGCTTCTCGAAAAAATTAAGGGTGGCGGAAATGGCGCAAAAAAGTCTTAACATCACCGATAATAAGAAGGTTGTAGAAGAGCTAGTAAGCGCACTAGAAGATAAAGTACTTGATGTTACGTGGAGTGGACCGCAAAGAGTGTATGTGAAAATAGCGCCTCATAGTCATAGAGAATTTATAAAGTGGGTTAGAGACAAGTTTCCGAACAGTTCATATCTCGTATCTATAGATACTGTCGATTTCATAGATAGAGGGGAATTTGAAGTACGCTACAAAATGCAAATAGTTCAAGAGAACATTAAGTTAGCATTTATATTCAAAATGAATGTTCCAAGAGACTATCCTAAAGTGAGAACGATAACCGACATGGTGCCTGGTGCTGTCTTATATGAAAGAGAAAACTATGAAATGTTCGGGATAATATTCGAAGGACACCCCAATTTAGCAAAACTCTTCCTGCCCGAAACATGGCCTGAAGGTGTTTACCCGTTGAGAAAGGATGTTAATGTTCTTAGAAAGAAACCTAAAGTTTGGTGAGAACAATGTCTTCACTTATAAGCTTAGTTGTAGGTCCCCAGCACCCCGCTCTTCATGAACCTGAACGTTTTGTCTTTAAAATTGAAGGCGAAACAATAGTAGACGTTGAGCCAAGACTAGGATATGTTCATAGAGGCATAGAGAAGCTCATGGAGACAAAAGAGCATACTGAAGCATTATATCTTGCGGAGAGAGTCTGTGGAATATGTAATGTTGCTCATACTTTAAGTTATGTAGAGGCTGTAGAGGAAGCCGCAGGAATTGAGGTTCCTCCGAGAGCTAAGTATCTGAGAGTAATAGCTCATGAACTCAACAGAATCCACAGCCACCTATTATTGCTCGGTGTTGCAGCAGAACTTATGGGTTTCGAAACGTTATTTATGCTAATATGGAGAGATAGAGAAGTAATAATGAAACTTACTGAGGATTTAACGGGAAACAGGGTAATCTCCGCATTCGTTTTAGTAGGCGGTGTTTCAAGAGATATAGATCCTGAATTAATATACAAGATGAAGAAACACTTACCAAAACTCTATGAGAGAGTTAAGCAGTATAAGAAAATGATGAGAGAAGACCCAACATTTACCGCTAGAACAGTTAATGCAGGCTATCTAAGTAAGTCAAGAATGCTTGAATTAGGAGGCGTAGGACCTACAGCCAGAGGGTCTTCTGTTAGAATGGATGTAAGAGATTTTGACCCCTATGAAGTATACGGTGAAATACCATTCAATGTTATAGTCTATGATGAAGGAGATAGCTGGGCAAGGTTCATGGTTAGAGTTGATGAAACACTTGAAGCAATAAACATTATACTCTACGCATTAGATCATTTACCTCAAGGACCAATAAGAGTTAGGCCTCCGAGAGCGCTTGAAGGAGAAGGGTTTGGAAGAGTGGAGGCACCGCGTGGTGAACTATTTCACCATACAATATGGAGAGGCGGAAGTAAGCCTTGGAGACATAGGATTAGAACACCAACATATGCTAATATACCTGCAGTATGTGAAATGTTTAAAGGATACCACTTAGCTGATGCTCCAGTAATTCTTGGAAGCATAGATCCATGCTTCGCATGTACGGATAGATTATATGTAGTTGATGTTAAGACAGGTGAGGAAAAAGTGATACCATATTGGTATATAAGAAAGAAGTATTGGAAAAGGTGAAGTGTGATGGGTAGAATACCTTCTCTAATAAAGGAGGTATTCGAAAATATATTTAAGAAGCCAGCAACCCACATGTATCCCTTCGAAAAACCTGACATCTCCGAAGGCTTTAGAGGAAGACCATACTTTGTATGGGAGAGATGTGTTGAATGTGGAATATGTGAGTATGTTTGTCCAACATTTGCTATTAAGCTTAAATGGACAGATGGCAGACATGTACCGTGGTATGATATGAGTAAATGTTGCTTCTGCCATGAATGTATCTATAATTGTCCAACGAATGCTATATTGCCTTCGAAAGACTTTGAACTTTCATCATATAGAAAATATCAGTACGAAGGCTTACCTGAAGTACCAGTAGCTCCGTTTGAGAAGAAAGATTTGTATAAGCCTAGGTACATCAATATTGACTATTCAAAATGTGTTGAATGCAGACTTTGCGCAGATGTTTGTCCAACAAACGCTATAACCACTACTATTAAAGATGGTAGAGTTGTTCCCCAATACGATGCTGATATATGTATACTATGTCATAAATGTGTTGAAATCTGCCCAACAGAAGCAATATCTTCAACGCCAACATTCCCTGAAAAACCAGAGAAAATACCTAAGGAACTACCGCTTTCGCCTTTAGAGAAAATAGGGCTCATTAGGCATAGAACAATAATGTTTGATAGAAACATCTGTACGGGATGTACATTGTGTGCTGAAGTGTGTCCTACAGAAGCTATCGAAATGAAGGAGGTCGGAGGTCGACTATTACCTATATATGATATTAGGAAGTGCATTTTCTGTGGACAGTGCTACGAAGTATGTCCAGTAAATGCAATATCGTTCGAGCCTGACCTGCCATCAGGTCTTAGAAGAAAGAAGAAATAGCCTACACTTAAAAGCAAATATAATTTTGTTGCTTAACTCTTAAAATCTCTACTAAGCTACTTCTTTATTTATTAGGTATTCGTAATAGTTCGTATTTGGGAAGGTACATTATGTTACATGTAGGCTTAGTAGACGATATGGTTTCCACTTTAGAAGCTATTCTTAAAAATAAATCCGTATCTATTTTAGCTGCTGGAAATGAATTAAGAGGAGACGATTTTATAGGCCCATATATAGCTAGAAGGCTTAAAGAGCATGGCTTAAGAAACGTTATTGATGGCGATCTTTCTCCCGAAAGCTTCATAGACTTAGCTATTAAAAATAGCCCTGACATATTACTTATAATCGATGCTATCGAAGCAGGTTTAAAACCTGGCACTTTAGTTTTTGGAGAACTTAGTGAAATTGTTGAATCAGAAATTGTTGTTCCAACGACACATAAGCCTTCATACTCTTTAATCCAAATTTATGTGAAATATAGGAGCCCTAAAACACAATGTTTCTTTCTAGGAGTACAAGTAAGTAATGTGAATTTTGGAGCTAAAATGAGCCCTGAAATTATGAACGTAGGCGACGAGCTCGTAAAGGTGCTGTCTAATATTTTAAAGTAATGCTTCATTAATGGAAATTAGATACGGTTATAAGTTCCCCTTAAATATAGAGTTACTAAATGGAGGTGTATGAACTATGGCATATGCTGGAAGACCCATACCTAAAGTTCCGCTATGGAAACTTAGGCTTTCAATGATAGGGACAATTGCGGTAATAACTTCAATAGCAACGCTCATATTAGTAGCTATCCTTACAGCATTACACATAAGCTTCTTCGGAATATATGGTATACTAGGCTTCGTAATATTCTTCCACATTCTACAATGGCTTATGGGACCATACATTATCGACATGGTTTATCATGTTAGGCCGCTTTCAGAATATGAGGCACCAGAGCTTCATAGAATGGTTAAGAAACTTTCTAGAGAAAGTGGTCTTAAGGACGTTCCGAAGCTTATGATAGCTGAAATAAGTATACCTAATGCGTTTGCTTACGGAAACTTTTTAACAGGATATCGTGTTGCCGTAACGAGAGGATTGCTAGAATCTTTACCTGAGGACGAAATAGAAGCAGTTATCGGCCATGAGCTAGGGCATTTAAAACATAAAGATGTCGTAGTAATGCTTATGATAAGCATTATTCCGGCAATAATATATTATATAGGATACATGCTATACATTTCCGGATGGTTCGGAGGGTATAGGAGAGATAGTAGGGGAGGAGGTCCTCTTCTATTACTTATAGGCATAGCATTAATGGCCGTAAGCTTCCTATTGAACCTATTCGTATTCTACATGAGTAGATTAAGAGAATACTATGCTGACACACATGCCGCACTAACTGTTAAGAATGGAGCAAAGAAGCTTCAAAGAGCATTAGCTAGAATAATGCTAATTTCCGGTAGATACTCAAAATACCTTGAAGAGGAAAGTAAGAGTTACAGTCAATTCAAAATGTTCCTTATTGCTGATCCCGAAAAGAGTATTAAATCAGGATTTTACGGTAATATCGACGAATTAGTAGAAGCCATTAAGAGGGAGAAACCAAGCATCTTAGAAGAACTCTTTAGTACACATCCGCATCCTGCTAAAAGACTAAGATATCTCGATAACTTCATCACTACCTAGCTTATGAATTCACAAAACCTATCTCCTTTAGCAATACATTTTGTCTCATAAACTGTTACTTCCTTACCAACAATTTCCGAAATTAAGCCGCCAATAGTTCCCCTTAAGAAGTGACTTGAAGTTTCTCTTCTCAATGAATCATTACACTCTACAGATCCGTAAATATGTAAGACTATGTTTCCTCTTTCAGGATTAAACATAGTTAACTCGTAATCATTAAACATGCCTGTTTGCTTAAGGAATTCAAGAGACAGCACTAGTGCTTTTTCATTACTAAGTCCATTCTCTAAAAACTTTTTAGCAAGCGTAGCACCGTAATTATACCCTAAATGATAGAGGAACACCAACGATGCTAAACCCCAACGACTTCTTAGTGCCTTAAAAGATCGTATAAAGGATTTATTCGGAAAAACAACTGCTTTTTCATTCATGAAAGAAATATTAATCATTATGGTAAATGGGCTAATAAAGTAATTTTCGATATTCTTCACTCCATAATTTACGCTTAATACTTCATTAATCATCTTTACTTCCCTAACTATACTTTCAAAACTCCCGTTAAGTAGGAGAGCGTAAAAACTCTTTATTTGAGAATCCTCCTTCTGGATAATGTTAAAGAGAACATTAGCATTATTTTTCCTAAAGATACTATCGATTTTTGCGAGGACCTCGTAGTTTTTAAGCGTTAATTCTAAGAACCCTACGTTTTTCTCTTTCAGCTTAATTATTGTCGGAAGATCTATTGTTACCATTTAGAAAACCTCAAACAAGTGAAGGTTTTTAAATGTTTTTAATTCGAATAAATATCTATATTTTTTATGGTTAAAAATATTTTGAAAATAGGGTTTAGGGTAAATTACATGAATTTATTAATAGCTGAATATGTTATTTCGAATAAACCAACAGAGAATAGTAGAAAGCTATTACCTGAAGCTTATGCTATGGTGTCTTCAGCATATAGGATTTTTAAAGAACATGTAGATACACGTATTTTAGTTAGTAGGGAGTATAGGAATTTGTTTAATGTAGGAGAGTCTTCATTAGTCTATTCAACAGAGTTTATAGAGTCTTTAGAGAAAGTCTCTAGAAACTTCGACTATATTGTCCTAATAGCCCCGCCTTTAGCCTTAATTGAGGCTTCGAAAATTGTAGGTAATGATAAATTACTTGGACCAGCACACGAAATTATTAGAACATTTTCGCTGAAAGATCTAGGTTATAGTGTTTTACGTAAAATAGCTGTAAAAGTTCCACGATATGCTGTTTTCCCAAATAATAAAGATATTAAACTAATTAAATTACCCGTAGTAGTTAAGCCTGTTGATTCCGCTGGGAGTTTAGGTACTTTCCTAGTTAACGAGATTCAGGACTTAAAGAGGTTCATTAAATTAAGTCTGAAATTTTCAGAGGTAGGTAAAGTCATTATTCAAGAATATATTGAAGGGATTCATGGTAGCATTTCAGTAATTACTGATGGTAATGATATTTTCTTGTTAACAAATAATGTACAAATAATAGAGTTTGACGAGAAAGGTAAGATAGCCTATAGAGGAGGTGTTGTTTTTCTAAGAAATCCTGAACTACATGAGAAATCCATGAAACTTGCTGAAAAAATCATTAGAAGTGTTAAAGGGTTTAGAGGATATTTTGGAATAGATGTCGTTTGGAATTCGTGGGAACCATATGTTGTTGAGGTTAATCCTAGAATAACAACGTCCTTTGTGGGGTTAGCTAAGATTTTAGGTAAAGATCTTGGATGTTTAATGCTTAAAAGTGTAAACTCAAACGTTAAATGTGAAACTAGGAGAAATATTGAAGGCTACGTTGGTTTCATTAAGAAGGGAAAAAAGCTTCTAATAAAGTACTGTAATGATTTTCACGAGTTGATCATATCTCTGAAGTATTAATTATTCCCCTATGTATTGCTGTTGCTACAAGTACCGCCTTTATCCCTAAGAGTTTAAGCGCATATAAATCGCCTTTATCCCTTATTCCTCCACCAACAATTACTCTACAGTTTTCGCTTAGCATATTAGCTAAGTGTTTCGCTACCAAGTAGTTAGGACCTTCTAAACTTCCTACTCTATCGAGGAATATCGCTAATACTTCTTTTGGTTTTAACGATTTTAGCTTCGGTACTATCTCTAGCAGTGATACTGATCCTCTACGGAAAGTAACGTTGTTACCAAACATATCTAGACTTAATACATTTGGTTTTAAACGTAATAGATCGTTAAAGCTTAGATACTCTGTACCTACAACCCAGTCAACATTATGTGGAGGTTTTAGTTGTAAACCTAATATACCAATATCTATGAGAAATCTTATGTTGGAGAAGTTATCAACAATATTTAGTATTTTTCCTTCTAATGTTTCAGTTTTACCGTGAACTATTGCATCCAAATCTGCAATGTAAACTTCCCTAAAACCCATATTATAAAGTGCTTCAACAATATTTTCCAAATCAACTTTTTCCGTTAGAACAGTGTTTTTTAATTCTCTATATTTTTCGCGAATGCCTTTGTGTGCGAGAACAATTTTTCCTCTAAACATGTCTATTGCGGGAATTACTTTTAACTTCAACATACCTTATAGAACCTCGGTAAGGAGAGGGTACTATGGGCTTAAAGAACTTTACTATAGTAGGTTTAGATGTTGGCGGGGCAAATATTAAGGTTGCAAAAGTAGATGCAGTAGATGATAAAGTTTTAAATGTTAAGGTTATCAGAAAACATTTTCCAATATGGATTAAGGGTAAGGAATCATTACCTCGAGTTCTTGAATGGATAAAGGCTAGACTTGGTCTAGCAGGCAAATTTTATGTTGCACTAACCATGACTGCTGAATTAAGCGATGTATATAGGGTTAAAAGTGAAGGCGTAGAACACATTATTAAAACTGTTTCCGAAGTTTTTAGGGAAGCCAAGAGAATATTCGTTCTTAACGTTAAGGGAGAGTTAATTGAATACTCAGAAGCTTTAAACATGGATCCTCACCTTTTTGCTGCATCGAACTGGGTTGCTTCAGGAGTATATGTTGGAGAGAGGATAAGTAAGAACTGCTTCTTTGTCGACATAGGGAGTACTTCAACAACAATAGTACCTATAGTTAATGGTAAAGTGTTTGTTAAGGGGTTTAGGGATCCAGAGAAGCTTGTGTTTGGAGAACTAGTTTACCTAGGGCTTCTTAGAACAAACATTTCGGCAATAGTTGATAAGGTACCATACAAGGGTTTTTTCGCAAGAGTTTCTTCCGAAAAATTCGCTTTAATGGGTGACGTTGTTAGGGTTCTCGGATTAGTTTCGGAAAAAGAATACACTACTGAAACGGCTGATGGTAGAGGTAAAAGTATTAGAGAGTGTTGGGAAAGGCTTTCTAGGGTTCCATGTGCTGATGCTGAAATTTTATCGTTTGAAGAAGTTGTTGAAATTGCAAAGTATGTTTATGAGAAAGCTGTTGAGCGAATATTTGATGCTATAATGCAGCTTAGAACGAGGCTTATTAGTGAAGGTGTTTCACTAAATAATTTCGAAGGTATAACAGCGGGTATCGGTAGTAGGTTAGCTTTTGAAGCCCTTCATAGAGCTGGATTTAGTAGAATAAGGGATTTATCTCAAATTCTCGGTAAGAAAGTTTCAAGTGTTTTTCCAGCATATGCTTTAGCATTAATAACCTTGAGGTGTTTAGTTCATGAAGAAGCATGTGGTCATTAAAATTGGCGGATATTACATTTACAATAGGGAGCTTGCAAAGAACATTATTACTTTAGCTAATAAGTTTAAGGTATTACCTATTTTCGTATGCGGTGGCGGAGTCTTCGCAAATGCCGTTAGAGAAGCGTATTTGACTCATGGTTTCTCTAGTAAAGTAGCTCACTATGCGGCAATAAAGGCTATGGAAATATCCGCGTTAATATTTTCAGAAAACATTACCGATAGTGTTCTAGCAGATTCGTTAGACGAAATTCTCACTTGGAGTATTAGAGGAAAATACCCTGTTGTTTTACCTTATAAAATTGTGTCAAGAGCTAATGTTTTACCGGAGAGTTGGGAAGTTACTGGAGATAGTATTGCATCTCTCATAGCAGTTTTACTTGGTGTTAGAAAGATTGTTTTTGTGAAGAAAATTCCTGGTTTAAAGGAGTGGATTGAAAATGTGTGTAGGTTTGTTGATAAATATGCTTGTGAATTTATCAGTAAATATAAGTTGAGGGCAATCGTCGTTAATGGTGATGATTTATCATCAATAGCTTCCGGCTTCATTAACGCTTAATTTTCTCCTCGACAACATAATTTATAATTTCCTTTGCTATGTCTACCTTAGTTACTGATTGTATCCCTTTCCATCCGGGCTGACTATTTACTTCTATTATGTATTTTTCGCCTTTAATATCTAAAATGTCTACCCCAGCTATATCGCAATCTAAAATCTTGGATGCTTTAATAGCTAATTCTTCTACTTCAGGGTCTGGCTTGTAAGGTACGGGTTTTGCTCCCCTGGAAATGTTTGTTTTCCATGATCCTGGTCTTTCTCTGAACATTGCAGCTACTACTCTATCTCCTACAACAAACGCTCTTATGTCTCTACCTCCATGTTCCATGAATTCTTGAATGTATAGTACATGTTTCATGAATCTAAGATCAGCATATATTCTCCATGCAAAATCACGATCTTTGATAAGTGTTGAACCTAAGCCTTTAGAACCGAAAAGAGGTTTAACAACGACACCTTTCCTATAGTCTAGTCTTTCGACCGCTTCATTTATGTTTTCAGTAACTACGGTGTATGGGACCTTTATTCCATGGCTTGCTAAGAGAGCTAATGAGCGATGCTTATTTATAGCTATTTCTATTGCTTTAGGCGAATTTATTACCGGTACTCCTGCGTTTTCAAGTAGATGTAAAGTGTCCATTCTGAAGAAAGCTTGTTCAAATGAAAGCCTACCTAAAGGTCTAACTATTAGTGCCGAAAGTTTCTCTGTTAAATCAACTTTGTCAGAATATACTTTATACCCGAAACTTCCTATTTCAGTATAGAGGCTCCTATAATTCATTGGGAATGGTTGGTATCCACGCTCTATAATTGCTCTACTAAGCTGCGTTGTTGCCCAACCATTTACATTACGTGTAACTATACCTATTGTTATCACTGTTCTCTGTCACCTAAGAAAATATTTAGATAGTTTGTAGCCTATGTTTGTTGCTTACTATTAGGAACTTAGAAAAAGAACTTATTGAAGGAAAAATGTGTTTTAATTTTTAGACTGACGAGTAAGCTATGCTCCTTTTTAGAACATCAACGTTAATGTATCCTGCGCTGAACGTATTTCCCGTCTTAACATTGTATACTACATATTTTGCTGGAGCAAACAGGTTTGGATCTATTTTGTAGAAGTCGAAGCCCGCTTCCTTGAATGCTTCGTAGAATGGTTTACCGTAATCTCTAGAAGCTGATGATGGAGCTTTCTTTAGAACCTCAGTTATTTCACTATCTTCTGCGTTAACATAGTATGTTGCTACTCCTCCGTAAAGTATCATGTCGTTTGTTCTGCCCATGGCAACCGTCGGGTCTGGATGCGGTGGTGCTACTGGAGCAAATCCTGCTCCAGATACGAACTTGTCTAAATGGAATCCTACTGTGTGTAGTTTGTGTATTCCTGTTTCAACTATTCTAGCGCTTATTTGCACAGATCCTGCTAGGCTCTGTGTTGGAGTTACTATTACCGTTACGTTTGATGGTTTGACATTTGCTGTATCAGCTATTAGCTTTACTGCTTCCTCCGGTGGGTATTTTCCGGTTTCTAAAACTATTAATGCTTCATCTGCTGTATCCTGATAACCTATTTCCTTAAATAGTTTCTTAGGTTTAAGAGCTAGAGCTCTTGCCGGACCGCTTCCCATAGCAAAGTATTTTCCTACTGAGATTCTCCATCCAGCATATTGTGACGCCATACATGCCATTACTGGGTGATCTGTTGAAACATACACCGTAGGTAAATCTAGATCTCCGTAGGATGCTACTTTTAACGATGCTTTACCCAGCCCTCCCATTGTCGCTTCAGCCACTAGTAGTCCAGCCTCTAATCCTCCTTTTGCTTCTATTCCAGCATCTATAATTGTTGATCCTAAAGGTCCTTCAACTATTTTAACATTGTAGTAGTCTGGGTTGTCTATAAGTTTCTGGGCGACTTTTAAACCGAGCTTGTTTACACTTAGACTTCCAACCATTCATCTTTCACCTCTCCCATGAATTGTTCGTAAAAGCTCAAATGCTTATTGGTCTCCCTTAGAATATATAGTTTGCCTGATGGAAACTCTGTATCTAATAGGTCACCCATGAAGAAGTAGAATGGTCCTTTTATCTTTTGACCCATGAATTTGACTTTAGGCATTATTCCTTCGAAGGTAAAGCTTGGAACCATGGAGTCTACGTGCCCTAACACTATTATTTTCCCTCCTATCATATGTGTTCCAGGCCATCCAGCGCAGTTGCCTTTTATTAGAATGTTACCTTTAGCCATATGTAGTCCTGGAAGAACGCTTACATCGCCTTCGACGAGAATGTTACCTCCTGACATGTGTGCTCCAACTTCTCTGCCAGCGTTACCATGGATTATTATTGTTCCTCCGCTCATACCCTTGTGGAATTCTTCCCCTCTAAGTTTACTTCCAACAAACCCTCCTGCGTTTCCAAAAACCTCTATTGTTCCATTCTTCATACTAGCTCCAAGCCATGGACCGGCATTACCCTTAATTATTAATGTTCCTCCAGACATTTTATATCCAGCTAAGGGCCCAGCATCCCCTTCAACAACAATTTTTCCTGCAGACATTTTTTCACCAATTCTTCTTATCTTCATTGATGTGTTTTGGAATATTATTTCCTGTTCTTCAGGTTTTGAAGCTATTTCACCGCTTACTTCGAAAAGATCGCCTACTGTTTTCCTTCTATTACCCTCGTAAACAGTTAGCTTAAGTATTTCACCTAGTGCTTTCCCGGCCACTTTATCGGGTATTATCTTCTCTACTTCAACAGGCACTATGAATGGGTATTTTGGCTTCAAGATAAGTGTTTGCATGGGAACTCACCTTAATATGTTCTTATAGGTTCTACTTTCCTAAGTTCTTCATTTAGAATTACATAGTTGTTTAGGGTTACAGAGTACCATTCCTTAAACTTCTCTTTAACATCGCTTAAGACCTCCGATTCCAATTTTGGCTCACTTGGCGGTTCAACATAAAATGTTCTACCGTAAACTGTTTTCACTATTTTACCGTCTTTAACAACTATTTCTCCATCCTTAATAGTGTATTTGGCATACTTTATCGCTTTAACTAATCTCTCATATTCTCTTGATGGATCAAATGTTCTAGGATCAATACCGTAAATTGCTATGTCAGCATCAGCACCTACGCCCAGATGCCCCTTAATTTTCTCTAATCCTATTATTTTTGCTGGGGCAACTCTTGTTGAAAGTACGAATTCTTCGAAAGTATATTCCCTATCTATTGCAGGTAATGAAAGTCTCTTAACGGCTTTCTTATTAAGCCTTGACATTTCCTCTTCTCTCGCTTTTTTACTCATAAGCCAAGCTATTATTTGCGGATATCTCGTAAATGGTCCAGCGTTTGGATGGTCTGTTGAAACAACAACCTTACTTGCATCCTTAACTAAGAGCGCTAATTCTAAACCTATACCCCACTGGATTACATTAGTATATACATGGCGCCTGAACTTGTAAGGTACAATACCTGCTGCTGTTTCTGCTTCGACATCCTTAGCTACCCACTTCCACTTCGCTATGTGATATAAGTAGAATTCCCATGGAGCATCAGCTGTCATCGTTACTGTTCCGCCGAAAACAACCTGCCCCATATCGAAGGTTACGCCTGAAAGATTGTTTATGAGTTTCGCAAGTTCTTCAGCCGCTGAAAGCATTGTTGCATACGAGTCTCCTTTGTAAGCGTTAAACTGTAGATGAGCTAAATGTATGCTTAAGCCACGCTTATTCGCTATATTCGCTACAGTTTCCACAGTCTTCATTGTTGTAACGTAGTTTCCAGGCAAACCCAACATGTTTGCATGAACATGAATTGGATGCGGTAATCCTAGATCCCTTACAGCATTTGCTAATGCCGTAAGTATGTCTTTTGGTGTAAGTGAAGTTCCTGGAATAACGTCATCTATGTTTAGGGGCTGTGTTGCTACACCCCTAGACCAAGCTTCAGCTGAACCTGGATCCACAAGCTTTACAGCATAAGATTTTGTTGCTCTTAAAATCCATGAGACAAAGGCATTTACTCTTACTTGATCCTTGTTTTCAATGTACTCAAGTATGAACCAGTTTGAATCTAGAAGTAAGTTTACTCCTTTATCAACAATAGGTGTATCGTCCAGTTCATGATGTGTATGCCTAGTATATAGCGGTGGACTAGCGGCTTCCATTACCGTGGTCCAGCCCATACGGGCATACTTATACCCTATATTCGTTACTGATGGTACAGATTTTCCAGTACCAGATCTTCTAATTCCCGGTATTGCCCTTATCACTCTACCTATTTTGTAGTGGTCCTGGGGCATTAGAAGTCTTCCAGCGTTAACTTTAGGTCCAGCAACATGTGTGTGAACATCTATTCCTCCGGGTACTACAAGGCATCCTGAAGCATCAATTATCTTAGCGTAGCGTGTATCTACCTGGTCTGGCGGCACTATTTTTCCGTTTTTAACGCCGATATCCATGACTTCTCCATGTATTCCATTAAGGGGATCTATTACGTAACCGTTTTTTATGAGTATTTCAGCCATTTTAGGGCTTCACCCCAAGTTTCTCCTTAACTCTATTGATAAGTAAGCGTAAGATTTCCTCATCGGGAAGGATGCCAGGTGGCGGATCCACTATTTTCTTTAATCTAAGAGGTACTTCATCCATTCTATACGCTGTTCCCGAACATTCTATGCCAGCCATTGCTGACGGTATTACAACCTTAGAGAATGCTACTGTAAGGTTCCACTTGGGATCAATTGCTATTATAGGTACTTTCTTCATAGCTTCAGCTACTTTTCGTGGGAAGTGAGCTAAGGGGTCTGACGCTATACTTAGTAAAGCGTCTGCTTCCTCTCTAAGGAAAACATCCGCTGTTGACGTTATTCCTGGTTGATATCTAGGATATCTTCTTGAGAATTCTACCGCATATGGGTATCCTGTTGTCCAAATAGTTGCCATATCCGCTCCAGTAACGTTGTAGTGTCCTCTCATAGGTATTACTACCCATTTTGATATTCTATTCAGGTCATGTAGTAGCAGGAAGAGTTCCTCAAAGTTTTTCTCTTTAGCTCCGGACATTGTCATACCAACGCCTACGAACATCACTCCAAATTTAGCTGCCATCAATGTTTCAGCAAGCTCAACAACTTTCTCTCTAGGAACTCCAGCGACCTCTGGAACTTCAAGTTCCTTTCCTTGTACAAGAAGTCTTAAAGCAACAAGTAGTTCGTAATCCTTACCTGGTTTCACCTTGATAAACATGTCAGCATGTCTTGCATGAGGTACAGGTCTTACATCTACAACTATTAGTTTACGGTCTTTTCTACCTTTACGATGTCTTCCTACGGAGAAGTACGAATATCTCTGTGGATGCATTGGATGTGCTTCAGATACGTTAGAACCCCAATAAACTATTACATCAGCCCAATTCTTTATTTGGCCAAGGGACGATTTCGGCATACCTACTTCATGGAATCCTAAAGCTGTAGGTCCGTGGCAGAATGTTGAGCAGTGATCATATATTCCGCCTACGAGTTCAGCTAATTCTAAGCCTAGTCTTGCAGTTTCTAAACTTGTTGAAGACCAGCCGAAAAGCACAGGATATTTAGCATTAACCAGTATTTCTGCTGCTTTATCTATAGCTTTCTCTAGTGGAACCTTAACGAATCTACCGTTCTCCTTAATCATGGGGTAGGGTACTCTGTTCTCATGCGACTTCATAAACTTCGATAATCCTAATGAGCAAACATTCATAACCTTAAGTATTTTGTTTCCTTGAACTTCAACTACTAGATTATCACATAGGCTTCCACAGAATGGGCAAACAACATCAGTTATTCTTCTTATTTCCCCTTTCGCTTCTCTTTCAAACGTTTGCCCTAAGTTTAGTATAGGCTCTTTTTCTCCATAGATTTCCTCGAGCGTTGTTAAAGGCTTATCTGATTTCGTTATTGTTACGGGAATACTTTTGAATCCAGGCATTCCTGTACTGTCGGTTTCCGGATTAACTACCGCTTCAGCCCATGGACCCATAGGTATGAATGCTACTCCTTCGGAAACATCGGCTGCTGCTCGAACCTTAACTATAACTGATCCTCCGGGGCCCTTTAGCTCAACCTTATCTCCATTTTTTAATCCTAACTTTTTCATATCAGCTGGGTTAAGCTTGAGCGTTGAAACATGTTCTAGGTAGCTCTTTGTAAGCTTATCTTCTACAAGCGTCCCCTGTATAATGGTTCTACCTGTAACGAGAGAGAGGTTAAGGAAAGAAAGTGTTTGTTTAGACAAAACTTTCACCTTGGCTTTTCAAGTAGCTTTGTTTTAGATAGTAACTTACCACTACTGTGATGAGGTGTTCTTAGTAAACTATCGGTTGGTTTCTCTAATTCTCTAGCTTCCTCAGCTAATTTAGCAGCATATCTTATCATTTCGTGTGCTGCAGCAGCTAATTTGATGTATCTTTCTGGTTCTTGCTCTTTGAAACATGCTTCAGTTGTTAGTTCGGAAACTTTTCTTGCCACTTCATATGCTGCTATTGCCTTAGCTAGCGCGTACGGATTCGAGAAACCAGCTTCCTTCTCTAGCCTCTTCTTAGACAGCTTAATCCTAGGTAGTTCCGGTTCTTTACCTTCCTTTAACGCTTCAATAACCGAGTCTATGGCTTTCGCTACTATTCTTAAAGCTCCTGTTGCTGAAAGAACCATTAGTACGTAAGCGTTAAAGAGAGCCATTTCTGTTGGGTCTAGAAATTCTCTTCTAGCTCCAATCATTGGGTCTCCATATACTATTATGTAACCGTAACCTTCTTCTTCAAATTCCTTTGCTGACTTCTTCACTGGTTCGTCAGAGATTATTATTACCCTCTTACCGGCTTCCTTTAGCTTCTTAGCTATTTTCTTAATTATTTTAACGTTTGCTGGAGCTGCTACTATGTATAGGTCGTGGTTTGCCTGTATTGCTGCATTAAGTAGATTCTCGTCTACGACCATTTTAGAGCCTGTTCCGTAAACTCTAACTTCAATATCTTTTCTATCCGCTCTTTCATCTAGTAAGTACTCTAGAATTACTGATGTACCTATTGCGCCAGGTTTTATAATACCTATTTTAACTACCTTACCCTCTTGGCTCATGAGAAATCACCTTTAAACCTCTATATCTTCGACCGCCTTTAAGGCTTCTGTAAGGTAGATCTTGTAGGGTCCTAGTTTTCCACCGAAATTGCCTGCAGTTATTTTAACAACTCCGGGAACTTTAGCTGCAGCCTTTATTCCTACACCCATAGCTTTAGTTACTGCTTTAACAGTTAATCCGTTTATTACTATTTCATATACGCTCTTTACTCCTTCAGGTATTTGATTGTCTGGAGCTACACCTCTAAGTGTTGGGCAGTACTTATGGTTTGTAGTAGCTGTTAGTTTAGAATACTTTAGTGAACCAACCTTTGAACCTGCTCTTACAATCCCTCCAGGGAATGGCATTATAACTCCTGGTACATGCTTCCTTATTGCTTCAACAGCTTTTACTGCTGCTTCAAGACCTGCATCCATGTTTTCAGCTAGGAT
>CAZGLL010000023.1:0-27022 GCA_964526225.1 uncultured Desulfurococcales archaeon | reverse complement strand
GTCCTCTCCAAAGTAGAGTTCAAGCTTAGATTTTGCTTCTTCCATTTCAATCCCCCGTGATTGGTTTATTCTTCAGTTTTAATCTTGCTTCTTTCAATGTAGCTTTTCAATGTTAGATACGCTGTTTTAACTGCTTCGTCAAATGCGTAGGTTATGTAGTCGTCCGTTAAGTCCTCGTCCTTCTCGATTTCGGTTCTAACCATGTAGTCTATCCAGTCAATCACTTGTTCTCCAACCCATTCTCCAAGACCTTTTGCCTCCTCTATTAGCTCTTCTTTAAGTTCCTCTTCCATTTTTATCCCCATTAGTAATTATGGTGGTTTTTAGAAGTTCGAAAGAGTGAAAAATAATTGGATTTGGGGCTTATTTTCCTAAGGTTTTGAGTGCTTCTTTTACGAAGTCCACGATTTTGCTCCATTCTACTTCCTTGAAGTAGTAGCTGTAAGGCCCGTATTTTAATTGTTTGCTGTACACTATTTTTCCGTTTTTAACTGCATAGACTGTTACTTCTCCTCTTTCCGTTCCTTCCCATAATCCATTAACCGCTATTTTCTCTGGTGTTCCGCAACTCCGTATTATGATGTATTCTAAATCCTTCCTCACATAATAGTATTCGGATTTGGGCATACCTGTTTCATATCTGTTCCAATATGCGATAACAAGTTTTGGTTCATCGTTTATCGGGGCATTCACGTACACGTCCGCTCCACAGTATGAAAGGTATCCGCTGGGTAATCTTATCGTTATATTTCCTATTTTCTTCCACTTCCAATTCCATAGTTCCGAATTCTTTAGAAAAACCTCTTGGGTTTTCCTCCAGTAGTCGTCCTCAACGATTTCTCTATCACTTATTTTTCTGAAGCCCGCTTTTTCAAGGATTTCCTCTACAACTTCATCCAATGTTTTCGTTTCCTCCTCCACTTCCTTCTCAGCTAATGCTACTGCTTCCTTATCTATTTCCTCTAAGGCTTTCCTCACGGTTTCCTCATTCTCTTTTATTCCATGCAGTTCTCTAAACAACTCCTTAGACATGTTTTCACCCATTATTTATGTTGGTGGTTTTTGAAAGAAGAAAGGTAAGGGTACGTTTATACCGTTGGTTAGCTTTTCCTTAATTAAAAGCCCTAGTGTTATGTAGTTGCTGTCCAGCGGTACCTCTACTTTTGCGTCTCTAAGCGATATTCTTAGGAACACTTGTCCGTTAAGCTTCAGCTCTATGTGGTCTCCGTTCTTCTCTATTACCGTGTTTTTGGGTAGCTCTATTATTTCCTCTTCCACTTAGTAGTACACCTCTGCCGAGAAGGTTTCCTCTCCTATTACTTCCCTTAGGGTTGCTAGTAGCTTACCTGCCTTCTTCATCGGCTCTCTGCTTACTAGCTCTAGGTAGCCGTAGATGTCGTCTTTCTCTAGGAGGTATTTTAGCCCGTTGTCTAGCTCTAGCACTACTGTGTTTTTGTCCATCTCTATTTTCCTTATTTTCCTTGAAGCTACCCTTATCCTCTTCTCGTTTTTGAAGAAAATCACTTCTCTTAGCACCGGATTCTCTATGTTCATGTCAAGTATTTGTACAACTATTGAAGATTCACTTTCGGATATTCTAGCGTAGAGCATTCTATCACCCGTTAGAATAAATGGTGGTTTTTACATGTGCTTAGGTACGAATTTAGCTAGCTCTTCGAAGTACTCTGCCATGTCTTTGTATCCATAGTTTCTGAAGTACTCTGCCATGTCTTTCAGTACCTTGTAGCTTATGTTCTTCATGTTTTCTCTCTCAAATATTTTCGGGAAGTCTGGGTCATACTCTCCAATAATCATTATTCTATCTCCACACCATCTCCCCATTGTTGGATACTGGTGTTTCAAAGCCCTGTTTTTCACGGTTAGCCAAAACACTACTTTGCTGTGCTCGTTAAGTAGCCATTCCGATAGTTTGCTTGGATGAATCAGTACATACTCTTTCTTATCTAGGTTTACAACGATAAAGTACTCTCCCATTCTATCACCCATTATAGAAGAAGGTGGTTTTTGGAAACACAAATAAGGCTCTAAAGAGAAGTTATAATTGGTAAGGTAGGATGGATGTTGAAAACTTAGGTAAAATACTTATCTCAGTTGGAGTAGGCTTAATAATAGGTGATATAATAGAGCATACGGTTTTAGGTGTGAAGTTCAATCCTAAACAAATACATCATGGATACATAGGTGCAATACTAGCACTAGCAGGTTTAGGATTTGAGTTAAAAAAGAGGGGTTTGGGTTTAGGGGTCTTTTGCTAGCTGGTCTAGTATGTTCTTCTCTCTAAGGTATCTTTGCTGTATTTCTGAAAGCTCCTTTTTCACTTCCTCAGCTACCTTGTCGAACTGGTATATTGCGTGTTCGAAGTCCGCTATTATTTGCGTTGATGAGTGGTGGTTTTTGGTTCTGTGCCATATTTCCTTTAGTGTTAGGCCTTGTTTCTTTAGCTCTTCCCATAGGTTGTCGGGTATTGCTTTAATTATTTCTAGACATTCTTTCTCGGTAATAGGGTCTATTATTATTACACCGTAGAATCCTCTTGATGCTGTAAACGTTACTGTGTCTTTCGGGCAAATCCATAGGCTTAAGTAAACAGTCATAGAAGCACCTGCTATTTAGTGGGTTTTTTCTTTGTTTGTTCGACTTTGTGTTTTTTAAATTCTAGTAGGTTTATTCTCCATCCCTGAATTCTCTTGTCTGTTTCTTGAAGTATTCTTAGAATTAGCATTCTTAAGTTAGGGTTCCAAATGCTGTATGCTACAATGTATCTTCCAACTACTCTTTCAAGTTCCTCTAGTGTTCCCCATTTAACCCATTTCTCATGGTCTTCTCTAGGGTCAATATCTACCTCTACTATTTCCTTCTCCCATTCCTCCATGATTGCACCCGTTAAAAATAATGGTGGTTTTTAGTGTAGCCTATAGTATCTTAGGTGTGCTTCGTAAAGTTTCTCCCATAAATCATAGGGCATTGTGTACATTGCGTTTTCTCCGCATCCATTTTTTAGGAAGAACTCTAGTAGCTCTATTGCTACGCTGATTACCTCGGTTATTTTCATGTTTGTTCTTTCAGCTATTTCCTTTATTTTACTGTGCTGTTCCATTCTAACCCATAGTTGCTTACGTTTTCTCATGTTTTTCACTTTCAAACATTTTTCTAGCCAAGAAAATCCCGACTACTAGCCCTAGTGTGAAGGAGAGGAGGAGATCAATCATTGTTTTCTCCTCACGTATCTCTTGTAGATTAATTCTGCTTGGTCTTTTACTTGCTGAGCTGTTTTCATGAGGTACATGTAGAATTCTTTGTCTCTGGTTTTAACCGTGTTCAGCATTGTTGTCGCCAATATGTTTAGTGCTGCTATGTATTCTGCTTTGAATACGTTTGGTTTCGGAATGTTTCTTCTCGTCCTTTCAAGTATTATGATGTCTATTAGTGCTAGTGTTATCCCCGTTATTAACAGGTCTTCGGGTGATTGCTTCCTAATGATTTCTATTGCTTTATCCGGGTTGTTTGATAGCCCATAGGCTACCATGTCTACTAGTGCCGCTACTCCTAAGTGGAAAACTACGTCGTTGAACTCTATTTTGTCTTCTGTAAGCCACACTAGACCTGATGTTTCTAGGTCTTCCGCCACCTGTGTTAGAAGCTTCCTTGCTTCCTCTCTGTCACCTAACTTCTCCCTTATTCTCTCAAGTATTTTTTCAACCGCCTTATTCTTGTCCATTGTCTTCTCCCTCTAGTTTTTCTCTGCACGCTAGGTAGTCGTCTATGTCGTAGCAGGGATCGTATCCCTCGTATAGTCCGTCGTTTAAGCCTCTTTCGTCTAGGTCGAATGGGAACTCCTCTTCATTTATTTCCTCGTCCTCTTCCCATTGGTCTAGAAGGCTTCTCCTTCTACTCACCATTTTTTATCACCATTCCTCGTCGTCTTCCCATTCGTCTCCATGTTTGAGACAGTCTATTTCCATTTGTATTTCCTCTCCTACTTCTCCGATTATGTCTATTGCTTCATGGAGAATGATGTTTACTACTTCGAGCATTGTTGCTATTCTCAGCCTGTCCTCTTTGCTAAGCCTTGATCTTACCCTTAGCACTTCCTCCTTTATGCTTGCTATTCTGTCTTGTGTCTTCACTATTTTGTCCACTATTTTGTCTAGTCTTTTCAGTTCTGCTTCCAGCTTCTCTATTTCCTTCTCGGACATTTTCTCCCCCACTATTAGAAACGGTGGTTTTTGAGAGGAAGGCTTTCCTAACCGCTTTCCTCTCGGCTTCTAGGAGAAGTTCGACTATGTCCTCTACTTCCACTTCTCCTTTCAGGTGTTGGGCGTAGATTCTGGCTTTCGAGATTTTGTCTGCGATTTCAAGGTATTTTTCAGCTTTATCTCCGCCCATTGAATTGCTTCCCTTACCCGCTCGTGTCTGGGCCAGTCGTTTGTTACTATTGCTCTCATCAGAGATAAAATGTATGTTCCATGTAGGTTCTCGGTTATTTCCTCGACTTTAAGCCCTGCTTTCTCGTATTCTTCTATTTGCTTCTCCGTGATGTACATTGGTGCTTTGTCCCCTTTCTTCCCGTAGAGTCCTTTCTCGTCAATCACCATCACTAGCTTCGCTGGCTCGTACCTGTCGCATATTGAGCATAGAGGTGCTGAGTCCGTTAGCTCACAGTATATTGAGCCGTTTCTCCCGCTTATTCTCAAGTGTACGCAGTCGTACTTTATTCTCATTTCCCATCCACCTTTTCCACGTGGTATTCTAAGCCCATGTTCTTTATTGTTTCCAGAAAGAGTTCTAGCCCTACTTCGTCTTCCCCTACGAAGACGCTCGTGTACCCGTGTGGTTCGAAGCCAAACTTGGGGGCTATCCTCCATAGCTTCTTGAGCTTCTGGCGGTATTCTTTGTCCGGCATGTCTGTGGCGTCAACTATCACTATCATTTCTTACACCATTTCTCAACTTCTCTTAAACCCTCTATTACATCTTTCTTGGGGAAGGGGTCTGCTACTGCGTCGAAGAAAACCTCTAGGAGCAATGCTAGGTCTCCTAGCTCCGCTGCGAAGCTATCCAGTGTTTCAGCTATTTTCTCCCACTCGCATCTGAAGTCCGTTTTGGAAACCAGCTTCCTCAGCTTCCCGGCTGTTTTCCCCAGTTTCCTCTCAAACCTTTCTGCTTCGTACGCTAACTCCCTAAGCACTTCCCTGTATTCTTCTTGAAGCTCGGATATTTTCTTCTTAGACATTTTCTCACCCAACATGTAATATGGTGGTTTTTCAAGCCTCCACCGTTGTTTCCTTTGCTTTGCGGTAGTGTATTACTGTTACCTTTGTTTTCCCGTGTTCCTCTCTTATTATGAAGTAGAGTGTTTTGGTTGGGTATTCTGTTTCAACTGTTCTGTAAAGGAGTGCTACTCCTTCAATTGTTTTCCCATGTTTCTTGTCGGCGAATTCTATTCTGACCTTCGCTATGCTGTATCTGTCTTTCAGCTTAGCTTCCAGTTCATCCCTGATCCATCCGGCGTATTCGTCTAGGCTTTCAGCTATTTCATCTATTTCCGAGTGTTCCATGCTGTAGCTTATCTTGTCCCATGCGTCAATTAGTGCTTCAACTGTTTTTTCAAGCCTAGACCTTACCAAAAGAGTTCACCTCCACTCTATAATATGGTGGTTTTTCAGAGTTCATCTTTGAAAACGTTTTTTAGCAATCTAACCGCTTCTTCGTAGTGCATCCCTTCCTTCAGTAACATGCCTGTTTCATCGTAAAACCTCCTTATTTTCTTCAGAATGTTTGGTGGTTGCACGTAGATTCTTAGTTTAGTAAAGCCGTTTGTTAGAGAAGCTATTTCGAAAATGTACGGTAGATTGTTTGAGAACACTAGTGCATACGGGTGCCCATGCTCATTGTAGAATTTCAGTATTTTAACTGCGTCCTCGAATGAATGAGTTGTTACTGATAGCTCGTCAATACCGTAGTTTAGCCTTAATGTTTCCACGTATTTTTCAGGTTTAACCTCTCCCATTAGCTTCTTTATTCTTAGCCTAGCGTAAAGATATGCTGTTAGCTGTACTCTTCCAAAGCAGTTCCTACATAGGTGGCCGAATTCGTTAAGATATATCGGATATTCTACTTCCATACCGCAAACAGCACATTTACACTTTGGTTTTTCCTCTTCCTCTTCTTCTTCCTCCTTTTTTCTTCTGAAAAATCCTAGCATGTTTCCACCTCTACCCTAAAATATGGTGGTTTTTCAGAGGTTTCTGAGAAGTAGCTTGTAGAGGTTTTCAGCATGTTTTGTCTCGTATGTTCCGGGTGCGTAGATAATGTATATTCTGGCCACCTTTCCCGGAAGGGGTCTCACGATTCTCCCCAGCCTCTGAATGTACTGTCTCTTCGTTGTTCCCGAGGCTATAATTACCCCTACCGCTACCTCGGGTACGTCAATTCCCTCCTCTAAAGCCTTGACACTTAAGAGCACGTCGAATGCTCTTCCCCATAGTGAAAGTATTTTCTCCCTAAGAGACTTAGGCTGTTCTGAGTGGTAGACCATGCATTTTATCCCGTGTTTTCTAAGGTATTTTCTAGCAAGCTCAATTGACTCTATTGACTCCGAGAAGACAAGTATTTTCTCGCCGGGGTGGCTTCTGCATATTGCAAGTAGCTTCTCAAACTTCCTAACCGCTTTCGCCAGAAGTATTTTCCTAAGAACCAAGGCTTTAACTGCGGATAGTGCCAGCGGCTCCTTGTATTTAGCGTATATTTCCCTTAGCCTAGCTGGGTTAACTGTTCCGTAGGTGTAGTATGCTTTACGTATTGTTTCCTCGTACCTGTCGTAGACCTCCCTCTCCATTGGTAGGAGAGATGCCGGAACCTTAATTATTTTAACCGGGGCAACCCATCCCTGCCTTCTGGCTTCGCTTAAGGGTAGCTTGTAAATTACCGGTATGAACTTCTGGATCACCAAGTGTTTCCCGTCAAGCCTCTCCGGAGTAGCCGTTAAGCCCATTATGAACGGTGCTGTCTTAACCGTTATGAGAAGCCTTATGAATGTTTTCGCTCCTAAGTGGTGTATTTCGTCGAAGATTATGAATTTAAACCTTGCTAGCTTGTGAAGGTGTTTGGATGCTGAATTGTAGATGAATATCGTTACCGGCCTAATGTCCTTTATTTTACCGTAGAATAGGCCTACGTTTCTTAAACCGTACTTTTCCAGCCTATCATGCCACTGCCACAGCAGAGGCTCTGTCGGGACAATTATTGCTGTAGGTATTTTTAGGAGCTTCATAGCCCACATCGCCACTATCGTCTTCCCCACGCCTGTCGGCATCACTATGATGCCGTGTTTCTTCCTTAGAAACACGGCTAATGCTTCTTTCTGGTAGGGTCTGGGAGGCGGAGGGTTGAATGTTTTGAAAATGTCCGCTACCCTCATCTCGGCAGGTATGTTCAAGTACTCTGCTAAGCTGCTTTGCTTCAAGAAGTCATCCCCCATTTATAATATGTGGTGGTTTTTATTTATGCTTATATACGGTGTTTTTACGGTAAAAAGAGAGGTTTGTTTACCGTATGTACTTCTTTATTGTCCCTATTATTTTCTCCACTTGTTCCTCGTTTAGCCCTAGTACGTGCAGTAGTTCGTGTGATAGTGTTTCGAAGATGTTTTCGTCGTTTATGTTTAGGAATATCCATGCTTTACCGGTTTCCTCATCTATTACCGAGTGTGAGGGTATTTCTTCATCGAGTATTAAGAGTACGCTTATTTTCCCTACGGTTACGGACTCCACTATGTTAATGTATTTCGGGTTTTCACTCATTAACCACCAGCCTGTGATACACGTACTGAAGTGCTTTAACATCGTATTTTAGCCTGTTTATAATGTAGTCCCTGTACTCATCTATTTGTTCCTCACTGTATCCGAGCCATATCTGAGGTATCCTCATTGACTTTATCGGGTAGTCAAATGTTGAATACCCTAGGCTCCAAGCCACATAGTCTAGGCTTTTCCTAGGCAACGCTATGTCCTCTCTCACAATCAAGTATACGTCAATGTGTTTTATACTGTAAAGAACCGAGGCATCCACTCCGTTCATCCAGCTTCTAACGAGAATGTAGGGTATGTCGAAGAATGTTCCATTATATGTTACCAGCTCCTCAGGGTTGAAGTTTCTAATTTCCTCAATAAGGTTTCTTAGAAGCCCTTCCTCCTCATCTTGATGTCTTATACAGTCAATCTTCACTTCTTCTTTCTCGCCATCCTCGAATAGAAGTCCGTAGCCAATAATTATGTTTCTTGGATTGTAGAATGAGAGGCCGGTTGTTTCAATATCTAAGTAGAGTCTTTTCATTACCGGTCACATTTAAATGTTTGTACTAGGCTAAATTAAATTTTTTCCTAAGTTACCTTCCGTTTCTTGACTGTTTGAGGGCCAGCAGTATAGCTAAGGTTGTCAGTAGCCAAATTGTAGATATTATCACCCATGCAACATATTCTAAAATCAGCTTTAACGCTTCACCGCTAAACGGATTAACCGTTGCTAGACTTGAGATATTGTAGAATGTGAAGACAAGTAGAAACATGAACCAAACCACTATAGCTAACCATATTAGTACTGATAGTTCAGTTCTTCGCATGTTTCCTCAGCGTCAACACTACTATAGCATATATTTTGATTTTCTCGGGCTTAACGTTTTCTTCTTCGGGAATTAATAGGTAAACTATGTCTCCCCTGTTCGGCCTGTAAGGTTCCTTAGTTGCTTTAACCTCTACCCCTAATATTTCAGATGCTACCTTAGCTACATCAGGGTTTTTAATGTGGCTTATTAAAGGCCAGTTCTTAGATAGCTGATCAACCGCCATCTTAAGTTCTTCAGCGGTCATCTTATTCACATATATTGCGAAGTAGTCGAATGGGAAAACATGTACTGGTAAATGGTCTAGGAGTACAACCCTCATACTTTTCACCGAGAATATTTTACATACAAACATATATATGTGTTTTCCAGTTTAAATATATAGGAGTTCCGTATGAGCGAAGAATACGTTACCGTGAAAATTAGAAAAGATGTTTTTGAGAAGCTTAGGGAAGAAGCAGAATTAAGAGGTTTCGACGTGCCAAACTTCATAAACTACCTTTTCAACGCATACATGGACTTCGTAAGTAGAGGTAGATGTAGGAGAAAGAAGAAAATTAGCATGTCAGAAATTGTTTCTGAAAGAAAAGTTCAAGTACTAAGCGAAATAAACCCTAGGAATCCGGAAGCATTCATTAAGAGAGCTGAAGCCGAAGGAATAGTTGTGATTAGAGGAGCTAGAGATACCGCATTAGTTGATAGGGGTTTCTGGGAGGAGTTCGAAAAGAAAATACCTTCGCTACCTAAAAACATTGAGGAAATAAGTGATTCAAAAGTTAGAAAGCTAGCTGAGTTCATGATCAACAATGGTTTAATGTACTATGATGCTATAAAGAAAATGTGGGTTAAAATCTAGTCTCTTCCACCGAGAATCATAGCTATAGCTATTATCACAAGTAAGGTTGCAAAGGCTTCGAAAAGCTCACGTAAAATGTCTTTTTCAGGGTCAACTATTTCTACTACGTTGTCTACTGGGTAACCTACTTTCGCCTTTTTACCTTCAGCACTGTATTTAACGTATTTACCTATTGACTCATAGTATATGACTGTCGGTTCAACATATATTATTCCTCCTTTATGCTCAAGGTTTTCTGCGAAAACTGTTGCAGGTGGAGTGGAAAGAACTATCTTATATCTTGGACTCTTCTCCCTAATTAGTTTCTCAGCTTCCTCCTCGCTTATCTCTTCAGCCGTGACGATTTCATTCCACGCTTGAAACGGTTTACTTAGGATGGCTTTAAGTTCCGCTTCAACTTCAACCTCGGTTTCATACCCTACTTCTCCGGATTCCGGCTCAGCCTCTGCAACCCTTGCTCTAAGAGTTTCACCTAGACCCGGTATTTTAATTTCGATTTCTTGTCCTTTAGCGATAGCTTTGCCTAGAATGCTTTCCTTTATTTCCTCAGCTCCCTCCTCAGTTATAACTATCGGATATGTGGTTATTATTATGAGTTTAACTCTTTTCAGCTTAACCACGTTTAACCACCAGAAACGCTGTTATACAAATTGCAGCGGCTGAGCCTGTTATTAGCCAAACAGGTACACCATAATATGTTCCCATCATCGCCATAGCAACTAACGCAAGCCCCTTCGGCATTGTGTAAACTTCTTCCGGCACCTTTTCAAATGGTGGAGGCTCAATACCGTATCTTCTTAAAATAGAGGCCAATTCATCATATTTCTCCCTGTGATCAGGCGGAGGCGGGGGAGTGGGTGGAGTAGGGGCTGTAGTTGGCTTTACAACTACTCTAGTAGTAGCTTCAATAAATGACATTTTCAATCCCTTAGCCGTACGTTAATGCTTTAGTTGCAACAATTCTTATCGTAATGTATGTTTCAGTTGTTATATCTGTAGGTATATTGTATGTTTTTCTGAGAGTTGAAGTGTCCGAGTCGTAAAATCTTATTCTACTTGACTCTATAAGTTTACCGTTAATGTAGAGCCAGTAGTTTGCACCATACCCCATAGGTACCTTTGTGTTAGCCTTAAAGATGAACTTAATAATCATTGTTTCTCCGGGCCTATATTGGAGCTTATCAGTTGTTATCGTAATACCTGTTAGATAATACCCTGTTGGAACTTCAGTAGGAATTACCCTAACAGAGTAAACTGCCTCAATAGTTCCAGTTGTCGGCTCAGTAGGTAAAGCTGTTGGGTAAGTTGCCCTAGCAATTATAGGCATAGTTTCACCCTGTATAATTCTCTATTTAACTCGGTTTTATTCTTTGCGTTTAGAGTAAAGCAGTAGCAACCCTATCACTATGGCAACCACAGCAATAAGCCCTATGACCAACGCTAAGTTAATTGAAGGTGCAGTCGGAGGAGCCGTCGGAGGAGGCGTCGGAGGTGCAGTCGGAGGTGCAGTCGGTGGAGGAGTCGGAGCCGGCGGTGGAGGAGTCGGTGCTGGAGGAGCACCTTCAACAATATGTGGGAATTCCTTAGTGTCCGCTAATACATCGTCCTTATAGAGTTCAGTAACTATCTTGTATTCTCCGGTGTAGTCAACTTTCCATGTGAAAGCCCAGTAGTATGTTCCTTCATCTAAATGGACAACACCGGTGCAAACTCTTTGACCGCCCGGTGTTCTCTGCAAGCATATCTTGTAGTTTCCGGGTGAGTCAGCCTTGAAAACAACCCTTGTTTCCAAGTACATTCCATAAGTTACTTTTTCAACTTTTTCGTTCTTAGTTTTATCCCAGTATTCAATGTAGAGTATTTCAGCCATACTGTCACCTACTTAAAAATTCTACGGTAAAAGAAATAACTTTTTCTACTCAGCTCACTTAAGAAGCCTAAGTAGAATGATGTACTTAGGCTTTCTACCGTTATGAAGCCTTAAAGCTTCCCTAATCCATTCCTCAGGTGTTTCGAAACCGCTAAAGTAGAAAAGCTCACCTACGATTTCATCGTAGTTAGGATATACGTCTTCAACTACAGCATATACTTCTCCAAGGGTTGTTTTCGCCTTAACAACTGTTCTAGGTCTAAGCTTATAGTTTCTCATAGTAGCCACTATTCCTTTCTCAACAAGCTGCCTAGAAGCCTTCTCAGATTTAAACCTCATAATTCGAGCCAATCTCCCTTACCCTAAAGTACCTTTTCATGTCGCCTAGAACGTTTGCTTTAAACCAGATGCCTCTTTTGTATGCTTGGTCTCTGTCCTTACTGTAAATTATCAGCTTGCCTCTCTGATACCGGTATTCGAAAGTGGGGTCTCTAGCTGAAATGTCAATGCATGCCTTAACAACCTTCTCTTCCTCCTCCGGCTTAATGTCGAATTCTACAGCGTAGCTTGGAGGCTTAACCCCGCTAACCTCCTCCACGTATATTCTCCAAAGCTTACATTGCATACATTTCTCGTCCGGAGGCCTCCTATAGATTACCTTCGAGAACAATAGGTTGTACCTTTCGAAAACCCCTCTTTTAAGCCTGAAGTAGTTTATCTTGCATCTAACCGGGTCGTCGCCCAGTAGGAACTGTAGCTCAAGAACCTTTTCTGGCGGAAGATCCTTTTTAAGCCAAACCCATACGTGGAAGCCCCTGTCAGTGTATGATACAACAATGTCTTCGAACTCCACCCCTAGCCTCCTAAGCATTTCCTTTCTAAGCTCAACCCACTTGTCAATCCACTCTTTAAACGGGGGTCTCCAGTCAACATCTATTAGGAGCGTGTTCATGTTACCACCTCATAGTACGGGGGGTACGAAACATACCTTATAAGGTACTTGTCCGTGTAACCAGTAATGCCCAAAATGTCCTTAACCGTAACACCATGAATCACTGCGTGATGTAGTGCTGCAAAATACACGATGGGAGATATTTGTGCTGACTCGGTTACAACCAGAATGTTCGGCCACGATATTTCATGTTCTTTCTCCTCGTAAATGTATCTCACACCTTTCTTTATTATCGCATCAGGCGGGGGAGCACCGCCCGAAACAGAATATGATGCTAGGAGTGTTTCGATAAAGTTCCTAACTGCAACATCCATTTTAGCGATTATGTCCTCCAACATGTCCTTGTGAAGCATTTCCATTGGCTGAACTTCTGTGTATGCATGAACCTCCATTACAAGTGCTTGGTGAACCCTTGACCCTGTTCTTTCCCCTCCGGTTTCAACAGCATAGGTTAACTCTATTTTTATGTGTTCAACATAGTCTTCATAAACTAGTTTCATAGGTCTTCTTTCCCTTAGAAGCCTCCTTAGGTTCTCTATTTCAACCTCTAAGTCTTCAAGCATTCTCCTAAGCTTCTCAATGTTTTCCCTAGCTGTCCTATATTCTCTTCTAGCTTCTTCGAAAACCTCCCTTTGCCTTCTAACTCTTCTCTCATACTCATCAATTGCCCTGAGAAGTTCTTCAAGAGCTTCTTCCGGATGCGTTCTAACCCAAACTCTCGGTCTACCAATTATTCTCGCAACAAGCCTCACCAGAGGCGTAGGGTATCTTCCAGCTCTAATAGCTAGAGACCATAGGTCATATATTCTAAGCCTTATTCTGAAAGCTCTAACCATAGCTGCAAGTCTTGCAAGCTCGCTTCTAAACCTTCTCAAAGCGTAATCGTATGTCCTATATGCTCTTTTAAGCTCAGATTCTACAGCATGTCTTCTCCTAAGTGCACTTTCAAGCTCGTACGTTATGTCCTCAACACCGACAAGCCTGACTATTTGTGCCCTACCATGTTGCCATACTAGAACGAAGCCTCCCCGCTTAAAATACACCACGCCTTCAGCGACGACTTCCTCTATGTCAGCAGGTTCAGCTCTAGGCTGAGACAAACACTCCCCCTCTAAGAAATTAAGTTAAAAAGTAGTATATATATGTTTGTATGTAAACTCTACGTTAGCTCCTTTTTAAGCCTCATTTTCCCTTCAACCATTTCAAAAGCCGAGCCGGTTTCCAGTATTGTTCTGAGAAGCTTTGATTTGAAAAGCTCATAGTTCATTGTCGGCTTTAGTTTTCCAGCTCTTATCCACGCTATTACCTCATGCATTAAGCATGTTTCATCTGACTTATTAGATATGCAATCATGTAACGTTACGTTCCATAGCCACTCAATAGTGAATCTTTTCCTAGCTAACTCGGCAAACGGGTCTGCCGCACCTTTAGCCTTAAGCACAGCTACTTTGTCAGCTATCCACTGCGGCCCACCCATTAGGTAAACGTAGTATTCAATTGCTGAAGCCAAGGCAACGTTTGCCGGCGGCCCCATTGGCTCAAGCTTTTCCCTAACGAATTTCTCCACTATGCTTTCTCTCTTCTTTTTCTCCTCAGGTTTCTCCGGAGGCTTCTCTTTCCCAGCGTATGCCATCAGTGTCTTAACACCTCTTATGTGAATGTACTTTCTCCTCCTAACCTCTGATTTAGGTAGTTTCCTTATTTTCTCATCTATTTCCCTTATTTGCTCATCTGTAAGCATCCTTACCGGCACTAGAACTTCTCTTTTAACCTTCTTTCTTTCAGTAACATATCTTGACTCGAACTTACCTGTTTCAGGGTTGAAGAATAACCCCACCGGTCTAACCTTGGCTTCAACATAGTCTTCAACTGTTTTCCTAACCATTTTAGTTAGAGACTTTATTTCCTCAGCCATTCTCCTAACCGCTTCGTTAACGGATGATACGCTGTAAAACTTTATCGGCGACGGCTGAGGGTAGAAGGCTCTGAAATGCGGTGGCACAGCATACGTTTCAGTAAGTATTCCGTCTTCAACCATGTCGGTAAGTATCCTAGATATTGTAGGTGCTATTTCCTCCCTAGGATAGCCTGATAAAGCCACTATCATGTCAACTGTTATCGGAGGCTCCGTTAAAGCCATGTAGAATATTGCTGCTCTCATATTTGTCCTCATAAGCTTCTTAACTACATCGTAGTTGTGAATCATCATTGCCTTAGCTAACCTAGCCTTGTCCTCAATGTATCCTTCCCTAACGTAAAGCACCTGTATTATCTGTTTTTCTGGAGGAGGAGTTATAACCTTTAAAGTTCTCTTGAAATCATTAATGAATGCTTGTAAATCGGTTAGTGTCTTCATAGCTGATTCTGAAGCCATAGCCATAGCTGTAAGCCTATCCATTAACGGCATAAGGCATTCGTCAACTTTCTCCGAGAAGCACTCAGCAGATTTTTCAGCAACACACTTCATTATTTCCTTTCCACAGCAGAACCATAGGTACTGAATAACCAATGTTTTTAAAGGTTCAAGCCCGTAGTTGAAAATGTTTGAGAACCTAGTAACACCTATCATTGGATGTCTAACTATTAGCTTCCTAGGGGCTTTATTGATGTCTGATAAAGCACATATCTTAGTTTTCTCTAAAAGTGTTGCCCAAATATCCATTTTCCTCTGCAAAACCATTACCATAGTGTTTCCAACTTTAACCGTCGCTAGAAGCCCCGGTGGATACGATTTCCTCCTTGAAGGAAACGTTCTAGTTATTATGTAGTTTCCGACAACCCTTACTATCGCCGGTTCCTCAGCTATACCGTACGCTCTTATACCATACCTTTTAAACTTGTACGCTAACTCCTTTTCTCTCTCAACATACTTCCTCATTTCCTCAGGTATTAGCCAGTAGGCAATTTCCTCTTCTTCACGGTAGGGTTCAGCCATCACTTAATCCCCAGCCTACGATGTATTTCAAGAGGCTCAGGTGAAATAATAAATAAGTTTAAGCTTCCATCCGTAGGGTGTTTAAGGTAAACAACGAATGCTTCACCAACCTTACCTGCTATTGCCGCATATATTTTGTCCGCAACTGTAGCGTCAGCTTTCTTCATAAGAGAAGCTAGGTCTCTGAACATTTCGTCAGCGTATTTCCCTTTCCACACTGCAACATAGTCTTTCTCTATTTCCTTAAGAACCTCCACTGCTATCTCCTCTAGTTAAAGTTTTATCTTAGAAGAAATAAATTTTTCACTAGGTGCTGAGTGTGCCCTTCAAAGAAGATGTGATAAGGAGTTTTTCAGATACTCTCTGGAAAAACCTTGAAATGGCAATTGAAGAGTACAATTTAGACCCCAGAGACGTTAGAAGGAAAATCTTCAACCCAATAGTTAACGCTTTCAAGAAAAGAGTTATGAGGACGCCTGTGGAAAAGCTGACTTTCGACGCAGCACAAGTAGCAAACGAAGTCTACGACGAAATAGATTTTACACTTGAACCGGAGGAAATAGTTGGCAGAGCATTAGAGGTTATTGACAAGTATTTTCCGCCAGAGGTGCTCTCCGAGGTTAAAGGCGAAGAAGTACTTGACATTTACAGGCAAACATCACCTGAGCTTGTAAGGGAAATAGAGGAGAAACTGAAGAAATCTGTTGAGGCAAAATATAGGGGTAAGTTAAGCGTTAAGGAGAAAATCATTAAGAGACTTACGCTTGAAGTTAAAGAGCTAAGGGAGAGACTTGAGGAAGCAAGGAGAGTTGCTGAAGCTGAAGCTCTCGAATCTCTAGCTGAAGAAGTTGATGCTTTAATAAAGAAGTTTAACATTCCACCGGACATAGCCAATGAAGTTAAAACAAAAGTTGACGAAGCAATAGTCATGTTTAGGCAGGGAAGAATAGATTTCGCAGAAGCCAAAAGAATAATTAGGGAAGCTAGAGAGAGAATTCTTCAAGAAGCAGCTAGAAGAGCTAAGCCTCCGGAGGTTAAGCCGAAGCCTAAGCCCCCTGCACCTAGGGTTCCCTTCAAATGTCCAACCGGCGAGGAGCCTATTGTTATTAGGGACTTGATTACTTGGATGAGGCAGATTACTCCGAAAGACATTATTGCCTATGCTTCTCCGGGGCGTGAGGAGCCTCCGAAATATGTTAGCTTAGTTATTCACTTCTTCAAAGATATAAAGGATGTTTTCAGAATAGTGGGTAACGCTCTGGGGTTGTCTATTGAGCCTCCGCCTGTCCCTGAAAGATTCTACCGTGTAGTTGTTAAGGGCATGCCTCTGGAGGAAGCACTTAACATTGCCGGGCTACCTGAAGTAGAGACCCTGCACACGATTGCCTCGGAGCTTGAAAGAAGACTTCCACGCTGGAAACTTACAAGAATATACTACTGCCCCAGAGCCGGAATGGTCTACATGGTTACCGAGAAGTACAAGGCCGGAAAATGGGTTGCAGAAGCCAAGCCGGCAATAAAGGAGCTTAAGAAAGAAGTTGAGGAGCTGTTTAAGCCACCTAGACCGGCGGCACCAGCCGTACCGGTTAGAAGAGGAATAGTGATGCTTCCGGAAAAGGTTGTTCCCAAGGAGCTTGAGCAAGCAATGGCCGCTAAATATACTGAGTGGTGCGATGCAGAGCCAATGAGAAGAATGGTTATCGGAACAACGGTCGTCTATTTCTGTACCAAGTCCGGTAGAAAAGTTGTAGGAGACCTAGAACTATATCCGCTATATGGTGCTGAGGGTTCAGTATTTCTGCTTGAAAAGGATGAAAGCTACGACCCGGTAAACCATAGAGTGGTAAAACCATAGGGTTGTAAAGTAGAAAAAAACTTTGTTTTTTGATTTTAAGGAAAAATACTTCTGGCTCTAGAGGACTAGCGGTAGGGCCTCCATACCTTTCTTTACGAGACCAATGTACTTTGGTGCTTTGCCGTAAGCCTTCTCCCAAGCGTATTCGTGTTTCTTGCCTCTCTTCTTCTCTGGATAAACTGTTTCAATTATCTCTGCTCTGCCTTTTTCTTTTAACATAGCGGCAACTTTAGTTGGTAATATTCTCTTCATACCCATGTGAAGTACTACTGACACACCACCTTCAGTGTGTTTCTTGGAGAACTCTATTGCCTTTTCTAGTCCCTTTCCTACTCCCTCGTTTATATCCTTGACCTTTTCTAGTCCTTTAACTCCCTTCCAAGGGGCTGCTCTTCCAACGTATCTTACTGGGCCTCCTCTTCCGAATGGGCTGTAGCTTGCCCTGTACTTAGGGTTTGCCGATATTACAGCTAAGTCTACTAAGCCGTATTCTCCACGTAGGGCTTTAGCCATACGTTATCACCTTTCTACTTCTATGTTAGAGATTAACTATTATAGAATTTAAATTCTGCGATTACATGTAAGTATATATATGGGTTCCTATAAATATACGGGACGGGTGTTTTCTTGGCTAGAAAGTTTAAGCCGAAAAGGCTTAGGAAAACCCATGAGCAATTCCTTAAGCTTGAAGAGCTACATGACAGAGCAATCTACATTATGAAGGTTGAGGTTGAAAGGGAAGGATGCTACGCCGAAGAATACGGTTTAGAAAGGAGGAGAAGTAAGAAATGGTATTATTACGACGAAAGACCGGACTTCATGGTTAGATGCAGGGGTAAACCGTTTTTCGTTGAAGTTAAGGCTAAAAGGGTTTCAGTTCCGATAGAGCAAATAGGATACACTTACATCAATAAGAGACATGTTGAAAACTACATTAAGCACTCTAAGGAGAAGAAAATTCCATGCTGGCTTTACATTGTTTTCTTCGACGACTTAGGCTACTTTCAGAGAAGACTCTGGTTCAATACAGAATGGATTAGATGGGGTGAACTAGAGGTTAAGAAAGCATGGGACGGTAATTTAGTCTACGTATTGCCTGTCAAGTACGGGGTAAATGTTTTCCCGCTTAAGACATACTCTTAATTTTCTCTATAAGCTGCTCTTTAGTTACCAGTTTTTCAGCTAAAAGATACATTATTATGGCTCTTCTTATAAGGTCTGACCTAGAGGTGTATTTCGGGTTTTTCTCAACTATTTCATCAACTATGCTAAGCAGATACTTAGGCATAAACAACGTAATCATTTTCATAGTCGCAGTCTCAGTCTTCATAGCAACCCCACATAATGTATATATACTCTCCCTACATATATATTTTTCACGGTGATTAAATGAAAGAGTGTGAAGCCGAGAAGTGGATTGACTGGCTTCTAAACATAATGGAGTGGGGTAAGGGTGAAAAGGGAAGAGTGGTTGAATCAGCAAAAATGATTGCAAGCAACTGGGAAAAAATAGATGAAGCATTCTACACTCTAACAGATGATGACTTCAAAGACTTCCTAAAAGAAGTAATGCTGTGGATAGGGAAAATAAGGAAAGGTAAGGAAGACCCTTCACTTGGAAAAACGCTTCTATCAGTTGTTCTAAACGCAAATACTACGCCTCCAATAAAAGAGTATGAAAAATTCAAGTCAATGAGTAAAGATGAAAAAATAAGCTACACCAACGAGGTTTTAAAGTACATTAGGAGCATAGCTGAAAAATACGGTGAACCATACGGTGGAGTAGCGGCTTTAAAATGGCTTCTAAGTTCAAACGGGCAAGCATTCATAACTTTAGTGTGGAAGCCCAAGTATAGGGAAAAGTGTGTTGCAGCATTCACAGAGCTACTGGCATTTATGCTGATTTAGATTAAAAATACGGCAAAAGCAACTTAAGAACTAAGCCTATAAGAATTGCTAAGTTCGCCATTGCCAAACGTTTAGCCCATTTAACATCTCTTTCAAGAAAAACGTATTTCTGTATTAAATCTGTTTTGCTTTTTTCAAATTTTTTCTCAGTATTTAATCTGAAGTTATTGTAAACATTAAGTTTTCTCTTTATTTCGGCAATATCCTCTTTAATATTCGTTATCTCGGTTTTAATAGATGCAAGCTCAGCTTTAAGCTCAACAAGTATTTGTTCATCCACCACCAATCCCCTAATGAATATTTTACAGTAGAATATTAAAACGTTATTCTAAACTAGCTAAAGCCCTTATAGCACCTACTCTAGCTTCCGCAACCAGCCTTACAAGCGTGTAGGCTATTATAGCAACCATTGCTAAGATTATTATTGCTATTGCCCACCAAGGTATTTCAGGCCACTTAATTGTCGGCCTTGTGATTACAGCTCCATGAGTGTACTCTATTGTTATTAAAACGGTTACGTTGAAAGTTATTTCTCCCGGGTAAGGGGCTGTTTTAAACCCGTTTATTAGAAAGTTTATTGCTCCGCCTTTACCTACTAGAGACGTTACTTCTTCCCTGTAAGTTCTGGTTCTAAGGTCGAAAGGTGCCCAAGTTGTCTCCCAAACTTTGTTGCCGTTTATTTCAAGCCTGAAGCCCGCTCCCATGTGCTGGCTTGGAGTTACGGAAATGCTCACCCATGCCCTAGTTATTTCACCTACGAAATCAAGTGTTCTCTGGTCTGAGTGTTCACCTTCTAAAACACCAACTTTCAACGGGTAATTAACGAATATTGGAAACGTTTTTACAGCCACTGTTCAGCACCTATTTATGTTTTTTCTCATTAGTAGATAAAAGCTTTCCTCAGAAGCTCAAGAAGCCTAGGTTTTCTAGGTAGCAACCTAACCCTGTTAGCTTGGAAAACACCGTATCCGGTGTCGTTATCTTTCCCCGGTCTACCAACATCATAGGACATAATGTCTAATGCATACTCTATTTCGCCTCTACTAGGTATTCTGCCGAGAAACTGGATAGCTAAAGCCATTGAACCAGCTATAAACGGTGAGGCAAAACTCGTTCCTCTGGCTTCAGCGTTTCTACCCTCAATGCTTGGAAGAATTATTCTTTCAATTGGCTGATGGATTCCCTTTAGATCCCCGTATCCTCCAAAGCTCATAACATCAGGCTTAACAATACCTGTAGGAGCAGGGCCTCTAGATGAAAACCATGCTGGATCACCTATCTTGTATATTGCTGAAGCAGAGCCTACGGCTATTGCTGCTGAGCAATGTGCTGGGTTCGAAACAGTATATGGTTTTGGGCCTGAATTGCCTGCTGCACAAACAGCTACAGTTATTGGTTCAATAACCAAAAGAACTGTGCATAGTGGCGATATTAAAGCTGGAAAACCGCCTAAGCTCATGTTTATAACGTGGCAACCGTGTGAAACAGCCTTCTCTATTCCTTCAAGAACTGAAGCTAAGCTACCGTATCCTTCATCATCCAGCACTTTTATTGAAACTATTTCGGCTTCCGGAGCCACCTTATGAACAATCCCTGAAACCGATGTTCCATGTCCAAACCTGTCCCTCCAGTCTCTAGTGTATGATGTGGCTTCCTTAACTATTTTAGCATCCGAGAAAACCTCGTGTGTAGGGTCTATGCCTGAGTCTAAAACAGCTACTCTTACTCCTCTACCTTTAACCCCTACCTCATGTATCTCACTTATTTTATGTAATTTCATTGCATAGTCTATTGTGAACTTTTTAACTTCCTCCCCTACCCCCTCACTTACCTCGAAAAAACTCTATTCTCTGGGCTTCGTACGGTATGTTTTCACTCCAACTGATTACCCAAGGTAGTTTCGATAGTTCACCAAGCTTTTCTGAAGGTATTAACGCATGAATGTAAGTTACTACTCTCCCAACGTTAATTATTCTTCCACCAAGCCTTTCAATGTCTTCAGCCATTCTACTTGTATATGGAGGCCTATAGATTATTATTACTTCTCTAAAAGTCCTACCGGTAACTAAGGGCACAGTTTCACCTCTGATAAAAAGATTGTTTAATGTGGAAAAAATATGTTTTGGTTCTACCTAAGCATACCACTCTTCAGTACCACTCTTCAGTAAGGAATCTTTTAATCGTCTTCACACCTGTCTCCTCTGGTGTATCAACTGGAAGCACTGGCACCGGTCTTACACCTAGGTTTTCATAGAATGGATATGACCTCAGCCAATCAATTAGTTCATGCCCGCTAATCCATGTTGCCGGCAGTTTCCTTGTCATCAGCTTATAGAGTCTTACAGGGTCTTTAATCCATTCAACAACCATTTCCTCAATGTTGAACGTTAGCTGAGTGTAGAAGCTAATGTTTGTCGGGTTATATATTCCGAACCTAGGCTGTAAGCTACCGGTCATTTTAGGTAGCACAAAGAACTGGAATGGCGGTTTCAAATAGTCTAGTGGTGTACCGACTGAGCCGAAGAATCTATCAGTATATGTCGCTATGGTTTTAGTACCGTAGGCTAAGTACCACCTTAACGGGTTATCGCCTAGGCTTTCCTCACCTATCGAGATTGATGCTTCAATAGATGCTGTACCAGCAGTTGCCTGCTCCCATGAGAACTTTATCTGAAGCTTCTTCGCTGCCTTAGTTGTCGAGTCTCTTAAACCGGGTGCTTTAAGTATTATCGGCTTCCTATAGAGTATTTCGTACTCTTCGCCGGCGGCAACCTTAGCTATCGGTATGCTGTTCCATGATGTATCGTCTTCTTTCTTGAAGTTAAGGTATATCGTAGTTTCTTGGTCTAAAGCGAAAACTTTAATGCTCCACAGCTTAAACACTAGGTCACACTCAATGTTTATTTCGCTTACCGAGCTAGAAAACAGCGGCGAAGTTAGCGAGAAGTCACCTGTAGTGCTTGTCCCATTTGTTTTACCGTAAACAGCGATAGGGCCTGTTAATCCATCGTCAAGTGTTACCAGCATTAATCTTCTACTGTCGTCAAAGTAGAACATGTTTGTTATTTGGGCTTCAACACCCGGTGCCTCAGTCAGCGGCCAAGGTATTGCGAACGGCGATGTACTACCTGAAGGTACCTTATTTTCGCTTGTCGGTACTGGCCCATAGTCGAACCTGTACTTTCTAGATGTCAGTACCCTAGCCGCAACCATGAACGATGCTTTTTCCTCTGGAAAAACCAGTACTACATACTCGTTTGGATTAGGCACGGCTCACTCACCTAAGAAAAAGTTTGCAAGAGAAAATAAAAAAATTTTGCTTAACTTTAAGTTTATTTCGTTAGAACTACTCCGTAGAATGTTACACCTGAAAGATCTGTTCCATCGGCAACCTCTGTTCCAGCACCAGAGTATGCTTTAATGGTTAACGTGTTACCTGAAACCGATGCTTCAGCAAGGTAGCCTCCGGTCGCTGCAACCACTAGTACGTCGGTTATGTCCCTAGCTGAATTTATTGTTACGCTGAAGCCTCCAGTAGAGTAGCTTGATGGCCCAGCCGTGCTGAAGAATATCATTATTTTGCCATCGTAAGTGTATAGTATTAGCTTCTCAGTGTCTGCCACTTTGCTGTCACCTCGCTAGGGCTTTTATGACCATCTGACGCTTGCTAGGTATGGTTGCTCAGCGAAGATCACGCCAACCCAAGGTAGCTCCTTTGATGCTGTAATGGTTGGTCTAGCCGTTACGGTTACTGCATCGTCTTGTGTTATTAGGAATGCTGGTACATCGTATGCGTATATTCCTTCGTCCTTTACAGGTACGTTAGCTATTGGGTTAACTGCTTTCCATACGTAGTTCTTTTGTCCTACTGTGAATGTGAATTGCTGAAGGGCGGGTTCTTCACCTACATGTATTAGTCCTCTCTCGAAAAGCACTATTACAGCTCTTTGCCCGGGTGTCGTAGATGTTTTCTTAGCGTTAATTAATGTTATGTCAGTCCCAGCCGTTAAGCTCTTAGACCAGCTATTTGCTCCGTAAATATCGTATGGTAGCACCCAGTCCATACCTATTTGTCCGGGGTCTGGATACATTCCTCCGAACTCTGTTTCTCCGCCAACATATCCCTTAAGTACTGAAAGTGCAAAGAGCATCAGTCCATCGTGTTTTCTCACTAATTCGGCAACGTATTTGCTGTGGTAGCTCACATACTCAACCATTTTGTTTAGCCAATATAGGAATTCCTTGAATTCCTTTTCAGTTATAAACGCTCTCTTATATGATGTTATGTCTTTTCCTCCAGTTAACACATGGACTTTTCCGAAACCTACTGGTAGGAATACTCTTTTACCTGCAACCATTGATTCCTCAAATTTTATGTTTACACCAGCACTTTTAACAGCCATTTTACCACCTGAGATAATTTGTTTTAAGAGGAGAATTTAAATATATTGTTTACAGTTTACAGTTTGGTGAAAGAATGAGCAAGGTTATAAGCATTAGGGTTGATGAAGACACATATAGGCTGTGGCTTAAGGTTCTCAAAAAGGAAGGTGTACAACCCAGAATTACCGGTAAGACAAGGAAAGAGAAAAAGATGCGTGATGTTTTTAGGAGGATTCTTGAGGTTTACCTCACTTTCGGCTAACTATAAGATGCCAGAATCTCGCCAGTTTCTGGTATGTACTCCAGCCTCTGAGGAGTAGCTGGGCTAACGGCAACAGGTTTTCCAATCTCAACTGCTTTTTTGGTACCCCCTGTCACTAAGCTCCTAGCACCCATAGCCCATGACTTCAGCGTTTCAGCCATTGTAAATCCTAGTTGTGCTCCGGCACCGGGTGCTATCATGTCAACTATTTCTGTAGCTATTGATAGGAGAGAGCCGAATACGAATGCTCCCTTGTAATTGCTTGGAGCCTTTATTGCATCGAATACTCTGGATCCAATGAATGCTGTCAGTATTTTACCTACTGTCCCTAGGGCGAAGCCCGCAAGTCCAGCAGGCTTACCCGCAAGTTGCTTTAGGAACGTTGAAAGCACTTGTCCAACAAATACTCCTCCAGCACCAGACCCTACGGTAAGCCATGTTTCAGGCTCAGTTACGCTACCTATTCTAATTGTTACGGGTTCCCATAGTTTGAATTCCATATCTTCCACCCTTTGCTTCTCTGTTGGAATATTCTGTTTTCCTATAGATTTAAATCACTCGTTTACATGATAACATATATATTATGTTCAGCCATATCTCCCATAGGCTAGGTAATGTAGGTACTGATATGCATAGTATGAGAGATAATATGTTAACCATAAACCCTTTTCTGAAAGTATTATGTCTGAAAGGTCTGGCCTAGTCGAGGCAACGTACTTTGCTATTTCAACGTAGTTTCTGAGAACACCCGCTATGTCGCTGAAGTATGCTCTTAAAACTTTTGAGAAAAGCCCTCTCACCACTCCGTTGCCTAAATGTAGGTGGTTGTAAAAAATTTTTTGAACTAAACGCCCGGCTTCAGAAGGGTTACTCAGTAATCTCTCAGCCTCCCTCTCCAGACTCTGCCGATCCAGCTTCGCCAGCTCCTCCGCTACCGCCCTCTGAAGCTCCAGTCTCAGCTCCTCCCTGTTCCCCAGCAGAGCTAGCTTCAACAGGTTTAGGAGGCGTTTCAGCTCCAACCTTAACCACTTCCGTGTTTACAGCAGGTGCTGGAGGGGGCGGAGGGGGCGGAGGAATCTCCCCAGCCTTTTCCTTTTGTGCTCCACCTGACAGGTACCTTTCAAGTATGTCCAGTAGTCTATCAACCAACGGTACCCAGTTGATAGTTGTTTTCTCTCCTTGCTTAATTATTACTTGTTCCTCTTTTAACCCTAGCTTACTTAGTCTCTTCTTTATTCTTTCGTATTCGCCAAGCTTCTCCTCGATAAGTTCATCAACCGGTTTCGGTGGATGAGCAAGTGTTTTCCTAAGCTCCTCAATTTCTCTTTCAAGTCTCTCTATTTTCTCATCTCTTATTTCCCTTTCTCTTTCAGTAAGTTTTTCTTCAAGACTCTGTATTCTATCGAGTACTTCACTGTAGAATCTTTTTTCCTCCTCTGATTCGGCAGTAGCTGTCTTTGTCTCTATTAATGATTTCAGATTGGCTATTTCCTCCTCTATTTTCTTAAATTTCATTTCAAGAGCTTTCCTTTTCTTCTTAGCATATATATTGTCAATTCTCTTCTCAAGCTTCTTAATTCTCTCCTCAATAGGTGATAGGGCTGTTTTAAGTTCCTCCGCCATTGTCTTCTTCTTTTTCTCTTCTTCCTCCTCATCTCTAAGCATTTTTCTCAGCAATATTAGATTCTGTAGTCTGCTCTGCTCAAGCATGTTTAAAACGTATAGCTGCAATATGGCTGAATCTCCGGACTGCATTAAATCCTTAATTATTTCACGGTACCCATGCATCATTTTGGCCGTGTTTAAAACGTCCTCGGCTTTCTTGGATAGTTCCCCTCTTATTGCTTCGCTAGGTGTTTTAGGTAGCTGGCTTTGGTACACGTTTATCTGTGCCTCTAGGTCTTCTAGGTCTCTTTTAAGCTCTTCTACTTCCTTTTTAGGCTCCTTTCTTTCCTCTTTTCCCTCACTTTCTGAAGCCATATTCTTCCTCACCTAGTTCATCAATCATACGTCTATCCATTTCCTCAAATATCTCCCTCAACACTTTTGAGGGGGTCTTCACGCCTATGAGCTTGAGGAGCAACTGCCTATCTAGAAGCTCTAATGCGAATTTGGTTGCTATCTCATATCTTATCATTGGCGAAGCTCTTGGTGCTAAGTATTCAATTATTCTTCTTTGAAGCTCAATTATCCGTAGGAGCTTGGAAATTGTCTCATAAATTTTCTGTTTAAGCTCAGGCCACTCGGAGTAAAGGCTAACTGCGTTTTCAATGTACTCGTAAACAGTCATTCCTTTACCGTAAGCGTCACGAGAGTACTTAATGTAAACGTATCTTCCAACATCATATATTTGGTCATGTATTTTAATTGCTTCAGTAGCAAGCGTTGATGAAACTTTTCTCATAAGCTGTGTTTCAAGCTTACCCGGTGCAGACGTTTGTGGCGGTGCTGCACCGCTCATTTGCTCTTCAAGCTTCTTGAATCTATTGTAAAGGGAGCTTCTGGAAACCCCTATTTCCCTAGCTATTTGGGATAGGCTTTTGCCTTCAAGTTTCCACTGCCTATATAGTTCAAGTAATTCCTCTTCAGTTAGTGTAGTTGCTGACCTAGATTTTCTCCTTCTCTTCCTATATGCTTCCTCTGCTGCTTCAAGCTCCTTAAGGATTTCTTCTTCATCTAAATTTTCTGCTTTCTGAAGTATTTTATCAATGCTTTCAACAACATCAGGCGGTGTTCCCATGTTTCTTCACCTCTTCCTTGCCGGGGTTCCCCAGCCTTTCAAACTCTTCTTCAACAAGTCTCTCAATGGTTTTAGTGAGTTTCAATGTTCCCTTAATCATCGCTAACTGCTTCAGTTTAATATATAAGTTTTCTGAGATTGTCAGAGATTTTCTCTTACCCATAGGCGTGAAGACCCCGTGTCATATATAGTTGAGCATATCTATTTAAATGTTTGCCAACAATATATAAAATCAGGTAATCACTAGGGTAAATTTAAATCGCTTAGTTGCCAAATCTATCTTAGGTGAGTAAGCATGGGAAGAGTCTGGTCTCAGCCAGTAACTGTAACTGTTAAGCCGGCGACAAACAAGATAACAGTTAGGGCAATGGCTAACTCAACCGAGGTTAAAGTGCCAGTTAAGGGATTATACCCAACTGGGGAATGGACAACACCCTTCACAGTAGATGTTGAAGCCGGAATGGTGGCTACAGTACAGTTCCCAGTTAACATAACCTACGGGGGAATACCGTACACTATCAAGTCTGTTGAAAACGGAGCATACATTGGCGAAGGACAGGTAAAGTTTCTAGCCGACATGCCAAAGGAGGTAATAGTGCACTACGGAAAGAAAGAAGCACT
>CAZGLL010000022.1:0-31353 GCA_964526225.1 uncultured Desulfurococcales archaeon | reverse complement strand
GAAGGGTGTTAGAGCGGAAATATCTAAGGAATATGTTAGCATTGAAGATTTCCTAAGCTAAGATTTTCCGAAAAGTATAGCGCCGATAGTCGCTAACGCTATTAATGTTGAACGATCATCACCTATACTTAACAATAGCCCATAGGGGCAGAAACTTTAAGTTAAGCCTATTCTTTTTAGAGCATCTTTTCTAACTGACATTTCATATGCTCTTCTTAAGCTTTCCTTAGAATGTTTAAGTCTTGGATGATATATCCAGTCCATAACAGTACCTTTTGCCTTAGTAATACCTATTTTTTCAACAAGCTCTCTAAAGAAGCCTCCAGCTAATCCCTCAGCTATTGCAGCATATCCTTGTGCTGCTTCCTTAGAAATTTTAGCGCCTTCAAGCCCTTTAAGCTTAATTACTGGCGCTATATCCCCTAAACGCTCTTCAATAATTCTTCTTATTTCAGAAATTCGTGTAAGCCTTCCGGAAATAAGAATCTCTTTAGGATTCCTCTGAACCGCAAGCATCGCTCTAACATTTTTCTCGATAGACTCAAACATAGCTTCTAAAGCAGTAGAGAAAGGTTCCTCATTTTCTAAATACCCCTTCACCACTTGTTCCAAATCTATGGTCCCTGTTATAGTAGCAACACCTCCATAGAAAACATCCGACCTCTCCCAGACCTTCCCTGCTACAGCTATTTCAGCATCTAAAGCTCCTATTGTAAGGAAACCCGTATGTACAAGCGTCCCCCCTAATCCATCAATAATTCTCCCCTTACCTACTGTTATTACTGCGTTGTATCCAAAACCCATTTCAACAAGAATGAAGCTAGTTTCATCATATCCTATGCCAAGTCTTTTTGCTTGATCGTAGATAGCTAAGAATGCTATAGCCATTTTATCAGCAGTACCCATGTCAAGCTTATTTATCTTTCTAAACTTAGGTACTGTAGGTAAAAGTATTACTGATGGAATATAGCACACTGGAAGCTTTCTCCCCCAAAACTCAATAACAACCTTAGATATCGCATCGTAAACTGCCATACCAAGTTCTCCACGTTCAATACCCTTTACAATGTCTTCCTTCTTCGTTAGCAGTAGTATTTCTGTGGAGAAAATTTCTGGATCTCTAATGTCCTCATTGAACACTAAAGGTGTACCATAACCTGACGGGCCAGCAATTAAGTCGACTTCGCCTGCTTCTTTAACAGCTTCAATTATTAATGAGGGATTTTGCGCCACATCAACTGTCTCAATAGATTTTTCCCACACAACCTTGTCTCCTTCTACAACAACAATATCGAAACTTTTCGTTCCAGGATCTATACCTAAGCCTTTAACCATAGAAGTCTCCACAGTAAAAATATTTTGTAGCTTTTTAAATGTTAATCTTTATAGTTCTTTACGTTCATAACCGGGTAGTAAACAGTAAAGCTTCATAGGCTATAAGATTCTATGGGGACTGTGGATTCGTCATTATGGGGTTTAAAGGTAAAGGTGCTTAGACGAATTTAACAATGGAAAAATGTTATATTTAAAAGCTTTTCTCTAAAATGTCTTTAACTATGGTAGTAGTTAGTTCAAAAGGTGATTCATCCCATAGATACTTAAGCCCATAGAATAAAAGGCTTACCACAGAATCTACATCTTTTCGTGAAAAACCGTAGTCGCCAAGTTTTTCTTCGAAACCAAGTGTTCCCTGAAATTCTCGAACCGTTTCCTCTGCTTCCTTAGCATATTCAGCATAGGGTTTAATTTTGGGGTTAAGTTTCTTTAGAAGTAATGCTGATTCTTTAGGTTTAGCCTTATGTATGTAGTATGCTGATCTAGCACCTATTATTCCTAAACCGCATCCGTGAGGTAATTTCGGATTTATGCCGCTTAAAGCATGCTCTATTGCATGAATAATGTGTGTTGAGCTAGCATCGATAGCTATTCCAGCAAGCATTGAAGCGTAATGTAGCCAGTACCTAGCTCTAATGTTTGAAAGATTATTCAATACTTTGGGAAGCCATGTTTTAATAAGCCCTACGGTTTCTAGGCTAACCATGTCTATGAAAGGTGATCCAAGAGTTTTTGCCGTCACCGATTCATAAACATGGTAGAATGCATCCAATGAGGTGTAGAGTGTTTGGTTTTTAGGTAGTGTGAGGAGATATTTTGGATTATCAAAACTCACATTAGGGTATCGTATAGGTATGCCTCTTTTCTCATAGGTTCCATCAACTGTTAATACAGCATATCGATCAACCTCGGTTCCTGTGCCATGGGTAATGTTTACCGCTATTAGTGGAACCATGTATCTAGGTTTCCTTCTCTTATAGAGGTAATCTACCGCTTTACCTCCACTTGCAGCCATAACTGAAGAGACTTTGGCCGTATCTATTACGCTACCTCCACCTATAGCTATAACCAAGTCGGCGCCGCTTTCCCAAATGACCTTAGCTAGCTCATCGGCTTGACTAGCCCATGGATTAGGAGTTACCTTATTAAATATCTCATATTCTACATTTGCCTTATTTAAGGTCTTAACTACGTCATTTAAAGCTCCACTTACCTTAGCCGAAGATCTACCCGTTACGATAATAGCGTATTCGTAACCTTTAACGTGCTCTAGAAGATGCTTAATTGATTTTGGTCCGAAATAGAGTTTTACACCACCATAAGTTAAACTAAAATCCTTCATTACAACCATAATTTCCTCTCCAACATTCTCTTCTAATGCTTTATTGATAAGAGTTTTCGAAAATCACTTATAACCGATACTTTCTCTAAATACATTCTCTCCATTTCCACTATCGCTTTCTGCGAAATACTTGCTCTCTCAAGGGTTCTCCTAAATATTCTCTTCATAATGTACCTTCTTAGCTCTAATCTTACGAAAATGAAAAGGTAGGATAAGGCTATTATAATCAATTTCACTAAAACTAGGAATGCTATGAAATATGCTTTTGCTTTTCTAAGCACTTCGCCAAAACCACCTTAACCCTTCTACCCTCAACTACCGTCGCTAATACTTTTGCTTCAATAAGCTTTCTTACTCGTTCCCTAATTATTCTTCTTGAAGCTTTACCTCTTAGAGTTCTTACCTTACGTGTTAGTTCGGAGATTGTTAATGGGTTGCAATCGCCCAATGCCTCAATGATAGCTAATGATATATCGTCCCTTCCTCCCATAGTCCTTATTGTTTCAACTATTCTTCTTGAAGCTTCTAAGGCTATTGTTACTGGAGTTGAAAAAGCAAGTATCAGTCTTGTAGCTATAGTTACTATCTCAGGGTTTATCCCTAATGCTTCAATAGTTTTCTCTATAGCCCCAAGCTTTCTAAACAAGTACTCTACCTTCTCCTCAAGCTCGGCAACTCGTTCTTCAACGGAATCGCTCATTCATTAGCTCCCTTCCTCGCCTTCCTCCCTAGGCTTCCTAAGGCCTTTAAGAGTACTAATAGCCTCCTCTATGTCCCTACGGTCTTCGGGTGAGACCTTATCCTTAAGTTTTTCAAGGATCCTTATTGTATCATCAAGATTCCACCCTGCATGTTTCCATGTAGCGTGTCTGAACGATTTAACAAAATCACCTATGTTGGGTACTGATTCAAGCTTTCTCCTCAGAAATTCTTTAGCCATATCCTCAGCAAGCTCTTTTGGAACACCTTTACTCACTAAGCTCTCATAGAATGAAGCAACCTCCTCACCCAACTTTTTACCGTCAAGAACAGACATCGTCATTTCTAAAAGCTCCTTAATTGGCTGCTTAAGATTCATTAGAAACTCTGAAACAGCATTAAGAACTTCTCTCAACTCTTCAATATCTCTTGATACATCTTCTTTTTCGCTTTCCGACATTTCACATACACCTAAGCTATAATATGTTCTGACCACACTATTCAACCTAAATGATCACAACTGAACAAAAACGACTGTGAAGATAGGAGAAGCCTTGGCTACTATGTTATGTCCCTGGGATCAATGACTTCTAATTCTAAAATTCTCTTGTACGCGTTATCTGTGGAAATTATTTTTCCATCAAATAATAGTGCTGAAGCAGCATGTAAAGAGTCAAAATATGTTAACTTATACTTTTGTCTTAACCTTGAAGCTTCAATAATTACGTTAGAGGATAGCGGAATTTCCTCCAGGTTCTTAATGTTTTGAAAGGCCTGTATATCCTTCGATATTGATTCGTCATCGTAACCTTTGGATTTAAGAACTAATTCATACTCTAAATATGCTGATGATGGTACACCTATGTTTTTAAGTTTACGATTGACTATGGCATTGAAAATTTTTACGGCAACACCATGGAGCTCATCAGCTCTATTAACGTAAGCTATTAACATGTCGAGCTCTATTGCAGGCATTAAAGCTCCCTCAAAACGATTTCATCAGCTAACTCTTCAACATTCTTATACGATATCTTAGGGTCATTGTATTTGCCTTTTAAGTATTTAGTTGGCTCCTTAACGACCTCCACAAGAATAATCTTATGTTTCTCGTTCACTTTCCAAATTAAAATATCACCTTCTTCGATATCCAACGCTTTTCTAACTTTAGCAGGAATGTTTGTTAAGCCTTTTTTAGAAACCTTGCTAGTTAACAAAATATCACCTAGAATTAGCTATGAATTCTAAGGAATATATGTATTTCTAAGTTTAACTTACAATTCTAAGCAAATATTTTAGTAAACAGTTTTCTTAACCCTATGAAATCCTTGATTTGCTTATCTATTTCCTTAAGAGCCTCCTCATTCTCCATATTCCATGTGATTATGTAATAGTTGTAAAGTCTTCCTTGCCAAATACTGAAGAGAGACTTTAATGCTTCTTCTTTTTCATCTTTTAGGTTTAGGTAATGTTTAAAGAACTCATATACTACGGTTGCCCATAGCTTTGATGCCACACCTTTAGTCTTTGTTTCTTCAGAGTATAGTAGGGTTAGTGTTTCCTTACTTAAGTATGTTTCAAGAAAGCTTTTGTTTTCAGCTAGACCTTTGATGAATTCGTTATATGCTTTCTCTTTCGAAACAACTATCTCCCATGGACTCATACGTGGTATCTTAAATTTCTCTATTCTTTTTGGAAAGCTTATTTCACATACTTCATGCTTACTCCATAATTTACTGTATTCTATGAGTAACTCAAATATTGTTCCTAGTACTTCAATGAACATTCCTTTCAAGCTTGTAGTAGGATCTTTCGGTTCATGAATTTTTACTCCTAAGTCAACTTCACATACGCTAAGATTATGCGCTAATGCCGTATGTGTTATAAAAATGTCTATTCCGAAAAGCATGGTCCAAGGTATTTTACTCCAAAGTTCAGAATTGTTCAAAATCCTTACTAACTCTCTACTTAACCCGAAATCTCCGCCTATTGGCTGATTAATGTCTATACCGTAGGACATAGTTGTTAGCGGTCTAGCTACGAAATTAGTTATTGTTCCATCATACTTATGCCTCCTATAGTAAGGTGCTGCTAAACCGTATCCTTCAGTAACCGATGATAGGAGAGGTATCCATTCTGGAACAATGGATCTAAGATCGCTGTCAACTAAAACCAATGCTTGTAAAGTAGAACTTTCATCTGCAACTTCCAATATTGTTTTCACAGCACCTCCTTTACCATGTGATTTAGTGTTCGGAATTATTGCTAAAGGTGTTTTAAGGTACTTCTTAAAGACATTAACCACTTCAACTGTTCCATCGCTTGATAAGCCATCACAAATAACAACGAAGGAGCTTTTATCGCTAAAATACTTTCTAAGCCCAACATCAACATTTTTAAGAACATAACCTATTGTATGTGCTGAATTTCTCGAAGGAATACCTACTACAATTTCCGAATCTTTGACAACATCTCGTACTTTTCCGAAATCATCATATTCCCTCATAACATAACCCTACATTTCAGTTAAAGCCGTAGTGTAATGTTTCTCGACACTAATTGCTCCCCTAAATCATTAATTAATGTTATGTCTAAGCTACCTATTCCCTCAGGAACAAAATCTTTCGGCAAATGCAATTTAAGATGAGTAATTCCTCCAGGCTTTAACGGTATCCTACGTGTTTCAATAACTACGCTACATTTCTCGCCAAATTTTATATGGACTCTGCTAAGATATGTAAGCAATGCACCAAAGTTGAGAACTTCCATGCTAATGTATTTTCCATGATTTCCATTAGTAACGATTCTAACTTCTTTAATAACTATTTCAGCTTTCTCTAAGGAAATTTCAGCTTTTGAAACATCCTTTCCACCACTATCCTTTAAGATTATAACATATTTTCCAGAAGGTGTTGTAAGAGGCTTATTTAGGGAAAGCAAAGCATAACCTATGCCCTTTTTAACAGTACATTTTGAAGTGTAATTTCCTCCCTTAAGAATTAATTCCCCGCTAATTTCTGAAGAATATTTCAAATAAATTTCCGATGATAGTGTAAGATAAGCTTCCTCTACGCTAAATACGGCAGTATTTAAATCGATCCTCAGTTCTAAGGGCTTCGAAACGCTATAGCTTTCTAAAGACATTTCGCCAATAAAATCTAGATACAATATTTTGAACATGTTTAGTAGAACATCACTAATAAACCTTAAACTAACGCTCTCAAGCAGTTTACTTCTTAAATCGTATTCATACTGTGTCTCAAGTTCCACTTTAGATTCGTCCGTTTTAATAATAATGGGTTTTGAGGGAACAACCTTTAGTGAATTTTTCTGAAAATAAACAATTTCCATAAATGGTTTTACTATAGTAGTTAATTGCTAAGGTTAAACAATCCCTTAAGAAACCTGATTTAACCCTTAGATCTTGCAGGCCAAATATCCACTTACCTAAAGGTTCACCATCAACACTATATACGATATTGTCATTTAGTGAAAGCTTTGCTAAGGCGTGGAAAACCTTAGTACCCTTATTTAAGCTAAGGATAATGTTTATTAAACAATGATTTTCCCTACAGAAAACAACGTCAACAATTAAGCTTCCATCATTGTAGAGTAGGCTCTTTAAATCATCGTTTTCGGTTTCGAGAAACAACAGTAGAGGTCCGGGAATATTGTATGTAAGTGTTGAATAGTTTAACTCTTTTCTTTTCTCGGCTAAAGACATATATGCTGAAATAGCTACCGATGATGTAATGAATAACAAAATAATCAGTATCAAATATGTGAGCCTCTTATTATCGGCATGCTTCAAGTTCTTGCCCCAAATAAGTCTTTATGCTGCTTCTTATAAATAACTAGTGTTATGTGAAGCGTGGTAACCGTGACTGATAATATTAGGGTTTCAGTTATAGGATTAGATGCTCTATCATGGAGCTATCTTAATAAGCTCATGAGTAAAGGATGTATTCCTGAAGTAAAAAATATTATTAATAAAGGGTTCAAATACATTCTTGAATGTTTCCCTCCAACAACACCGTCTTCATGGAGTAGCATTTTAACAGGTGTTAACCCAGGCAAACATGGTGTTTTTGCATTCGACTATGTGGACCCGAAGACTCTAGACCAAAAACTGTATACAGCCATGGATTTAGAGCATCCTAGAATACATGAAATGCTATCTATGCTTAACATTAAATCTGTAGTGATTAATCCTATTCCCGGCTATCCTATAGTGCCTGTAAGTAAGTCCATAATAATCTCCCATACGATCCTGATTCCTAAGCCTCAGTGCTACCCCAAGAGCAAGGAGAAATATGCTAATATGCTAACTGAAGTAGTTAAGGAGGAACATTGTGAAACATGTTCTGAAACCTTAGAGTATCATTTGAAATACGTTTCAGCCCTTAGAGAAGTTATTGAAAAGCTCGCATATGAGGAATCATGGAATTTCTTCTCAATAATACTTCCAATACCTGACGTAATTCTTCACAAATGCGAGCATAACTTCTTAAAAGAGACTGTTCCACTTGAAGCTAAGCTTTTCTCTGAAGTGGACAGGCTTGTTAAAACATTATCTCAAATATCTGATGTTGTTGTTTTAGTTTCGGATCATGGCTTCTCATATTACAGGAAACTTATTAGAATAAACGATATCCTAGCTAGGGAGGGACTCTTAGAAACAATAGGTAAGCATGGTTTTGAAGGAGCGCTTAAGGAGTATAAGGAAGTTAAAGCCGAGTTTTCAGGTAAACATGTAAGTGTTGATGAAACCTTTGTAGACAAGTTCAGGTCAAAGGCATTCTATATTTCAAAATGGAATCTAGGCGTTTACGTACGGGATCCTAGGGTTACTCCTAGAGTTCTGAAAATACTAAATAGTGTTAATGGGATAAGTTGGGCTAAGCTTAGAGAAAACGTTTTCTGGGGTCCTTACGTTAGGAAAGCGCCACACATAATTGTTAGACCAATGTTTGAAAGGGAGTTCGTGCAGGGAGATAATAAGGTTAAGGGGGTAATTTATGAGGAAGGATTGTTTAAAGACCATTCACCGGAGGGCGTTCTCGTAGTAAAGACGAGTAACGTTAAACTTCTAGATAACATAAAAATACCTAATTACTTAGCAACGCCTTTAATTATGAGCTTAATGGGCGCTCCTTTATCAAACGTCTCTGACGGCTTAAATGTTCTTCAGAAACTCTTCATTGAGGAAAAGCCTAAGATAACATTTAAGAACTATGTTGTAAAGTGGAGAATATTAAAGAAGCTAGCTAATAAGATAAGGTATCCTTAGCCATGAGCAAATGGAAAATACTTACACTTTCAGCTAGGTGGGATAGAATAAGAGTTCCAATATACGAAGCATCAGCCAAGGGAAGAAGAATACCTATTCTAAAAACCCTACTCACTAACGCATGCCCTTATCAGTGCAAGTATTGCGCATTTAGAAGAGGTAGGAGAGCAGAAAGAAGAACATGGGATGTAAACGAATTAGTTAAGGCAACCCTTACTCTATGGAGGAGAGGAGTGGTTAGAGGAATTTTCCTTAGTAGCGGTGTTCTGAAAGATCCTGAAACAACGGTTGAGAAACAAGTTGAAGTAGCTGAAGAACTACGTAGGAGAGGATTTACGGGGTATATTCACTTAAGACTTATGCCAGGAACACCTAAGGATCTCGTATGGAGAGCAGCAGTTATAGCGGATAGGATAGGTGTTAACTTAGAAACTGTCTCTAAAAACTACTTTTCAGAAATAGCTCCAGATAAGGGAGATTTCAAAGTTGATATTTTGAAGAGAATGGAATGGATAAGTAGAGCGTTCAAGATAGTTAGGCGGCAAAGGGAGAGACTTCACCAAAAAGTAGGATACCTTAGTGCGGGAATAGATACTCAAATAATAGTTGGTGTTGTAGGTGAAACAGATTTAGAACACTTAAGAGTAACTTTTAAACTATATAGGGATGTGGGATTGAGAAGAGTATACTATAGCCCCTTTGAACCTATTCCGGAAACTCCGTTTGAAAATAAGCAACCATGTCCTACAGCTAGAGTGTTAAGACTTTACCAAGCATCATATCTTATAAGAGATTATGAATTTACACTTGAAGACATAGAATCCATAGTTAACGATAATGGAATGCTTCCACTAGATAGAGATCCGAAAAGAATCTATGCTGAAAGAAACAAAGATCTTTACCCGATAAATTTGGATGAAGCAGAGTACCGTGAGCTACTAAAAATACCAGGCATAGGGCCAACTTTAGCTAAGAAAATAGTCAAAATAAGAAACGAAAAAGGTAAAGTACGGATTGAAGATTTAAGGAGAATTCTTGGAAGGAAAACTCTACAGGTAGTTCTTAAGTATGTTAAAATCTAATATTGCTATGAACTAGACTTTACCTATACTTTGAAACCTTAACTATAACTCCGTTATTTATGAAAGCTATTTTGCTTATCGTTTCTTTATTGAAATTAATATTCATGTGCGTAGCTGCGACTATTGCTGTTCCCTTTCTAGCATACTTTTCAATTATCCCTATTACCCTTGACTTGTTTTCATCATCAAGATTAGCTAAAGGCTCATCCAAGAAAACATATTTTGGTCTAAATACGAATGCTCTTGCTAACGCAACTAATTGTCGCATACCAGCTGAAAGCTCATTTACGTTTTTGTTGAGAATTTTTTCGACACCAAATTCTTTAGCAACATTTGCTACCCTACTTAAATCGTAACCTCTAATTTTTAGCGGGTAAGCTATGTTATCGTAAACTGTGCCTTTGAAAAGATACGGTTTCTCATGCACATAAACTACTTTCTTCCTTAGTTTCTCTCTTACAGACTTGCTTGCTTTCCAAAAAGATGTTCCTTCAACAATAACATGTCCCTTCTTGGGTTTTAGGAGAAGTGAAGCTATCTTCAATAATGTTGTTTTGCCTGAGCCATTAGGCCCCTTAATTACGGTTATTCCCTCACTAATACTTAAATTGATGTTTTTAAGTACATAGTGCTCATCTTCATAGCTAAACCATACGTTATCCAACGTTATCATTTTATCTGTAAGCACCTCTAATACCTAAGCTTCTAATAGCTATAGTTATTGTAGTTGACAATGTAAGTAGTATTAGGCCTAAATATATCGCTAATTCGAAATTACCCTTAGTAAGTTCTAAAGCAATAGTTGTTGTTAGTACTCTTGTGAAACCTTTAATGTTCCCCCCAACAATTAACGCAACGCCGAGCTCACCTAAAGCCCTATTGAACCCTGCGAGAATAGCTCTAATCAGCAGTAAAGTTCCCTCTCTAAGTAAAGCAATGGATGCTTGAAATTCTGAAGCACCTAATGTTATGGCTGTTTCCCATACTTCATCTCTTAGTTTTTGAAAGCCTGAAGTAATCATCGACACTAGTATTGGCGTTATAAGAATTGATTGTCCTATCGAAATTGCAAGAGGAGTGTAGAGTAACCCTAAGAACCCTAGTGGTCCAGACTTTGAAAGTGTTAAATAAAGTGCTAAGCCTAAAACTACCGTTGGTAAAGATATTAGTGCGTTAAAGAAGTCCTGAATGAAAATGCTAATTTTGTTCTTAAAAGACGTTAGAATTAAAGATAATGGTATAGACCATGATATGGCTAGAATAGTTGCTGTACTTGAAATCCACAGTGTTCTTAAGGTTATAGCTAAAACTTCTTGATAAAGCCCTTCCATGACTCCTTACCCTCTCGCTAACTCATTCCACATTTGCTTTAGCTCTTCAACATTAGCTGATTTTGCAGGATAGAACAAGGGCCTCCCGAATTCTTCCTTGCCATAGCTACTAATTATTTCCTGGCCTTTATTGGAAACTATGAAGTTAATGAACATTTTAGCGAACTTCTCGTTTCTCGATTTTCGAACGAGATATGCTGAATATATGTTGACTAAGATGTCGCCTTTATTAACTAAGACTTTGAGTTCAGTAAGTCTACTGCTAAATTTAAGGTATGTTCCTATGTCAGACAATGTGTAAGCTGAATGCTCATTAGCTACCATTAATGTTTGCGACATATCTGAGCCTATTTCAATATACCATGGCTTACCTTTAGGGTTAAGGCCCGCTTTTCTCCAAAGCATAAGCTCTCTAATATGGGTTCCTGAATTATCACCTCTAGAAACGAATTTTGCATAGCCTTTCTCTCCAGCTTCATATATTTTCTTCATAGCCTCAACAGGATCAAGCTTTGCTATATTTGCTGGATCGCTCTTAGGACCTACTATTACGAAATAGTTATAGGCAAAAATTCTTCCACCGTAAATAACTCCCTTTTCTAAATATTCCCTTTCTAAAGATGGAGCATGCACTAGAACCAGATCTACATCACCTAGTTCCGCTTTCCTAAGTGCTTCACCACTACCAACAGCAATAAATTGGACAACAATGTTAGGGTGTTCTTTGGAAAATTCCTCAGCTAATCTATCTAGGAGGCCTGTAGCATATAGGCTGGTTGTTGTTGAAACTCTTAGTACTACTTGTTTCTCACTTGTAAAGAACATGAACGCTAAGCTAAGCAATGCTACTAACAAAACCGCTGCAAATGCTATAATCATTAAGGCTATAGAACTCATGTTCGTTACCCGTTTTCGGATAACGGATACTAACTTAAATATCTTTCCTTAGAAAACTATACAAGGACGCACAATGAATCTTAGAGACAAGATTAACATTAGAGTTGAAATATTATTTGAAATAGATGGAACAAAAATTTTAGACTCAGAAACAGCTAATCTATTAAAGCTCATAGATAAATACAATTCAATATACTTAGCATCTAAAGCCTTAGGCTTAGCTTATTCTAGAGCTTGGGATAGATTAGCCAAAATAGAAGCTACTTTAGGAGTTAAAGTAGTTGAGAAGGTTCGTGGTGGAAGAGGCGGAGGCGGAACAAAATTAACTAAATACGGTAAAGAGCTCTTAAAGATTTATGAAGAAACCATAAAAGCGTTAGGGTTAACATTCGAAATTTACGAAAAACCAAAGACGAAACCACAAATACTAATCGTTGGAAGCAACGATATACTTCTAGAACTCTTCATAGGGTATTTGAGAAGGAAGTATAAAATAAATATTGAAACTTCATGGATAGGTTCGTCGGGAGGATTAGCTGCATTAATGCTTAACGAAGCAGATATAGCAACAGCACATCTTTATGATTCAAAAACCGGAATGTACAATAAACCTTTCTTGAAAAACTACTGGCTCGAAGACAAAGCTGAAATAATTAAAGGGTATCTTAGAGAGCAGGTTCTAGCATATCATCCAAGCCTCAACTTTAACAGTATAGACGAAATTCTTGGAAGCCTTGTTAAGGGAGAATTGAAGCTTGTAAATAGGAATTTAGGTTCCGGAACAAGAGTTCATTTAGATCAAATGTTAAGGGAGTTCTGTAAAAGAAGAAACTTGAACTTCCATGAAGTTGTAAAGAGAATTAAAGGTTATAATGTAGAAGTATTTTCTCACTTAGAAGCTGCTAAAATGATTGCTGAAGGTAAAGCCGAAGTAGGCTTGATGTTAAAATATGCTGCCGAAGTATATAAGCTAAAATACATTCATTATACATGGGAGGAATACGATTTTATAATTTTGAAAAGCAGAATGAGAAATGAGAATATAAAACTCTTCATAAATGAACTACGATCTAAATCATTAAGTGATATTGCTAAAACCCTCATAGGATACAAAGTACGATCCATGTAGAAAATTTACAATTCCATCCTAGCAAGAGTCGGTATAGGGGTTCAGGTTTTAGAGAAAAATTTGCTAATAGTAGTTAGTGTGTTATCACATACATTTTGCCTTCTTCAGAATGTCCTTTACGATACGTGTAAATGTTGTTTCATCAACAAATCCTGGAATATATGCTTTTAAAACACCATCAATTAAAGCTATTGTTGTCGGCGTTCCTCTAACATCGAATTGCCAAGCTATTTCAGGAACGTTCATAACATTTGCTTTAGCAAACACTGCCTTCCCTTTAAACATTGCTCCTACATGAGAGAAAATTGGCTGAAACAGTTTACAATAGCTACATGCTGGCGAATAGAAGTTTATAAATACTACTCTACATGTTCTAATAAGGTATTCCAGATCTTTTACACTATAGATTTCTATTTCACTCTCAAATGGTTTTTTACAACACCTTGTTTCCTCCTTTTTCCTAAGTTTTTCAAAAACCATTTTATCAATAATTTTTGAGAGCTCAGCATCTTCTGTTGCAACTAGGTACGCCATAGAGCTTATCCCCTTCTCTCTTAGCGTAAATAGAAATAATTAGGTATAGTTAAAATTAACCCATATAGTATGCGAGGTAGTATGATGGATCAAAGAGTTAATGTCCTTGTTTTAAAGGTAAAGGGTAAAGGTTGTAAAGGATGTATTGCTCCGTCGAAACGCTTATTCTTGAATGTTAAAGGTGTGAAAGGTGTTCAAATTTTAGGTTATTTAGTAGCAATAATTTATGATGAAAACGTTGCTTCTCCTTCAAAAATCCTTTCCAAAAGCAATGTTCATGAATTCTATAATGTAGAAGTGGTTTCCACATATTCCAACATGTTATTATCTGATGTTAGGAGATATCTTGAAAAACTTTTAGTTTTTCCCTAAAAACCTTAAGCTTCATTCTAAAACATAATATTATAGCTTATAGTGTTCAGTATTGAAAGTATTTCAGAAGCTATATGTCTAACTTATGACTACTACTCAGCTAACACCTCAGAAAGTTTAAGTCATCAAAGAAAGCTACTATAATAAGGAATGTTGCTGTAAAAATCTTTGGCCTTATAGTCTAAATTACCTCATTATTTAATATGTTTTCTCTATAACTATTGCTTCGTATTCATTCAATATAGGTAAGGTATATGAAATCTCATTATTCCTTATTTTTACCTTTTTCTCAGCTTTCCTTAGCGGCAAAACTATTTTTGCTTCTTCCCAATCCTTTCCCAGCTTAAGTTTTATTCTAATATTACTTATTGGATCTACTCTTCTAGGCGGATGAACAGCATAGGGTTGACTATACCCAGGTAGTGCTTGTCTACTTGGACCCATTGGTATTGAGAGTACTCGTTGATTATATGTGTGGTTAAGTAAGTGAATAAAGAATAGTTCGTTATCTCTCTTAAATAAGCTTATTTCAACTGTTTCTGGAGCATTTGTTTCTATTGGTGGCGGATTCTTTGCTACATAGAGTGTACTTTCAACTATCATGTTTAAATAATCTGGGTGTCCTATTCTCCAGAAATGTCTCCCTAGTTGGAATGAGAAATAGAATACTTTGTCTTCAGAAACTATTATTGATGGTTCCATAGTCTCTATTCCTATTGGCGGAGTACTTCTACCTAAGGTATATTCGAATCCGTAGTCTGCTGCAGCAAGGGCCATTCTACCTATTATCTTTACTTTTTCACTCTCAACTTTAGCTCTAACCTGGTTAGCTAATCCCTCCTCGCTCCTTTTATTTTTAAACGTGTAATCCATGTCACCAAGCGGTACAATATTATGTACTTTTTTGAAACCATCCTTCTCAAGTATAACGTAGCTCCATGGAAGGCTAAGTACTCCCTCATAATGTGCTCCTAGAAGCTCTGAAATTCCAAAATCTTCTCTATCAACACCATCCATATCCAATGTTGTTGCTTGATATGTAGCAACTATTCCTCCACCTTCCTCCACATATTTCTTCAATGCTTCAATCGATTTATCTGAAACACACGCTGTATTCGCTAATATTACTGTTGAATACTGTGAAAGTTTTTCTACATTAGCAAGGTCCGTATCTGCAATGAACCCTACCGGTATATGTTGGTTTACTAAAGCATAGTAGAACCCCCTTGTTTCATCAACATAAATTGCTGGATTACTTTTACCATACCAGTCCCTTGTAGCATTCGATGCTACAATACCAACATACTTTACTTCCTCAAGACCTATGAGGTAATCTTCCATTTCCTCTATTTCCTTATAAACTTCAGCAACAGCGTCTAAAACTCTAGGATCCTGAGTTAGTGTTGACGAAAAGAACAGTACCCATGGTGATCCTCCGGCTATAAGTGCTTCTCTAAGGCCCTGTTTAACAATTATTGGTGTTGCCGACGTAACTGTTCTATACATGTAGAAGGCGTTTCTGGATGCCCAGACAGGTTTCTCTCCACTCATAGCCTTAGTTAATCTAACCATTTCGGATATGAACCCTGGTGGTTGATGATCTGCTTCACTACATTCAGCAAAAACTACGTCTATGATGTCTCTAAGGTCTTCGACAACCTTATTTGCTCTACCAGCCCATCCTGCTGGATGATTATTGTACATGTAAACCAGGTTTGGATCGTATTTTTTAACGATGTTTCTAAGTCTAGCTATAGCTCTAACAACAACTTTGTAACGCCATTTCCAAGCCTCCTTCCATTCCATAGTTTCCCAGTTTTCTTCTTCAGGAAGCTCGAGTCCTGTCTCCTTAGTGAAAGCTATTTGACAATAATCACAGTAACAAGCCTTATTGAAGTCAGGTTGATATCTAAATGAATCTAAAAGTACTCCGTCAGGATTTGTTGCTTTAATACTTTCGCTAACTTCCTCCTCTAAATATTGAATATACGGTGAATTTATGCAGAGAAGAGGCCATTGAGGACTTTTAATCTTAAATTCTGATGGAATATGTTCTAAAACTATAATTTCCCCTTTAGCGTTAACTTGAGCCCAGTCAGGGTGTTTCTCATACATGTACTTGTTAGCCGTATGTGCAACCATAATTACAACTTTTATACCGAACTTTCTAGCTTCTTCAACAAGCTTTTCAACACTTGATTTCTCAGTAAGCCTAGGATGTTTAGGTGCAACCTTACCTCTAAGATAAAGCCTCCTACCCCAAGCGTCTCTTGCAAAAACAACTAGGACGTTTGCTCTCATTCTTCTAGCTAGATTAACTAACGTTTCTGCATCGAATTTCTTAATGAAGAAACCATATGGGTCTTCAAGGTTGAACTGGAAAACTCTAGCCGGTTTTTTCCACCATTCAATATCTTTCATAGGACATTACCATCGCCGATACCCTAAGCTACTATAGTTGGTGTGTGTTAGAATACTAACTTAAGCCTTACCACAAATTACGGTAGAAAGAAGAAAAGAAAGCAAATATTGATTAAGCTAAACTTATCGTTTTCACTTCGGAAATCGTTGCATCATCAACTATCTTTATTTTCCACAGCGAAATACCGTATATGAAATCCTCAATGTATATTGTTCTTATTGGGTCCTCTAAGCTAATGAATCCCTTAATTAGTAGTTTCCCGTTACTTACGCTTATAATGTATATTCCCTCTATTTCGCCTCTAACTGGAACTGCAAAGTATGATTTGTTCTCATTTATCATGAATGCTTTATGATCACTAAGTATTGGCGACCACAGCCCTAAATCTTCTAAGGTAATGTTTGAAACCTCCTTGGGATCCTCGGGATCTGATATGTCAAACAATGCTATTTTTAACCCTTTAATTCTACCATATTCGTCAGCAGCTCTACCAATACCTATAAGATAGTTGTTTCCGTATGGGTGAAGGTACTCTGAGAAACCAGGTGTCTTAAGGAACCCTAGAACCTTAGGTTCTCTTGGGTTTGAAAGGTCTATTGTAAATAGCGGATCAACACGTCTAAACGTGACAAGATAGCATTTCGTTCCCGAAAATCTTGCCGCATAAATTCTTTCGTTTAAAGCTAAACCTTCAAGCTTACCTACGATTTCAAGACTCATGTTTAAAACGTAAACGTTATTCACGGTTTTCGGTGGAGCATATGGTTCATATATTGTTTCTGTAGTTGCAACTCTAAAGTATTCTTCAAATTCGTCCATTGAGAATTGGTCTAGAACTTTCCCTGGAACCTCACCTTTGGCTTCAGCCTTAATCTCCAGTCCGTTAATTGAGAATCTGTAGATGATGGTTTTTTCTTTCATAAACTCCTTTAGTTCATTAAATACATTCTCCATGAGTTCTTTTCTTTTAGTAGAAGATAGTTTGTTAAAGTATTCACTAACAACTTCAGTAATAAGCTTGTACTTCAAGTGTTCGTCAATGTTTAACTCCATAATCTTATCGATAGCTTCCTTAACATTCTCCGGAGCATCCTCCAGTATTATGTTTAGTGCTTTAACGTGAATCTCTCTATAGTCGGGATATTTCGTTGAGAGAATGTAGAGATTCCTCTTTGACATGTATATTCTAGCTGAAGATCCTGTTAGAAACACTTCCTCATTGGACCTTGCATTTTCTACGTCTATAGCTAAAATTATTGTGAAAACATAGGAGTAGTCTCTGCAGAAATACCCTATCTTGCTTGGAGGAACAACTTCATTATTAACTATAGGTAATGGAACAAAGTCTTTGTAAAGAATTGCTGGATACTGCAAAATAACATAGACTATGTTGTCACTTAGTCTAGAAGCAACAAATGAGCCATAAGCTGAGTATTCCCCGATTTTTACTGGCGATTCCGGAGTGGAAACATCGTATATTTCAATAACTACTTTAGGAGCAAACTTGTATAGAGAATTTTCAATAGCGTTTTCTTTGACTATAGTGTAGGTTATTGTTGGTGGGGCTTGTCTTTCAAAGTAAACTACAATTAACTTTTCATTTTCAATGAACAATCCTCTAACCATTCCATTTACTTGAATTTTCGAAACCAAGGAAGCGTCATCTGGGGGATAGGCTCTAACGATGTATACTGTGTTTTCTCTTGCAACGTATATGTATTCACCATCGGTTTTAACATGATCAAGCTCATCAACACCTTCAACTTGAACATTAGTCTTAGAGAACTCTAGAGGTGATTTAACTAAGGTCGCGGTTGTAGTAGGCACAGTTGTTGTGACAGGGACTACTGTGCCCTTAGAGGATTCTAGCAGTAGGAGCGAAGTTGACGTAAATACTACGTCTGATAAAACAACACCTCTGACAAAAGGTAATAGAGGCAGCCCAGGTTTAATAGATGATTTCACAAATTCTACGAGCTCATTGTATGTATTAAACGTATTTACCTGAATTTCTGTAGCGTTACCGCTTGTCGCGTTCACGGCTGTATCGGTTGACTGATCTATTGCTGGGGGATGCGTTGTTAACGATGGAACGTTGAATGTTGTTGACATTAGCAGGCTTAGTACGAGTATTAATGTCGCAACCAGTCCGAGCACTAAGTTCTTTTCGTTCATATGTTACACCATGGATTCATTTTAGAAATTTATTCTTAAAATCCTATAGCTTCGAACATTTCTGTTCTAAACTTTCAAACATTGTAGAGTATCTTTGCTCTTCTAGCGTAGATGTATCCTAAAATGAATCCTGATAGAAGACCTCCAAAATGCGCTACAACATTAACTCCGAATCCCGCATTTAAAACCAGGATGAATATTGCATAGACTATTGAAGCAAACATTCTTCTACGTGTAAACCCACTATAAGCCATGAGTGAACCAAAAATTCCGAAAACAGCACCACTAGCTCCAGCACTAATGGTTTCTAAAGGTAAGAGATAAAGCGTTAATATGTTTCCGAAAAATCCACTAGTAAAATATATTGCCAAGTACCTTTTGGTTCCAAATGTTAATTCACATTGTGTTCCTAATATGTAAAGCCAGAACATGTTAAATGCTAAATGAACTATATTGATATGTACGAACATTGCAGTTAATAGTTGAAAATACCACCCATACTTTAGTACGAAATAGTTGAATTGCCCTAATAGCATTAATACTTTATCGTTTAATTCAAGAAATGACCCGCCAATAATGCCTGCTATAACGTAAACTGCTAAATTTACGAGTATAAGTGCCTTAGTTACTATGGGTTCTGTTTTCTCCATGAAATCTCCTCTTAAACATTTATTTCTTAGAAGAAACAATTTAAAATAGTGCCGATAGGAGTTCTGTGAGGGTTAAGGATAGATGGCGATTAAGGGCGCTATTCTATGTGGAGGGGAGGGGAGAAGACTTAGACCACTTACATACTACTTTCAGAAAACAATGATACCTGTCGGAAGTAAGCAGAAGCCGCTATTAGAATATATTGTTAAACTGCTAAGACACCATGGAATTAAAGATATTGTTTTACTCGTAGGTTATAAGCATGAGCAAATAGTTAACTATTTCGAAGATGGATCAAGATTTAATGTGAATATTGAGTATGTTCAAGACCCTAAGGATCTTAAAGGAACAGGTGGTGCATTACTAAATGCTTTTCGGAAGGGTGTTTTCGAAAATGTTAACGACATAGTAATATATTATGGAGACATTTTATCAACGATAAACCTTAAAGACATGGTTAACTATCACAGACTAAATCGCGCTGATGCAACATTAGCCGTAGCTACTAAGTACCAAATACCTGTAGGAGTAGTTGAACTCGAAAACTCGTTTGTGAAGAGAATTAGTGAGAAACCCTGGCTTAACATTTACGTTACAATAGGTATACTCGCACTTAACACTAATGCGAGAGCATACCTTGAGGATATAGCTAAGGAGAAGAAGGAAATAGACATTATGGGGGACCTTATCCCTAAAATAATTTCTGAAGGTGGAAAGGTTTTAGCGTACAAGTACGAAGGCTTATGGTATGATGTTGGAACTACTGAAAGATATGAGAAGCTTGAAAACACGAAAATCGATGAAATGTTTAAGAACATAATATAGTTTCAAATCATTTTAAATCGAAATACCCAGTAATTATCCTTAATAGAACAACTATCATTAAAGCTAAAGTGTATAAGTTAAATAGGGTTCTAGAAACTTCAGTTGAAACCATGTAGAAAGCTAAGATCAAAGCTAAAACGATGATTCTATCGCTTCTCTCAAAAAGACTTATTCTGGGATTAGTTATTCCGAGATTTTCCAGTCTTGCACTACTATATGTAAGCGTTATCGTCAAACCTAAGGCGAGGCTGACAATGTAGCTATTGAAATCTAGAATTATGAAACCTACATAATAAACAATGTCTTCTAACCTATCAATTATCGAATCAAGATATGCTCCACTCTTGCTAACTACTCCTAAAGCTTTAGCTAAAGCACCATCGAAAACGTCCATGAATCCCGATGCTAAAAGGAACAGTATAGACAATGCTATTGAATTGCATGCTATAGTATGAAGATAAACTATTGAGAATAAGAAGCCTAATAATGTGAAATGCCATGGTTTAAACCCTATTTTGCCTAGTACCTTGACATAGTCTACGATAATGTTAAACACTATATCTCTAAATTTTGAAAGAACCGTTCCTAATCACCTCTGTCAGCACTAGATTCTACGATTAGCTTAAATTGTTTTAGAGTAATAAATGGGTTATGGGAGTGGTGTAAGTGAGAATTGATGGTAAGACAGTAATATTGACTTTAGCTTCTCTCGTAGTAATAATTGCGGTAATAATAGGGTTCCTAATGTTTAAACATGAAACTAAAAACCAGCTTGAACTTGTAAAGAATATCATAGAAAATGCTAAGTACGAGTTTAAACTTGAAAGTACAGTTTTTCCACACCGTGGTGAAATACCTAAGAAATACACTTGTGATGGGGAAAATATTTCACCACCTCTAAAATGGTCTGGTATTCAAGGCGATGCTAAATCGCTACTACTTCTAGTTTACGACCCTGATGCTCCAAGCGGATTCTTCGTACATTGGGTAATAGTTAATATGCCTCCAAGCGTTTCCGAGCTCCCAGAAAATGTGCCTAAGAAAGAGTACGTTGAAAACGTAGGTTATCAACTTAAGAACGACTTCGGATACTTTGGCTATGGAGGACCATGTCCTCCTCCCGGCGAATCTCACAGATATGTTTTCATAATATTAGCTCTCGACACCGAAGTACCCAAGGAAATATATGGTGATTTAGTTGAAATCTTAGAGTACGCTAAGGCACATGTGGTTGGATACGCTGTTCTATGGGGATACTATGGCAGGTAATAGTTCTATGACCAAGGTTGATGAAGCTGTAATTTTAGCTGCTGGATTCGGTAAAAGGCTTAGAGGAATTACTGGTTCTATACCGAAGTATTTTTACAAAATAGAGAACATTCCATTAATTCTTTATCCATTATCAGCATTAGTTAAGGTTGGTGTTAAGAGAATAGTGATTGTAGTTAGCGAAAGCTTCCTTAGAAGAGCTATGAGGATACTTTCAAAATACATTAAGGCTCTAAGTGATGTTAAAATACTATTCGTTAGTAATCCTAAGCCTGAATGGGGTAATGGGTATAGTTTACTTCTAGGTAGCGAGAACGTTATGGGAGAAAAATTTCTTGTATCTATGGCGGATCACATATACACCTATAAAGTACCATTAAGAATTGTTGAAGAAACTTATGATGCATGTATTATTGTTGGTGGCGATTCTAAGCCGAGATTTATTAGAGTTGAAGAAGCAACCAAAATACTTGCCGAAAACGGTATTCTAAAGAAAATAGGGAAAAACCTAAAAACTTTCACACATATCGATGTAGGCGTAATGATCTTCACAAAGGAGGCAATAGGCATTATTAAAAAAAGCAATGCTCGATATGAGGATCTTTCAGTCTCTAAAGCTATCTCTACAGTGGCTGAAAGTAACTGCCAAGTTAAGGTTGTTGACGTTTTAGGAGAGTACTGGATTGACATCGACACCCCAAGAGATTTGATAGAGCTACTTTATGGTGATTCAAGACCCGTGCTAGATACAGTTCTTGAAGAGATGAGGACACATGAGTTCTTTAGGTAAAAGAGAGGATGGGCCTATAGCTAAATATGTTAATAGAAAGATCTCTACAAGAATAACTTTATTCATTGTTTCAAGGGGATACAAACCTTCACCTAACATAGTCTCCATAGCTATTTTCATACTTGGTTTGACTCCACTATACTTCTACGTTTCAGCAAACCCCATTTTAGCGGGAATTCTCGTTCAAGTAGCATCAATACTTGACGGTGTTGACGGAGAGTTAGCTAGAATCTTAGGTAAAACGTCTAAGTTTGGAGCTTTTATCGATGGTGTTCTAGATAGAATTGTTGATATAGTCGCTATTCTTGGCGCATCATATTTTTCATACGTTTTTCTTGATAAAGAAAACATGTTTAGTTTTGCAATTTACTTTCTAGCTCTATCGGGCTCTCTTATGGTAAGCTATTTACATATTAGAGCACTACATTATTTAGGTAAACATCCAGCATTGATGGGTAGTATACCCCAGTTCGCATCAAGAGATGTGAGGTTATTCATATTATTTGTAGGAAGTGTTTGTGGATTAGTATTTGAGGCATTACTTGTAATAGCTTTAGTATCTTATGTTTACGTTTTTACAAAGTTTGTAGAAATTTGTTTACTCGTAGGGTTTAAGAAGAAGTTCCTACATGATTAATTCTACGTTAGGGTGCTTATTCAACACTGTTGCAGGCATGTGAGATGATTTCGCCTAAAAGAATACTGATCACTGTTGCAGCAATACTCACTATCGAAGGAGCTATGATGTTAGTAGTTCCGGTTGCCGATATTTTAACTGGAAATCCTCCTTCAATATCCTTTCTCCTAATAGGCTACGCTCTTCTCGCATTAGGTATTTATGTTCAAGGGTTCCAATACTTAGAATCTCCAACACCTTTTGAAGCATTAATTACGGCGTCTATTGTGTGGCTTCTTATGCCTATTCTATCATCCATAGCTATGTATCTTGATTTCGGAATGAACCTTTACGATGGATTTTTCGAAAGTGTTAGTGGCTTTACAGGTACGGGATTCACAGTAATTCCTAATGTGGAAATTTTAAGGCCTTCTATTCTCCTTTGGAGAAGTATGATGCAATGGATTGGAGAATTAGGTGTCGTCGTCCTAGCTGTAATTATTCTACCACAGTACAACATTATTTCACGAGTATATCTTGTCGAAAGGGGAAAGCTTGCTCCAACGGTAATAGCTACAGCTAAAATTGTTGCTACAATATATTTCTCATTAACTGCGATAGGCATAGTATTGTACATGGCATCTGGTATGACGTTTTTTGAAGCAGTAAACCTAATAATGACAACGATCGCCACAGGAGGTATGAGCATATATAATAATAGCGTTGTTCCAGTAATTACGAGAGCACCAATAGCTTACATCACAATTCTGATATTTATGATTCTTGGTGCGCAAAACTTCCGTGATTTGAAAGATTTAATGTCACTTCGCATAGGTAGCCTTCTGAAATCAGCGGAATTTGTCGTAAGCATCCTTTTAATGTTCACTTTTTCAGGATTACTTGCACTGTCCCTCCATTATGTTGATGGATACAATATTATAAGTTCCATTTCTAATGGAATCTTTCATATGGCTTCAGGATCTACTACAACAGGCTTCTCAATTATAGATTTAGGTTCGCTTTCCGATGTAAGTAAGGCGCTATTAGTAGTTGGTATGTTCATTGGTGGTGCAACGTTTTCCACAGCAGGTGGCATCAAAGTTTATAGGTTCATTGTAGCACTAAAGAACTTATTCTGGGCTGCTACAACAATTGCCGTAAAGGCGCCTGTTAGCATTAGGAAGAAGGTTGGGTTAGAAAACATAAGTGACGAAGCAATACTTAGCGTACTAAGCTTTATAGCACTTTACTTTTTCACAGACCTTTTCCTTTCAATAGCATTTTCATGGGTAAGTGGGGCATCTTTTATAGACTCTCTTTTTGAAGTAACTTCTGCTATGGGATGCGTCGGACTATCTGTAGGCGTCGTTAACCATACATTATCCTTTTGGGGTAAAGCATTAATAATTTTGGGAATGTATTTAGGAAGATTAGAGTTCATACAGTTATATATTATTTTAGGATTCTTTTTCCGTAGAAAATCCAAAATAATGGTTTAAATCACGAGTAGTAAGCTTCTAGGTGTTTTTTAGCGACATTAATCCATGATGTTTTTTCTACAAAAGAGGTAATTGCTAACTTAAACTCTCTATATACTTTCCTATAATTTTCTAAAACATCAAGAACTATTCTAGCTAAAATATCGTCACGTTCTGGTGGGGCAAAAAGACTAGGCATTAACTGATAATACTCTACAAGCCTTGGAACCCTAGTTCCAACTATTATTTTAAAACTACCTAAGGCTAAATGCAATATTCCACTAACACTATATTCTCCACGAGCTCTCCTATATGGTAGAATTATGATGTCTGATGCCGCAATTAACTTAAGAATTTCGTCTGTTCTTAGATATCTCCTTATAAGAACTACTGATGGAACCTCTGCACCATAAAGTTCAATGATTCTTCTAAGTTTCTCTAAAACGCTTTGTTTGCCTTGATAATTTCCTGAAACAATAAGTACAACATCATTTCTAACCCTTCTTATTCTTTCAAAAGTTCTAAATAAAACGTCAAGACCCTTATCTATCCTTAGAAACCCTGGTGTCGTTAATACTATTTTACTGCTTATGCTTCCGTCTAAACCTAAGCTTTCAATAAGCTTTTCTTTAGGCTCACTAATGTAGGGATTAGTTAAAGTTCCATGAGGGATTCTCACTATACTCTCTAATTCAAGACCTTGAGACCAAAGCTCGAATTCTTGGAGAACACTATGAACTATTATTAGGTCTACTATTTCGCTTAATTCTCTATGATATTTTTTAACGTTTCGAACTTTAGAATTAAGTACATGTAGAACTTTATGTAAGGTTATTACGACTCTTTTAGCATGCTTCCTTAACTTACTTAGAAATCTTAAAAACTCGAAAGGTTCAGGAAAGAGCCCCCACTCATGTTGGATATGGATTACATCATATGGGCCTGTTTTCCTAATGTTCTCAAGGGCTATGTTGTATATAGGTTTCCCTCTCCAAAAGGAGGGAATGACTTTTACGCCCTTAGGATACTCTCTAACACCAATATTTGATACTATATTTGAAAAAACAGCTATTTCACCGTCAAAGATTGTTTTTAAGGCGTTAACTAAGAAGTAAGTGTATTCTCCAATACCGCATTCCTCCGGAGGATAGGTTGAAATAAAAGCTATTTTCTCCAAGATTCCATACCGTTTCCGTATTTTCACAGTTGCCGTTTAATATATTCTACCTTTATCGAGAAGCGATAACGCCTCGCTTATACTTAACGTTCCAAATCCTATAAGGTAATCTGCAGCACCATACGTTATTAACAATACATCTTTATCTATAAGCCATGAACCGCATGGAAATACGACGTTCGGTCTATCACCAAAGATCTCATATGTTTGTCTAGGCTCCATGATGTAATATGGTGTTACAGCTTTAACTATAAAACCTTCGCTTCTATTATACTCCATTAACGCTGCGAAAACCCTGTATCCCTCCATTTCCCTATCTACGCCATGGACCAAGAATAAGTACTCGCTCTTACCGACTTTTACAGGAGGACAAGCCCATCCGAGCTTTAGTTCAAACGGTGCCGGATCGAGAACAACCGTTGTTTTATGTTCAACAATTTCTATAACTTTTCCGGCAACATGTCTTCTTTCTGCAATTACTTCTTCAGGTATTTCGCTAACTACGAGATATGTTTGTTCGTCGTCCATATGTAACCTGTGAAATATGTAGGGTTTACCGTCGATTTTATATATGAAAGCGTCTTTATCGCTAATCACATGTTCTCTATTCTCTTTAGGCTGTATGAAAACGTGTGTTTTAACCCAATTGTCTCGCGTAACCTCGTGTGCTAATACTGGAGCTGTTCTTTCCCTTCTTATTGCTGGGTTGAAGTAGTTTATTGTTCTACCTACATATACCATGTAGAGTTTATTATCGACCTCTGAAACTCTGGGGTCTTCAACACCCCAGATATCGTATTTTATTGTCGGGTAAAGTATTAGTTCAGCAGTGTAGTGGCTAAAGTTAACTAAGCCACTAAATAAATCCTCTATTGGGAAAGTTATTTTCGCTACACCGCTAACATACATGTAGTAACCGAGTATTATCCTAGCATATACATGAACCATAGAGTCCTTTACGGCTAATGCAGCATTAAATACTGTAACAGGCTGGTCTATTGGATGGTTTTTTAAGTGCACACGTGTTGGAGAAATAACTCCAAGCCTTCTAACAATATCGTATGTGCTAAACTCTCTAAGAGAAGCTGCTTCAGAAGAGTTTTTGGCCTTTAGAAAACCATAGTCACTATACAAAACTTAACACCAGCATACCTTAATTCACAATGTGTTTCTCGAAACTAGGATTCTTAAACCTTTTCAGTATCTTCTGAGGATTGTAGAAAACATTTTCTAACATATGAGAATATAATCCATCATGGGAGAAAGTGTTTGAGCAAAACAAGTGTGAATAAGGTTCTCGATGAAATATGGAAAGCTAAACCTAGAAACAACCTTGAACGACTAGACCTATGGGTTAAAACATCAAACCTTAAAGGATACTCAATAGTTAAAGGGCTGAAAAGCTTTACCATACTCACTCAGAAAGGAGAGTTACCTAAGGTAGCTAATCCTTCAAGAGAAAGAGTTGGATTATGGTTTAATTACCTAGGTTTCCTTAGGAAAATAAACATTAAGATAAATAATGAGGATGTTTTTAAGCAATGTGAAAAGTATGTTAGCGGATACGGTTACATAGGATATCAGTATTCTTCAAACAACTACGATATTGTAAGACTGGATTACATACATTATTATAGCCCAACATACTATGTTGTTTTGAAAAATTTCGGAACAAAAAGTGTTGATTTAGAATTCTCTTTTAAGCCTGAAGTAAGGTTTATGTGGCCACTAAATGAAGTTCATGAAAGCTTAAAACATGAAATCGCTGATGAACGATCATTGATCTTATGGAATAGTGATGGTGAAGGCGCTTTAGCTACAAGTTGTCTTCCTAAAGAGGAATGCTCATTATCAGTTAAAAATAGAAGCTTTAGCTATAAAGCAAGCATAAAACCCAATAATTACATTATTTTTGCTTTTTCACCGAATTATTCTAGGAAGGAAGCTCTAAACGAACTTAAGAGAGCCACTAAGGAATGGCATAGCGATTTCGAAAGAACATACGAACTTTACCGCAAGATAGCCTATGACACATTAAGTGTTTGGACCGGGAATTTCTATTTTGAGAAAGCATTTGTTTGGGCTAAAATTTCAATGTTTATGCTCTATAGTGAAACAAGCGTAGGTAAGGGATGGTTTGCCGGAGCACCAGTTTTCTCATGGTTTTTCGGCAGAGATTCCGCATGGACGGGATTTGCCGCATTAACCCTTGGATTCATAGATAATGTTCGAGAACAAATAGAGCTTCTAGCGAAATTTCAAAGTAGTGAAGGACAAATTCCTCATGAGATAGTTCTAATACCTAAAATAGGATCTAACATTAAGACCGGATACATGTCTATTGATTCTACAATTCTCTGGATAATTTTACTTAAAGAGTTTTACAATTGGAGTTTAAATAAAGACTTCATTAATGAGGAATATGAGAATCTTATTAAAGCATACAGTTTCTTACACAAAGTATGCGACATAGATGGCGATTTGTTTCTTGAAAATCAACCTGAAAAGCTACTTATAGGATGGCCTGAAAGGTGGGCTTCTAAGAGGAGGGGCAAATGTGTTGAAATAAATTCTTACTGGATTGAAGCGTTAAGGTCAATTAGCTTCTTAGCTAAAGTAGTAAGCGATACTAAGTTATCTTGTGAAGCTAAAAGGCATGCCGAATATCTTGAAGAGCAGTTTGATAGTGTTTTCTGGAATAACAAGCTAAACTACTATAGAGATCACGTTAACAGCCAAGACTCTACTACAATATTTCCAATAATGCCCCTTTACTACAAACTAGCGCCTAAGAATAGGGCATTGAAGGTTCTTGAAAGACTTAAGAAAGAAGACTTCAGAACTCCATGGGGGCTAAGATCTGTTTCATCAAACGACCCTGTATATGATGGGGGATACCATAGCGGAGCTATTTGGCCTCTACATACTGGCTGGGTTATCATTGCATCACTAAATTATGGAGATGTAGATTTCGCTAAGGAAATGCTTAATACGTTAGTTAAACTTACATTCGAAAATTCGGATCCCGGAAGAATAAATGAAGTATATAGTGATGTTGATGGTGGTGAAATGGGACAATTCATTCAAGCTTGGTCTTCAGCAGCACTCATACATGCAATAACCAACGGTTTCTTTAAAATAGAACCTAAGCCCAACGATAACGAGGTTGAAATAACCATTTATCCCTTAGCGTATAAGGTAAACGTTTCAAACATAAAGGTTTGGGATAACATGTTCAACATTATGGTTGATTTCGAGAAAAGAAAAGTTGCAATTAAATGCATAAAATGTTCGAAGCTAAGATTAAAGTTGAAAATATTCTTCAACGATAGATTGTGTGAAAGAGAAGCTACTATTGAGGAAAGTGCAGTCTTTACGTTTTAAATATGTTGCTTAAATGAAATCTTAGCTCACCGTCAACTATTTCGAAAAACACCATATCCCCATTATTTAAAGCCCTAATTTCCCCATTTCTAAAGTATCTTGTAAACGTTGAAGACGCAACAATTTTCTCATTATTACTTGGAGAGACCATGTATAATCTGTAGTATTCCTCTCTTTCAGAAGCCTTAGGTGCGATGTAGTTTAGCGCAAACCCATATACCCTTTCATCATTAAGCATTATGAGAGCAACTATGTTTAGTGCTGAAATAACGTATCCTTTCTCAACAATTTCCCTTAGAACAGAAGCTACGTTATGCATACTTGCTGTTGAAGGAATTTTCGTAGCTAAATATTTTGTTAGGAAATACGTGTCTGAATATATGCTTATGTAGCTTTCTAACTTAACTTCTCGAGCTAAACTTGTTTTACTTACTCTCCCATTGTGAGCAAGCCATAGCGTAAATTTTCCGGGAACATGCTCCATGTACGGATGCGTATTTTCAACATTCTTAACTTCTTTTTCCCCTGTAAGTCTCGAATGAACTATAAGCACTTGCGCTTCAGACATTAATTTCCCAAGACCCTTAAGTAAATCTACTCCCTCAGCATCGTTACTTATTGAAGTAGGTGTTCTATAGTAGCTTAAGAACGCTTTACCTCCATAGAACCTATAAACCACGTAGCCCCAACCATGGCTATGGGTTTTCTTACCAGCTATCTCCTGTAAGATAGTGTCGTTTGTTGAAGCGAGATAGAACGAATTAATTATTTCATCCCAGGAAGCGCCCTTATTCTTAAACACATACAATAGTAGCCTACACATGCTGCTTCACCGCAGTAAGTAATTACCGCGTTACATGACTTTTATAAGCAAATGATGTTCTTGGAAAACCTGTATAGTTTAGTGCTAAAACAATATATTGATATTTTGGAATAAAGCGTAATTTGAAATAAGGTGGACGAATGTGAAAGCTAATTTGGTCATTATTGGTGGTGGACCTGCAGGTATAGAGGCTGCCTTAACCTATAGAACCCTTAATCCTGCCGCTAAAATAGTCTTAATTAGGGATTCTAAGAAACAACTAATACCTTGCGCAATACCCTATATTTTCACGAGAATTCCTTTAGAAAAGAACATTATAGGTGATGAGATTTTCGAAAGAAATAGCATAGAGCTTATAGTGGATAAAGCTGTGGACATCGATAGATTCGGTAGGAAAGTAATTTTAGAAGGTCATGGTGAAGTAAAATACGAGTACCTGGTTTTAGCTACGGGCTCTAAACCTTCAAAACTCGATGCGAAAGGAGAGGAACTTGATGGAGTGTTCTATGTTAAGGAAAACTATGATAGAATGGTTAAGCTGAAAGAGAAAGTTAATGAGGCATCATCTATCGTTATTGTTGGTGGAGGATTAGCTGGCGTAGAAATAGCTAATGAACTTGTTGAAGCAGGATATAAAGTTACAATAGTTGAATCGCTGAAGCACATTTTAATGTTAAATTTTGACGAAGACTTTGCAATCAAAGTAGAAAGATACCTTAAAGATAAGGGTGTTGAGATAGTTACTAATGCATCAATAGCTTCTTTTGAAGGAAATGGAAAACTAGAAAGAGTTACTCTAAGTAATGGCGATAGAATTGAAGCAGACGTAGCAATAATTACTACGGGTATCGTAGCTAATGTGGAGTTAGCTAAGAAATCCGGATTACAAACAACACATTATGGCGTAAAAGTTGATCCATTTATGCTAACGAATGATCCAAGAATATATGCTGTAGGCGACTGTGCTGAAAAGAGAGACTTCGTAACTAAGAAACCAGCTAAATACATGTTAGCGTCAATAGCCACTATGGAGGCTCGAGTAGCTGCGGTAAATATTGCTAAAGGAAACGTTGTGAAAATTGAAGGTATCGTACCAAAGTATGTTTCTAAAATAGGCGATATTGTCATTGGAGCAGCAGGCCTCACAGAAGCCCAAGCAGAAGAGCATAAGCTAAACTATACTGCATTAAGCATGAAGGTTAAGGACAAATACCCGCCAGGAATTTCTGAAACGCATGATTTAGAAGTAAAACTACTATTCCTAAAAGGTAAAAGATACTTGATAGGAGGGCAGGTGTTCGGATACACAGATTATGTAGGCTCATTAGTAAACACGATAGGGTCACTAATCGAAAACTATGTGATAGCAGAAGACATTATAGCATCAGCGAAAGCCGCACATCCTCAGATAACACCGTCTCCGATAATGGAACCTTTAGAGAACATAGCTTTAAATGTTCTTAAACAGTAGCAGTAATACACTATAAGAGAATTCATTATTAAAGGGAGAAAGAAAAATAGCGTTGAATAAAACAATATATTCTTGACGTATCAGATATAAAATATGTTTGGAGGCTTAAGGTTTTGACTAGGTATGTATGTACTGTTTGTGGATTTATTTACGATGAGGAAAAGGGAGACCCGGAACACGGCATTAAACCCGGTACTCTTTTTGAAGAGCTTCCTGATAATTGGCGTTGTCCAATTTGTGGTGCAGATAAGAGCTTGTTTGAAA
>CAZGLL010000021.1:0-31408 GCA_964526225.1 uncultured Desulfurococcales archaeon | reverse complement strand
CGGACTGTGGATCCGGAGGTCCCGGGTTCAAATCCCGGCGGCGGTCCCACAATCTCTTCCTTCTTTCTATCCGAAATTTCTCATTCAATTGAGCTCGTCCGGAACAGCTATACGCGTCGTAAGTCTCCCCTCGAAATAGCGACAATCACCACAGAACTGGAGATCCCCTTTTCTTTGGATTTAAAAGTTCAGGCATTAGTTTCTTTTTTGTTTATGTTCTTAGAAATGGTAGGTACGTTAATTTTAATTTTACGTTGTGTTGGTTTGTTAATAGGTTTATTTCAGCCTGCAGGGATTTCCTCATTTCCTCGGCTAGGTGTTGGTTCATCACTTGGTTCATCTAAATACTTTTGTTGCTTACGTTTTTATTTTGTACTTATGTATGTTTATGTTTTCCATGTTTTTTGAGAAATATGGGCATTATTCCTCCATGTCCTAACGATGCTATTTCTTTACGTGTCCATTTTTCATTTGCCATTATTTTTGGCAGTAAGATGTCTAGTACGTTTTCTTCTTTGAAGAATACTATTCCTGCGGAAACGCCTATTATAGGTTTTTCACCGTAGTACGCTATTAAGCTCATTGTTGTTGGTTTTACAGGTATTCCATATGCTATGATTTTTGCACCGGTTGAAGCTATTGCTTTAGGTGTTTTATCTGTTGGATCAACACTCATACCTCCCGTAGCTATTACTAAATCGTATTTTCTAAGGAAGTCGAGAATGACTTCTCTAATTCTTGTTTCATCGTCTGGCACTATTGTTTTCTCAGCAACATAACCGCCATATTTTCTAACTTTTTCTTCGACTTTATCTGAAGCTTTATCTTCGATTAGTCCTTCATAAACTTCTGTTCCAGTAACTACTATGCCAACACTTTTCCTAATAAACTTCTTAACCGTGAATACTGGATAGTTGTTTTTAGCTATTTTCAAATGTACTTCAAAATCGTTTACAGATACAGTTAAGGGGATTAGATCTATTATAGCCAGTATATCGTTTTGCTTCACCGGAGAATATGTCCTCCTAGAAGCTATAGCGAAAACGCCCCGATAGTTTATTTCAAAAAGAGCTTTTTCATTAACTTTAAACAGTCCGTTATAAGCAGCTTTCACTAAAGCTTTACCTTCAGGTATTTTCTCGACGTAAGTACCTGGACCTGAAAGTTCTTTAGCGAGAGAATGTACGGCCTCATCTTCATGAACGAGTTCTCCTTCAGACTCGTCCTCTACAAAAATAACATAATGGCCAGATTTCTTAAGGATATCAATGTCTTCGGAGGTTATCACATGTCCTCTCTTAAGTATTGCTCCCTTATAGTCTTCAGTTATTAAGGATACATCATACGCTAATTTTTTACCTAAAGCTTCTTCAACCCGTACTGGCCGCATGAGTTCATCACTTCTGAGTAAAAGAAGTTCTATTTTCCATAATATTAAGTTTTAATATAGCATTTAAAATGAATGTCAACAAGAGTATTTAACAATGTTTAACTTTTAGTTCAAGTGGAACATAAGTTTTAACATAAAACTGAATTCTTCAAACACATTCTTCGAAAATTCACTTACATATACCAATTGTCATTAGTCAAAATAGGAGATTATCGCATGGTAATTATTGAGAATAAGGTGGAAATTCGCTTGGATTCTAGGGAAGGAGATGGTGGGCCCGGGGGGATTTGAACCCCCGACCACCGCCTCGTGAGGGCGGCGTCCTAACCGGGCTAGACGACGGGCCCCGTCGAATTATTTTTCTAAATGGGACTGTGGCTTATATTTTTCTACTTTCTCTTATGTAAGCTATTATCTTATGTATTGTAATGGCTATTAGCGGGACTATTCCGTTTTCCTCGGTTAACCCATTAACTTTAATGGGTGTTGCTAGTGATGCTTCATATTTTGAAAATGCTGCTTCAGATCCGGGTAGTATTAGGGCTACTTTCTTGTTTTCTTCTAGTTCTTTTAGAACACTATCGATTTCCTCACCTTGGCCTAATACTATGAAGCATTTTTCGGGTTTAATTATTTGTAATGTGTCCTCTAAGCCTTCGGTTATTAATATTGGTCGTCCAAGTTTGTATGCGAGCTTACTTACTTCAGCTAATCCTGTTTGTGCAGCGCTTCCTGAAACTCTAGAAAGCACGAGTAATGGTACTTCATGTTTCTTAGTATATGTTAATATGAATCGTGCTATATCTGATAATCTCTGAACACTACTTATATTGTGAACTATAATGTAAAGCATAATGCTCAATCCTCTATGAGTTTCTCTAGAACAACAGAAGCTATTGCCTTAGATAAAGGTACTGGAACTGACTCTCCAACCTGGTTAAATTGTGCATCTCTACCTCCTAAGAAAACGAAGTTATCAGGATACCCCATGAGTCTTGCCTGCTCTCTAACTGTTAAGAATCGGTCTTCGAAGGGGTGAATGAACCTTGATGATCCGAGAACGGTTGGTGCAAGTTTTTTAGGGTGAAGTCTTATTAGGTTTGGAAGAAGTTTTCCTTTAAATCCTTCGTAACGTATAAGTGCCTGACCCCATTTTACCTTAGCTATTCTCCTAAGCTTCCTTGGACTTAAAGGTACAGGTTCATGATTCGGTACTTCTGAGCTACCGGGTTCAGGAAGGTCCTTGAGTGCTTCTTCAACGGTAATATATTTTTTAACTGTTCTCTTAGGCTTTATTTTAATGTTCGAAATAAATACTCTAACTCTATGAGAGGGTGTACCGTAGTCTTCAGCTCTTAGAATGTTGAAAAATATGTTACTATATCCTGCGTTTCTAAATTCCCTACGTAAAGCATGTTTTAATCCATCATCAAGTATTTGGGGGACATTTTCCATTATGAAAATTCTAGGTTTAAGACATTTTACAATCCTAATGAATTCTAATGTTAATTGACCCATAGGATCCGAGTATAGCCTATCCAATGGTTTCTCTTTTCTACGCGGATTAGCTCCGGTAAATGGTTCGCAAGGGGGACTTCCTATAACAACATCTATATCTTTTCCGTCTAAGATTTTGAATATGAAATCACAACCTATGTCCCTTATATCTTCAGTTACAACTATGGCTTCCGGAAAGTTCGCCTTATATGTTTCAGAGGCAAGTTTAAAATTATCTATTGCTAAAACAATGTTAAACCCTAAATCGTAAAAACCCTTTGCAAAACCTCCAGCTCCACAGAATAAATCCACTAAATTTATCTTCTCCCTCATTTTCCACTTTTTTCCTCACTATAAACTATCTTTTCCAATTCAGCTATTTTCCTACGTAAAAACTCAACTATTCTTGAATTATCAAAATACTCAAGAGACATTCCACATCTCGGACATCTAAAACCGTTTTCTAATGCTTCATCAAATGTAAATCTTACTCCACAATTCGGACAAATGTAAAATGTATTTGTTTCCTCGTATCTTAGTCTTTCCCGTAATTTATTTAATGTAATCATTTTTCTTGAACGAATTATTCCTAACAATCTGTCCCTCTCTATTCTCCAATAGTACGTGTACCATTCTCCATTTTTTCCTTTGGTTCTCCTATAAGAAACAAGTCCTTGCTCTGATAAAAGATACAGTTGTTTCCTCACTACATTAAGCTTTAATCCAAGCCTCTTAGCTATTTCCTCATCGTTTACTTCTTCGCCTATTTTGTAAAGTTCAGCAAAAATTTTCGCTGCTTGCTCACCTAACATTAGTTTAACGAATTCTATTATGTCGTTTTTTCTCTTCAACTTTCTTAATCACCTTTTTCCCTTTCTCGCAGGGTTCTACCTGGATTTTCGCGTTTCTAAATTTCATGTAGAGTTCTCTTCCTTCAAAGAGTCTATCTAGGAATATTGCTAAAGCAGCTACTTCGGAATGTGGCTGATGACCTATTGCAATATTGTAATCAGCTAACTTGTAATACTCTATCGGTACTTTTTCTGCTCCAACTATTATTAATTTATCTTTATTAGAATTCCTTAATTTAGGTATTATGTAGTCTACGGGCAAACCATACATTGTTAAATGAATAACCTCTCCTCCATGCTTTCTCCATTCATTAATGAATTTTTTAGCACTAACACCCTGAATTATTTCGAATTCTCCACCCCAGTTCTTTACAACTTTTCTTAAACTTTCAACAACTTTATTGTCAACAATATCTGCGAGAACAAGTCCTGATGCTCCAAAAGCTCTAGCAACTAAACCCACATGAGTTGTAATTCTCTTATCTCTTTCAGGTCTATGGCCAAGTCTGAGAACAAATACTTTCAACTTAGAGTCCCTGAAAGCTAACTAATATGAAATTAATTGGGCATTATTTCTCCTAAGCTTCTTTAAGGCTGAACCTATGTTTTCTCTAAAAACATGGATTTCGCATGTATAATATCCGTTATGTTTATCAACTATTTTTAACGGTAACATAATGTCACTTAACCTGCTTTCCGGTATTTTAGCAACTATTTTTACTATTTCTTTCGTAAATGCTTCTCTTATCTTATGTAGTAGTTCATCAATACCTATTTTCTTCTTAGCTGAAATGTTAACATAAGCTATAGTATTATCGTACCGTTTGGATAGCATATTCTTTATGAACTCTGTTTTACCATTTAATTCATTTACATTTTCAACTAAATCTATTTTGTTAAACGTAACTATCATAGGTTTTCCTGTAACACCTATCTTTTCTAGGGTTTCGGAAACACCGTTAATTTTTCTGCATATTTCCTCTAAACTTTCTGAAATGTCAATAACTAAAATTATTAGTGAAGCTTCAATTATTTCTTCAAGTGTTGAATAGAACGCTTCAATTATTTCTACGGGTACATAATCTATGAAACCTACAGTATCCATTACTAATACTTTAATTTTATTATCTAGGTAAAGGGCTCTATGTTTAGGTGAAAGTGTAGTAAAGGGTTCCTCACCTACCTTTCTTCGTATACCAGTTAATGCATTAAATAGTGATGTTTTGCCCGCGGACGTGTACCCTACTATTGCTATAGTGTTTATTCCTACTTTCCTTCTACTTTTTCTAAGCTTCTCTCTTAGCTTCCTTAGCTTTTCCAAATCCCTTGTAATTTTTGTTATTCTACGTTTTATCATTAAGTAGTAAGCATCAATATCGTATCTTCCGGAACCTAAGAATCCTGGGAGTTCACCTAGTTTTCTTTGCCTAATCCATTCCTTAACTATAGGTTTAATATGTTTAAGTTTAGCAAGCTCTATTTGTAATTTAGCCTCTTTCGTACCTGCATGTTCATCAAATATTTCAAGTATTAGCTGTACTCTATCTAGAACGTTTACATTACCAAGGCTCTTATAAATATTGAAAAATTGTACTGGTTTTAAACTTCCATCAAAAATTAATGTTATATCTTCTTTTTCCTTATCTTGCATGCTCTTTATATACTCTACAAGTTCCATAAATTTTCCTTTTCCAAGGAAAAACCTTGGATCAGGTTTTTCCCTGTTCTGAGAGAAGATCTTGACTATAGTGTAGCCTAAGGTTTCTGAAAGAGCTATGAGCTCCTTTATTCTACCCTTATTTCTTCCATTAACTGTGATTATTACTGCTTTCCTCACTAATCTCCCTTCTTTTTCCTTATAACTACAATATCCCCTAAGGTTAAGTCTTTATCTCCAATTCGTTTTGTAACGTACTCTTCAACTGTTGGTTCGAGAAGTTTTATACCTAAAATTTTCTCTAATCTTTTAGCTAAATCTATTGGTGGAGTTAATCTTCCTTGTTCTATTCTTCTAAGAACAGATTCTTTTTCTTTAACCTTTTGCGCTAAAACGCTAAGAGACCAACCTAGTCTCTCTCTAGCGCTTTTAATTCTTTGGGCATAGTCTTCGACAACCTCGTACTCCACATCTAGACTCGGGGTTCTTCTAAAAGGTAGTTTTGGCTTAGTATGTGGCTGCGCTATTTTCTGCTTTCTTACACTAACTACACTAGTGTAAGATGTGTTTTTACGACTCACCACTTTTATATAGCATACATTACATACTGTAAGTTCGGCTCCTTCAACGTAGACTCTGTACGCTTTACCTACTATAGGTCTACCGCAAAGTTCGCACTCAACCATGTTGCTTATCCACACCTCTTAAGCTAGTTTACTATAGCAATGTTATTTAATTGCTTCCTTTTATCACTAAACATTTATAAAAGTCCGCGACAACATTAACTTATTAATGTGCTTACTGGATAGTATTTTCGGAGAGGTTTAGGGTAACTATGGCTATTGCTAGCGATAAGGGGTTTCAAGATTTTGAAGCGCTAATAGAGTATGTTAAGCATTTAGAAAGGAGACTTAGAGAATTAGAGTCTGAAAGAAACAGTTTGAGAAGGGAGCTTGATTATTATAAGAGCGAACTTGAAAAACTACTTGCCCCACCATTAATTGAGGGACAGCTTTTAGAAATACTAGACAACAATAGAGCTATTGTCAAAAGCAGTACAGGGCCTAATCTAGTTGTTTACATAAGCGGAGCCGTAGATAGATCAAAACTGGTTCCTGGAGCTGTCGTCGCGCTTAACCAGAGAGGCTCAGCGATTGTAGAAGTGCTTCCATCACATGTTGACCCATTAATTAAAGGTATGGAGGTTATTGAAAGGCCTGAAACAACATACGACGATATCGGTGGCTTAAGCGAGCAAATTAGAGAGCTAAGGGAAACTGTAGAGTTACCTCTTAAACATCCCGAGTTATTTAAAGAAGTAGGAATAGAGCCTCCAAAGGGAGTACTACTTTACGGCCCACCAGGCTGTGGAAAAACATTATTAGCTAAGGCTGTTGCTCATCATACAAATGCTACATTCATTAGGCTTGTAGCATCAGAGCTTATAAGTAAGTGGATTGGTGAATCAGCACGCTTAGTTAGGGAGGTTTTCAGATACGCTAGAATGAAAGCTCCATCAATAATATTCATTGACGAAATAGATGCAATTGCGGCTAAAAGACTTGATGTTGGAACAAGCGGTGAAAGAGAAGTTCAAAGAGCACTGATGCAATTGCTTGCTGAAATAGACGGCTTCGATCCACTAGGTAACGTTAAAATTATTGCCGCTACGAATAGACCTGACATACTAGACCCAGCACTACTAAGACCAGGAAGATTCGACAAACTAATAGAGGTACCACTACCTGATGAGAAAAGCAGACATGAAATATTTAAAATACACACCCGTAAAATGAAGTTAGCAAGCGACGTAGACCTCTGGGAATTGGCTCTTAAAACAAAGGGAGCTACAGGAGCCGACATTAAAGCCATATGTATGGAAGCCGGAATGAACGCTATAAGGGAAAATAGAACTTTGGTTACGAGAAAAGATTTCCTAAAGGCCATAGATAAGGTTATGAAGAAACTTGCGAGATCTAAAGAAACACTTACAACATCAATTTAGCTTAATTACTTTCTAAACTAAATTAGGTTGAATATTGAAATGATAATTAGAAAGCCTTCTCAAAGAGAATTACTTATGCTCCGCAGTATAGCGAATTATCAATTCGGATATCCCTATGGTGAAAAGCTTATTCCTGACGATATTATAGTCTCTATTTCTCCAACAACTGGTAGAATTAGGAACGTATATTACAATAACGAAATAATAGTTACGTTAAGACCTTCAGACTTTTTCTTCTCACTACACATGCTAGGTGGTGAGATTCTTAGAAAAAACTCGCCTAAACCCATGTTTAGAGTTGTAGTGAGAGATGACGTTGTAAACTTCGTTAGTGAAGGAAGAGACGTTTTTGCCAAACACGTTATAGAAGTTGATCCTGAGATTAGAGCAGGTGGCGAAGTTATAGTTGTCGATAAAAATGACAACTTATTAGCAGTAGGTAGAGCTAAGTTAAGTTCTCATGAAATGCTAAGTTTTAAAAGGGGTATTGCTGTTAAAGTTAGACACGCTAAGCGAGAGTAGGTGCTTAAGCGGAATGTCTTCAAAAATGGAATTCATAATTAAAGATACAATAGATCTTTCAAACTCGACATTAATAACGGGTTTCCAAGGAATAGGGGCTGTAGGTTACATAGCTGTAAAACATTTAGTTTCAGAGCTTAAACCTAAGAAAATAGGTTACATAATCAGTAAGTACATGGCGGATACCGTGTTTTTCGAAAACAACAGAGTACTCTTACCTTACGAAATATACTTTTACAGCAATGGAAAACAGAAAGTAGTCTTTATTCTCAATAATGTACAGCCACTTATGAATGAAAGAGTAGAATATGCAAGTAAGCTCATACTTTGGGCGAAAAGGAACAAAATATCAAAAGGAATATTTATTGGAGGTCTTGACAAAAGCACTAAAGAGGAAGATGAAAAGGACCTTTTCAAGTGTGTACCGTCATCATTGTTTAAAGAAAAAATACCTGGTCCTATATTAAGTAAGGAATTAATGATAATCGGTCCTCTAGCATTATTAGTAGCTTTCTCTGAAATATACGATTTCCCATCATTAACGATTTTACCTTATGCTGAAGTATTAAGACCCGATCCTGCTGCAGCAGCAGTAGCAGTTAACGTAATAAATGAAATGTTAAGTCTCAACGTCGATGTAAATAGGCTTTATGAAGACGCTAAAGTTATTGAGGAGCGTGTTAAGAGGTTTGAAGAATTTCAGAAAGCATTAGAAAGCAGAGTTAAGGAAAGAGCTTCACATTACATGTAGGTAATCTTTAAGCTTCCTTATTAATCCCCCTATGTCCTCATCGTAATGCTTAATTACATGAATTTTGAATGTATTTTCTAATTTCTTAGCTAAGTTTAATACTTGTTCCTCTAAATCCTTTTGTAAAATTACAAATAATACTAAGTCGTACTTCTTTCCATGTTTTGAAAGATAATTTAACACAACATCAAAGCTTTCCTTTAAGACCTTCTCATCATATTCTTTCTCATGCTGAGATAGGGGATATGTTTCCGCTAATTCCTCAGGTACTATGCCAAAGTAGGGCATAAACGCTAAAATATGAAGCTTTTGAAGATTTTTTTCCATTTTTATTGCATTATATATTTGTGATCTTGTCAAAGGTTTTTCCTCAAGACCGAAAATTATCATAGCTTTTTCGAAAAATTCTGGTGGAGCATATTTTGCTAAAACCCATTTCCTATGCCTTACGACTTCAGGTCTGCTAAGTGAAAGGCTATCGTATAGGAATATTCCGGAAACTTCAGGTTTAGATATTGGATGATGTTTTTCAACATATTCAACATACTTTATTAGTTCTTTGAATGCTCCTAGAAGCGATGGGTGCGCTCTACTTTTCTCCTCAAGAAGATCCCAGAGCGAATTTTCCCTTATTGCTTCACGTATCCTCTTTATTTCCTGCCATATTATGTAGAGATTATGTATCGCAATGAGTTTTACTCGTTTACTTCTTTTTAAAGATAGAAGTTCCTCGATTGTATACTTACTACATATCGGACATGAGCAAGGGAGTTCTTTAAGTTCTCTAAGCCTTAAGGTTCCATGGGGGAATATTAATCTTTCATCTTTAGCATAAAGAATATATGAGGCTGAATCAAAAGTATCTATGCCTAATGCTACAGCGAAAGGGAAAAACATTGGATGTCCTGCTCCGAAAAGATGAACAGGATAGTTTGGCGGAATAGTTGTTTTCACAGTTACTATCATTTTTACAAGTGTTCGGTAATCGTATTTTTCAAGTAATTGTGTTGGACTACCTATGCTAACCATTTTATATTGTAGCATTTCTAAAAGCTTCTCAGCACTGTACTTCAACAGGTCAAGATATCTTCCACCTTGAACAGGATATACCCATATGGTTTTTCCGTTTTCCATGTACTTAGTGCTTAGTTTAGCTCTTCTTATGGTTTCTTCAACAGTCCATTTTGCTTCATCATATGAAGCATGTCCTCCTGTGGGTACGTCTAAAATTACGGCTATGTCCGATCCTATTTTCTCTTGAAACATAACTATTTCCTGCGGTTCAACTTCTACATCACCATATTCTAAGATTTGATATCCTCCTGAATCAGTCATTATTGGTCCTGTAAAGCCTAAAAATTCGTGAAGTCCTTGCGATAATACCTTCTGTTCACAATGCTTCTTAAGAATATAAGCATTGGTTATGATAGCATTATAGCCTATTTTTCTTATGGTGTTTAAATCAACTTCCTGATGTAATGGATTTATTACGGGAAAAAGTGTTGGTGTAGTTATTTTGCCGTGAGTTGTTATGAGCGTTCCTAATCTTCCAGCTAAGCTCTTATCCTTAATTTCAAATATTTCGCTTCCTTCACTCATTTCGCTAATTCACTCTCTTTAGACTCAATATAGTCGTTAAAGAGCTTTCTTATCCTATCAGCTATAGGGCCTACTCCTTCAACACCTTTCTCAGTTATTCTTATTCTATCGCCAACCATAACTACTCCTGCTTCCTCATGAACCTTAACTAGGTTAGGGAAGTACTTCTTAAGTATTTCCGCGAATTCTCTTGCATCGAAAAGCAGTTTCTCTTTAGCGATAATTTCAGCTATTACATCTCCTCTAATTATGACCTTAGGATATGTTTCATCCCCTGCTCTCACTTCGACAAGGCTTATGTTCAATGATGGATGATCAAATCCTGAAAGTTTGCCTTCAAAAGTTTTTCCATCTCTTGTTATCACGAGAACTTTTCTGTCCAATAACTCTGCTAAGTCCATTAGAAACCTTCGTTGTGCCGTGCTACTCATTTTCGTCTCCCGTAGAAATGGATAAGGGTAAGGATATATAAGGGGGTTACGGTCTCAAGAAAACATGTCGGTGTGAAAATATGGTGAAGAAAATTTTAGCAATTAAGGGAAAGGTTGAATCAGTAGAGTTAGGAAAGGTACCGAAAATATACTTGTACAAAATAGTATCTTCAGATAAGGAAACGATAGTGAATTTGGAGTTACACGAAAATCTTAAAGTAGTTGAAGAAGGAGATATGGTTTCATTAGAAATTTTTGAGGGTAAACCAAGGAGAATAAGTGAAAAAGACTTTGTTGGTAAAGGATATTTGTTTAAAATAGAAAGTGAGAATTCAAGATCAAAATACATATTCTCAATAGGAGGCTTTATAATGACGCTTGTAAGTAACAAAAGCATTAACGGATTAAAGAATGATAAAGAATACTACATAAGGCTTCAGAAAACATAGCACTTTACGGTTACTTTTAAATTCTTAGAAAAATTTAGGGGGAATGTTGGAGAGGCAGTTTGTTTACACGCTAGCTCTGATAGTTCTTAGCTTAATACTCCTAATTTACTCAGCGTTAGGTTTTCAAGGATTCATTGCAGCAGTGCTTAATGGATTAACGGTGTTACCAATAAATCTTGTAGTATTAATCCCATTAGTATTGATCACTATGTATATTGGTTTTAAAAGAACATCTATTCTTCTGAGAATAATAGGTAAACATGGATCGGTTAATGTGGGGAAAGCGTTTATCCTAAAACCTATGATCGAGAACCTAAGTGAAGAGGAGTTAAAGAATGTTATGGTTGAGTTAAGTTCTTTCATAAGATTCCTACATGAAAAAAATATTCTATTTGAATTATCATTTGTGAGTATTGGTTCTAAAAAACCATTCCTAGTTAAACTTAGTATTCATAATAGCGATGTTAATGTTCACGATTTTGTTAGAACAAACTTTAAAATGTTCTGTAAAAAATGGAGCATCATTGATAAGGAACAGTTTTTTACGAACGCTAGAACTTTATCGCTCATAGAAAACCCTTTTTTCTAAAATACCTTACGATCCCATTGGACTTTGAAATAGTAGTTTACAATGTTGAAGGGTTTAATATAAAAAGGGATGCTATAAATCAGGAGGACTTATCAAACAATATTTGTATTGGAGAAATAGTGGGTTCTAATAAACCATATTGTATAAGGGTAAATGAAATGCTACGACATACACTTATTGTAGGAACTACAGGTTCAGGAAAGACAACTACAGCTTCAATTATATGTTCTAATCTTTTGAAGAAAGGAAAGAAAATCGTAGTTCTAGATTGGAATGGCGAATATTATGAAATTCTTAAGAAGTTAGGTGTTAAGGACGAATATATTGTTTTATTTGATAAACATAACCCCCTAAGGATAAATCCGTTCGAGTATAAATCAGAAGAAAATTATGAGGAATACGTCGAGCAAATAATAGATATTCTTGAAAGCGTTTTACAATTAACAACCCCGCAAACCTACTTCCTATATCAAACATTTATTAATAAGAGGAAAGATATTAGCTCCTTTAAAGCTCTTTTAGAAACCCTATCTAAAGAAACCTTTGATAGCGAAGGATACGCCGGCAGGGAAGCAAAATATGCCTTAGTCAGGAAAATTAGACCTTTAACATGTTCTACTGCTAAACAGATTTTTTCAAAAACTAGTAATTTAGAAACAATATTTAACAGAGAAAACTATGAGCCTAAGATATTTATTGTAGATTTAAGTTGGATAACTAATACCACCCTAAGGAAGCTATACACTCTCTTCTTGTTAAAGTCGGTATTCGATAAAGTCGTCCATAAGAGTAGGAATCGTAGTATGCTGAAATACTTAATAGTGATAGATGAAGCACACAATATTCTTGTCGAAAATAATGAATTATTGCAAAGAATATTTTCTGAAATTAGGAAGTTTGGTGTAGGATTGGTAGCTATTTCCCAAAGCATTATTGAATTACCTAATTACGTAATAAGAAATACAAATATGAAAATATTTCATGCAATTAGATCCTTTAAAGACATAAAAGAGGTTATGGGATTAATGCCTCCGCATGCTAATGTTCAAAATATTCTAATAAGTTTAGCTGTCGGAGAAACGTTAATTTTTGATAATATATCTAAGTATCCTGTTAAGGTAATGGTTAAATCTCTAGATTAAATAGTTTTTTATTTCGTTAAAGTCTAGAATTAAGGTCCAATCTATTAGTTTCCTAGAGCATTTCTTTTTACCAAATATTATCTCGGAAATTTCGTTTACTAATTCACTAACGCTTTTAGATGTAGCATCTATTTCACAGATTTTTTCTCTCTTGAAATTAGAGAGAGCATTAGCTGTATTTACTCCTAGTACTTCAGCTAAAACATTTTCTTTAATTTTTCTTTCATTCCATCCTCTACTTTTAAGTCGCTGATAAAGAGTGTTCGGATTTATTCTTAATATAAAATACATAGAAACTGCTTCTTCAGGAAAAATTTCGCCATAATGTGTATCGACAATAACTATTTCATGTTTAGTCGAACATATATAATTTAATATGTCGTTTACTACCGCATCTTCATCTATAATATACGTTTCTCTTTCTTCATCATATTCTATAATTAATTTCTTGGATAAAGCATATTCTGAAACATTAATGTATAGTGCATTTAGTTTTTTAGAAAGTTCTCTTGCTATAGTTGTTTTACCTGATCCAGGAACTCCTCCGATCAGTATTACTTTTTTAGAGCAACTATAAGACATTATTATGTAATCACTGAGTTTAAAATTAAGTTTTGGTTTAGAAAAAACTTTTTATTCTTCTTCCTCTTTCTTTTCTTCCTTCTTCTTCTCTTTCTCTTCTTTCTCAAGTTTTGAAGCTGCTATTATATCGTCTATTCTAAGTATTAGTGTTGCAGCTTCGGTCGCAGCTTTAATCGCGTTTGCCTTTACCGATGCTGGCTCTATTACTCCTAGTTTAAACATGTCCTCAGGTTTTCCTGTAAAGACATTGATTCCATAGCCTAGTCCTTCCGGTTTCTCATGTAGAGCCATTAGGTCCACAACTACTGTTACCGGGTCTAAACCTGCGTTTTCAGCTAAGGCTCTAGGTATTGACTGTAATGCTCCGGCAAATGCTTCAATAGCTAATTGTTCTTTACCGCCTACGCTTTTAGCATAGTCTTCAAGTCTCTTTGCAAGCTCTATTTCTATAGCTCCTCCGCCGGGAACTATTCTCCCATCCTTAATTACGTCAGCTACGGCATTTAATGCGTCTTTTAGGGCTCTCTCTGCTTCATCAACCATTCTTTCAAGACCTGCTCTTATAAGTATGCTTACTGCTTTCGGGTTCTTGCATCCTTCAACGAATACCATTTTGTCTTCTCCAACTCTTCTTTCTTCAACAAGCTCTGCTTCACCTAAGTCATTAGCGCTCAGTTCGTCAATGTTTGAAACTATTCTTCCTCCTGTTGCTCTTTCTAGTTTCTCCATATCGCTTCTCTTAACTCTCCTAACAGCCAAAATACCCTTCTTAGCAAGGAAGTGCTGAGCTACTTCGTCAATACCTTTCTGCGTAAATACAACATTAGCTCCTGTTGCAGCTATTTTCTCAACCATTTCCTTAAGTATTCTCTCTTCTTCCTCTAAGAATGCTCTCATCTTCGTTGGATCGGTTATTCTTATTTCAGCGTCGATTTCTGTTTTCTCGATTTCTAAAGGTGCGTTTAGTAACGCTATTTTTGCTTTCTCCACTTTCTTCGGCATTCCTGGATGAACAACTTCTTTGTCTATTATTATTCCGTAAACTAGTTTTGTATCGAGAATGCTCCCTCCATGCTTTTTAATTATCTGTATGTTGTCAACATCTACGTACCACTTATCCCCTCTCTTCTCAGCAATCTGCTTTACCGCCTTTACAGCTAATTCTGCTAGATGCTCTCTTGCACCATGAACTGCCTTGCTTGTTAAAGCTGTTTTAGCGATGTTCTTCAAGGTTTCGTTGTCATTTATGTCTATCGGTTTTGCAAGCTCATTTATAAATTCTATTACCTTCTGTAAAGCCTTTCTATAGCCTGATACTATTACTGTTGGGTGAACGTTTTTATCTAGAAGTTCTTCAGCTTGTTTTAAGAGTTCACCTGCTAATATAACACTAGTTTTAGTGCCATCACCTACTTCATCGTCTTGCGCTTTAGCTATTTGAACAAGCATTTTAGCTGCCGGGTGCTGTACATCAAGTTTATCAAGAATTGTGGCTCCATCGTTTGTTATTGTAACATCTCCCAAGGCGTCAACAAGCATTTTATCCATGCCACGTGGTCCAAGTGTTGTTCTTAGAGTTTCAGAAATAGCCCTTACGGCCATTATGTTTGCTCTTAGTGCGTCTCTTCCAGTTGTTCTTTGAGTTCCCTCCTTAAGTATTAGAACAGGTATTCCAACGGGCTGCTGAATGGCCATGAACAACACCCCATCTAAAAACCTTAAACCCTCACAATCCACTCTCGAGTAGAAAGCGCTTCTATATATACGTTTCGGTTATGGGTCAGAAATGTTTAGAATTACACTAGACTAAGTAGTTAATCATTATGAGAATTAAGATAAGAGTAAGGTTAATAAGTAAACCCGAATTATAGCATTTTAAAAAGTAAGAGGTTCAATACATATGGGGAAGGTGCGGACAACAATAGTGAAAAGAACTGCGAGAAAAATATTAGAACTCTATCCCGATAGAGTATCATTAAATTTCGAAGAAAACAAAAAGTTAGTTTCCGAAGTAGTAAATGTTACATCTAAGAAGTTAAGAAACCAAATTGCTGGTTATCTAACACATTTAGTTAAGATTATGAAGAAAGCTGAACAACAAGCTGGTGAAGAATCTTCGTAGAGAAAAACTTACTTGTCATTTTAAAAGTAATATCTCCAAGTTGTATATTTACCCGTAAAGTCAATGTAGAGCTTAAAACTCTGAACTTAAACATTAACGACATTTTAGAGGTCGTGTGGAAAAGCATAGATCACTATTGTAATCAAGGAGTATTTGTAAACAATATTGATGTAAATCTTGTAAAAATATTAAGCATAAGAGAAAATAAGGTTAAAATAACTATATTTAAACCAAACTATTGCTAACACAAAGGTGTTTTAAATTGCTCTATTTAAGGAGGGAAATTAAACATAAATTTCTTAACCTAACGTGGGAGGACGTTGAAAAACTGTCGCATATACTATGCGATAAAATGGTTAAGGAAAATTACATGCCTGATATTATCGTCGCTGTTATGAGGGGAGGTTGGGTTCCAGCAAGGATAATTCTTGACATGCTTAAGATCAGTGGTTTAGCTGCTATAGAAATAAAATTCTATAAAGGTATAGGTGAAGCTAGGGAGAGACCTATATTAACACAACCGCTTGTTGTAAGTGTTAGAGATAAAAAAGTGTTAATAATAGATGATGTTGTTGACACAGGTAAAAGTTTATCGGTAGCTGTTGAAACACTTAAACTGTATGGGCCATCCCAAATAAAAACTGCAGCATTAGTAGTTAAGCCTTGGTCTATTGTTATGCCTGACTATTATGCTTTAAAAAGTGATGCATGGGTTATTTTCCCATGGGAACTTCGAGAAACAGTTGAAGAGCTCGTGAATACATTAGAAATAGATTTAAATAAATATGATCTAAGCGAAGTAGCCCAGTACATTTCTGAAAAAACAGGGTTAAAGAAAGATCTTGTTCTCAAAACACTTATGTTTATAAAGAAACATAAGGTTAAGGAGAAAACATAATGTACTATTTCGACGTCGATGGACATAAAATATTGGTACTTCCCATCTTAGGAGTGCTTGAAGATATAGGTAATCTCATGAACTATCTCGGAGAAATCGATGATAATATTTGGTTTCAAGCTATTAGATTTAAAGAGGTTTACTCACTAAAGCACTTATTACACTCAGTAATAATTGGTGTTAGGAGGTTTCTTAAAGGAGAAAATATTTCTAAAAAATTGCATATGGAAATATTGCTTCCACTAGCAGGTACGAGGCAAATTCGTGAGGCACTATATGTACTTAAGCCGCAAAAAGGCGAACCTATTTTAGCATTATTTATAGGCTTAAATGTTACTCAAAATAAGCTATTGCAAATAGCTAATAGAGTAATGGAAAATTTAGGATTTATTAGGCGAAGCCTCCAAGAATTTGTTAATGCTGATTGCAAACTTTGCAAAATGATTAATGAAAACATGCTTAATGCAACACTAGGTAAAACGTTACATGAAAAACTAGAAAAGAACATTATTATGATGTCGTCACTAACATACATGAAAATGTGAAAGACTTATAACCTACAAGTCGGTAGTGTATTTCACGATACGTTTAAATACTAACATTTAACCACAACACTAAAGGTATACTATTGGGGAGGTGTTGTTAAGCTATGCTCTTTGAAGAGGAAGAATGGTGGGAAGAGGAAGAATGGGAGTTTGAAGAGGAAGAAGAGGAAGAATGGGAGGAGTGGTAACGAACACATCAAAATACTTGGTATGGTAGATGAGAAATGAAATTCTGTCCGAAATGCGGTAATCTCATGGTACCAATAAGAAGAAACGGAAAAACAATGCTTAAATGTAGAGTGTGCGGGTACGAAGAAGAGGTTAAAGCATGCGTAGACTACAAATTAACACATTCTATAGAGGAAAATAAGAGAGTAGTTACTTCAAGGGTTTCTGAAGGTGCAGGTAAACCTCTTAGAAGGGAGGAGGAAAGAGAAATACTTCAAGAATATTACGAAGTATTCCTCGAAACCTTTAGCGAAGAAGAAAGTAGTGAAGAAAGCTCTTGATGCGTAGTTGTTTTAACGTTTCTCAGAATATAAAAATCAATCATCAACCTTTAGTTTCTTAGCCGTCACCATTCATCATCGAAAGCTTCTCTATGTAAGTAAGAACGTCGAATACCGTATATAAGTGTTAAATAAGGGCTTATGGTGTTTAAGCCATGGTTAGAATAGCAACAATAGATAGGGATCTATGTCAGCCACATAAATGCGGTTTAGAATGCGTTAGATTTTGCCCCTTAAATAGGACAGGAACGAAGACCGTAGAAATACCCGAAGGTGAGAGAAAACCAGTAATTTATGAGGAAATCTGTATAGGATGCGGTATATGTGTAAGAAAGTGTCCTTTCAAAGCAATAACTATAGTTAACTTACCGGAGGAATTAGAGAGAGATGTTGTCCATAGGTATGGTTTAAACGCTTTCAAACTCTATAGGCTTCCCATACCCAAACCTGGTAAAGTTATTGGAATAATAGGTAAGAACGCTACTGGGAAAACAACATCACTTAAAATACTTTCCGGAAAGCTTAAGCCAAACCTAGGTAATTTTGAAAATCCCCCGGAATGGGATGACATTATAAGGTACTTTAGAGGCTCGGAACTCCAAACTTATTTTCAGAAGCTTGTTAATGGCAGATTGAAAATAGTCCATAAAATACAGTATGTTGATAAAGTTCCTAAGTTTCTCAAGGGAACGGTTTCCAAAATACTTGAAAAAGCTGACGAAAGAGGAATAATATTTGATTTGAGAGATGAATTAAAGCTGAAAAACGTATGGCATCGTGAAATAAAGTTTCTAAGCGGCGGAGAACTCCAAAGGTTTCTTATAGCTGCTGCTCTCTCACGTGAGGCAAACGTCTACCTATTTGATGAACCGTGTAGCTATCTTGATGTTTACGAAAGAATAAGAGTTGCTAAGGTTATTAGAAAATATACTCTGAAACAGAATAAAATGGTTGTTCTTGTAGAACATGATCTAGCGGTTCTCGATTTTCTCTCGGATCTTGTTCACGTTATTTATGGTGAACCTGGAACCTACGGTATAGTTTCTCATCCATACGGGGTAAAATCAGGTATAAACTATTTTCTAGATGGCTACCTTCCCGACGAAAACATGAGAATTAGAGAAGAACCAATTAGGTTCCATGTTAAACCTCCTCATGTACAATGGGTTCCAGAACAGGAACTACTTCACTGGACAAATTTAACAATTAAGCTTAACGGTTTTACTCTTAATGTTAACGAAGGCGGTATTCATAAGGGCGAAATAGTAGGTATTCTTGGGCCCAACGGTATAGGTAAAACAACGTTTGTAAGGACAATAGCTGGGGAATTAGAACCTAAAGATGGTGTAGTATATTCATACAGCGAAGTAAGCATCAGTTATAAGCCACAATACGTTTCAACATACTATTCTGAAAAGGAGCATTTAACGGTATGGGATGTAATTAGAGATGTCTCTAAGGGAGCGATACCTGAGTGGTTTAAAAAGGATGTTATTTTGAAGCTAAAAGTTGATAGACTATATGATAGGTTCATTGGAGAGTTAAGTGGCGGTGAACTTCAAAAAGTAGCTATTGTCGCTGCTTTACTTAAGGAAGCTAAAATATATCTTCTCGATGAACCTTCAGCGTATTTAGATGTTGAAGAAAGATTGGCTGTAGCTAAAGCCATAAAGTCTGTTGTCGAGCAAAGAGAAGCAGCATGTTTCATTGTTGAACACGATATAATACTGCAAGACTACATAGCTGATTCAATAATGGTTTTCAAAGGCGAACCGGGAATTAGAGGACACGCTAGTGAACCTAAAGATCTAAGATCAGGTATTAACGATTTCTTAAGAGATGTTGGAATAACATTTCGCCGTGATTCTAAAACTAGAAGACCCAGAGTTAATAAGGAAGGAAGCTACCTTGATAGGTTACAAAAAAGCATTGGAGAATACTATTACGTAGAATAAATTTATTAGATAGCAATAGTAACGAGTCATTTCTGAACATAAAAATATAAGCTACAAGCGCCTTACACATAATAAAAGAGGGTGTTTCCGATGGGCGAACTAATAACTTTAAGCATTATTAAAGCAGACATAGGCTCTCTCGCAGGACATCATATAACACATCCCGACACTTTAGCTGCAGCAACAAAGGTATTGGCTGAAGCAAAAAGTAAGGGCGTAATAATAGATTTCTACGTAACACATGTTGGAGACGACCTACAGTTAATTATGACACATAAGAAAGGAGTTGATAGCCCTGACGTACATGGCCTAGCATGGGAAGCCTTCAAAGCCGCAGCTAAAGTAGCTAAAGAACTAGGCCTTTACGCTGCAGGCCAAGATCTCCTTTCAGAGGCTTTCTCAGGGAACGTTAGAGGATTAGGACCAGGAGTTGCTGAAATGGAGTTTGAGGAAAGACCGGCTGAACCCGTAATAACATTCCATGCGGACAAAACAGAGCCTGGAGCATTTAATCTACCTCTCTTCAGAATATTCGCAGACCCGTTCAATACTGCAGGTCTCGTAATAGATCCTAGAATGCATAGTGGATTTAAATTTGAAATATTGGACGTATATGAAGGTAAGAAAGTTCTCCTTAAATCACCGGAGGAAATGTACGATATATTAGCTCTCATAGGTACTCCTGGAAGATACGTTATCAAGAGAATTTATAGGAAAGATGACGATACCATAGCAGCGGTTATTAGTAGCGAAAGACTAAATCTTATAGCTGGAAAGTATGTTGGAAAAGACGACCCAGTAGCAATAGTTAGAGCACAACATGGTTTACCAGCTGTTGGAGAAGTTCTGGAAGCTTTCGCATTCCCACATATGGTTGCTGGATGGATGAGAGGAAGCCACTTCGGACCACTAATGCCGGTACCTCAAAGATATGCTCAATGTACAAGATTCGACGGCCCACCTAGAATAATCGCTTTAGGGTGGCAAATAAAGAACGGTAGACTTATAGGTCCAGCGGATCTATTCGATGACCCAGCATTCGATGAAACAAGAAGAATGGCACAAATAATAGCAGAGTACATTAGAAGACATGGACCCTTCATGCCCCATAGATTAGGACCAGAGGAAATGGAATACACTACTCTACCTCAAGTGCTTGAAAAACTCAAAGACAGATTCGTTGTCGACGTTCAAGCTATGAGAGAAGTTGAAAAGTACAAGAAGAGACCCGTAAAAGGAGAACCAAGTCACGAGTAAAACAGGGGAGTAATAAAAGTTAAGTTCATAAATTAAACAATTTTTCTTAAATAACCCATTTAAGTATTTAAGGAGTGTTGGAAATGTTTAAAACACCTGCTTTAGTAATTAATTTCAAAACTTATTTACAAGCTACAGGTAAAAAGGGTTTAGAATTAGCTAAAATTGCTGAAAAAGTAGCAAAAGATTTAGGTGTTGAAATAATCGTTGCTGTACAACTCGCAGATTTAAGGCTTATAGCCGAAAACGTCGAAATACCTGTTTATGCTCAGCACATTGACCCTATTAAGCCAGGTGCGCATACAGGTCATGTATTACCTGAAGCTGTTAAAGAAGCTGGTGCTTCTGGAACTCTTCTAAACCATTCCGAACATAGACTTAGGCTAGACGTGTTGAATGAAGCAATTGTTAGGGCGAAGGAAGTAGGTTTAGAAACACTTGTTTGCGCAGATACGCCTGCTACAAGCGCTGCTGTAGCAGCTCTTCAACCATCGGCTGTGGCTATAGAACCTCCTGAGCTGATAGGTACCGGAATACCTGTTTCAAAGGCAAAGCCTGAGGTTGTTACAAACACCGTTGCAAAAATTAGGAGAATAGATGAGCATATTCCGATACTTACAGGAGCCGGAATTACGGCAGGAGACGATGTAGCTAGAGCCCTAGAATTAGGAACACAAGGTGTTCTCGTAGCTTCAGCTATAGTTAAAGCTAAAGATTGGGAAGCAAAAATTAGAGAATTAGCTAAACCACTAGTGAAAAAGCTTTGAAGGAAAATTCTTTAGCTAAAAAAGCATTAATAACATTTTTACTTCTAAGCTTCGTATCTCTATTTGCAGATATAACATATGAAGGAGCAAGATCTATAATAGGAGCATACTTCGACGTTTTAGGAGCAACAGCACTAATAGTAGGCTTCATAGGTGTAGGTGAACTAGTAAACTACATTATGAGAGGTATTGGGGGATTTATTGCAGGCTACTTTCGCTCAAGTAGAGTATACTGGGGACTCGTAATTGCAGGCTATTTCGTAAACCTAGTAGCAGTACCTTTACTTGCACTAGCTGGATCATGGGAAATAGCATTTATTCTCATCATCTTGGAAAGAATAGGTAAGGGTTTAAGGGCTCCAGCAAGAGACGTCATAATAGCTGAAATAACCGAGCCTATAGGTAAGGGTAAAGGATTCGGCATACATGAACTACTTGACCAAATAGGCGCTATAGCCGGGCCATCACTTATTGCTTGGAGCTTAATGGCATCACAGGGAAACTATAGGCTCTCACTAATGTATTTAGCGATACCGGCAATAATAGCTTTAGCATTAGTCATTACAGCATCCATACTTTACCCAAAGGTGAAATCGGTTTCCGTTTCCGAAAGGAGGCGAGAACCCTTACCTAGAAAATTCATAATGTATCTTGTGTCAGTATCTATTTTGTCATTAGGTTTTGCACATTGGGCCTTAATATCTTATCATTTAAGAACATTAGCTATCGCAAGCGACTACTTTATTCCGCTATTCTACACTTTAGCCATGCTCGTAGACGCAATTGTAGCAATACCTATAGGTTTCCTTTACGACAAAATAGGGTTGAAAGTTTTCATAAGCATCCCCTTTCTAACATTTATTGCTTCACTGGTCTTAGTAACTAACAGCATTTACCCCATACTACTGTTCATTACCGTATGGGGTATTGTTATGGGAGCTTATGAAACAATAATGAGAGCTGCAGTAGCTGACCTCGTAGATCCAAGGTTCAGAGCTTACGCTTACGGAATTTTCGGATTAATGGTTGGTTTATCGTGGATGATAGGTAATGCTATAATGGGGTTCCTCTATCAATACTCAAGAATGGCAATAGCTTACTTCGTATTTTTAACTGAAATATTAGCTTTAGCATTTGCTCTTATAGGTTTCCTCAAGAAATAGTCATTAATTATTAGACTTCTATTCTGATGCTAAAAGCATTTGCCTTATAGTTAGTATTCCCTTTACATTCATTATATCGTTTATTAGGCTCCTTATGTTCTCCGTTCTACCTCTAACTATTATCGCTAACATACATTTCTTTTCGTCCAAATGCACATGAACCGATGAAACGATGATATCGAGATATTTATGTTGAATGTCTGTTAGTTTTTCATCAACATCGTGTACTTCATGATCGTAAACAATACCGACAATACCTACAGCTTTACCTTTAAGCTTCCATTTATGTTCACTAATAAACAATCTAAGTGCTTCCTGAATAAGTTTAGACTTGCTTTTCAGACCTAGCGTTTTCATAAACGCATTGATGTCTTTAGCTAAATCGTCTGGGACATAAACGCCAAATCTTTTCTTTTCCATTCCTCAACTGACCTCTAATAGTGTTCTCCATGTAGTGTGGAACGGTATTGGTGAAGTATCTGTTATATCTCTTAGTGGAAGCATTCCTAAAGGCTTATTTGAACTATTAATTACAGGTAAGTCTTATCCCAATTATTAGCTACCGAGTATGGTATTTAATAATTATACCTACAAGAACGCCTTTGCCCTATTCTATTATCCCACATAATCTTAGCTATTTCCTCAATATGGGTTTTCTCACTAGCTATAATAGGAGAAATAATCATTAAATCTGAAGCTCTCAAAGGAAACCTCCTTTCCCTAAAAACATAAGTGTACCATGCTAAAATTATTAAGTTATTCACTATTAAACTGTACTACCGTTAAAAGCCTAAACTTGATTACCTACAAGCATCTTAATCTTATCTAAAACAATAACAACTTTAGTTCCAAAGCTAAATAAACTACCAATGTTTAAGGTGAGAGAATGGGAAACCAAAGACAAATAGCATTAAAAGGAACTTTTCGACCAGAATCTTACTATTTTGCACTGTTATCCTCTTTTGGCCTAACTAAGCATATGGGTGGATTGGAAGCTACTAAAGAACTAATTGAACTATGTCATGTCGGTAAAAATTCGCATGTTCTAGAGGTTGGTTGTGGTGTTGGATTAACTACTTGCTACATAGCAAAAGAATATGGTTGTGAAGTGGTAGCAATAGATATTTCCGAAGAGATGATTAAAAGAGCAAAAGAGAGAGCTAAGAGAAAGGGTGTTGAGGATAAAGTTGAGTTTATAGTTGCAGATGCGCAAGACTTACCTTTCAAGAACGATCTTTTCGACGCTATTATTTGCGAGTCCGTAAACGCTTTTATAAAGAACAAACAAAAAGCAATAAATGAATATAAACGAGTGGTAAAGGCTGGAGGTTATGTTGGGTTCAATGAAGTAACATGGATAGGAAATCCTCCTCCGGATTTGGTTAAATATTTGTCTCTTGCCTTAGGTAGAGCCGAATTTCTAGTTTCCGAAGACTGGAAAGGTTTGCTGGAAAAAGCTGGCTTCTCTAATATAATAGTCAGAATCTATAAAACCGCCGCATGGCGTCAATGGGCTAGTGAAGTTAAAGAAATAGATATTAGGGAATTCTTGAATGCGTGGGGTAGATTTCTACTATTACTTTTCAAGAGCCAAGAAGTAAGAGAATATATCAAGGAGATATGTAAGCCACCTAAAAGTATTTTCAAGCTTTTCAAGTACTTTGGATACGGTATATATGTTGGGAGGAAATAAAACAAACCGTCCCATTCAGCTTGGGCATAGCTCGGTTTTTAAATGGGTGTATAAGGAACAAATTATTTTACTTTACCTCTAATCCTACCAATAGCTTTCAATGCTATTTTAGCTAGTATTAATCCCATAGCAAAGCTTGCGATCACAATGGCTATTTTCTCTAGAGGCTTCCATGGACTAATATAGGGTTTTCCAGTATGCAATAGGAATTTGCTTGGATAATCACTATAGAAGGCTAAGACGGTGATAACGGTTGTTTCTATATTTGGATCTCCATGTGGGGTGAAGCTGTTGTCATAGTGTGTTACGACCCCACCATTGCTTATGAATTTATCAATGTTATTCTCAATCCATACCGCTATGTGGTCTCTATGTCCTAACGCCCTCATTAGGAAATAATATAATGAGAGCTTATAGGTCTCATACAAACCTATATCGTGATAAACCTTATCCTCAAAACCTATATCTTCCCACATTTTCTCAGCACGGTTTCTATATTTCCATGCACACTTGTAATTTCCGTTTTTCAATTCCTGTAATGAGGCTAGCATCAATTGGTCGGCATAGTATTGCCAATCACTAAATACATTATCGCTAAGGATGTCAGCATAAATACTGATTATTTCGCCAGTTATTGATGTTTTTATACCTAAGAATACTCTAACAACAGATCTAGGCGGTAATGGTATATCTTTGAATAGTAGTATTCTAAGTCTGTTTTTATCATCATACAACACGTTATCATACTGTGCTAGGAAGGACTCTAGTTTCGGTACAACGCTACTATTACATAGCCTAAGCACCTCAAGTGCAAGGTAATTAGTGTTAAGATAGCATCTATCCTTTTCAATGCTTGGACTTTCTCGTAAACAAGCCGTGCCATCGCCAAAATCAACTACTAGCGATTCAAGGAATCTGCACATATCCTGCATACGACTATCATTTACTTCAGCGTCAAAACTTACTCCATAAACACTATAAATTATGCTGTCATAAATGTTACTCATTATTGAGGCTGAGTATCCCAGGTTAAACAGCCTATACCGTTCTACTCCCAAAGACGGATAAATAACCTCTATATTAACAAATGTGTGTTCTTTTTCAATATACAGAAACAGGGAACCACTAATCACCAATAGTACCAATAAAGTAATATACACTACCTTAAGAGTCAGCCACTCTTTCTTACTAATTTTTACTCTAATTTTTGCTTCAGCATTCTCATGCAATTCTCTCACTCCTAAACATCCATTAATGATTATTTCATTTCACATTTTAATGAGATCTTCTTCGTGTCTTTCATGCTGAATAACGCTAAAACACTATATTAAAGAACAGTACCATTGGCGGGAATCACGAAGCAGTTTTTGTTCAGGGCCTATGAGGATGTAATTTCCAGGTCTCTCATAGCTTAATCTTCTTCATTTCCATATACTAAGTAAAGGCACTATGATCATTAATTAATTTTCATAGAGTTTTATGTGCTTTCGAAAGAACCTCCGCTATCGTAAAACATGTTGGTGTTTTTACGTAAACCCAAGTTTGTTTATGCTATGATGAAGCATATTAGTGTGCTTATGGGGTGAATGAGCAATGGGCATGGTAGCCTAGTAGGCAAGGTTTACTCGCCAGAGCCGGAACCACCGTAGAAATTTCCGCTAACACAAAAATAATAGAAAGAACCTTTACAACAATCTCTTTATTCATCCTCTTACCTCCAGTAACATGTAATATTAGATTTTAGCACAACTGCATATTGTGAATGAAAAATTTAGTTTTTCCCTTGTGAATTTCTCTACTCAAGTAAAAACCCAAAACTTCAAGAGAGAAAGTTAAATATACTTAACTTCGCAGCTGAAAGCTTCGCTCCTTAGGAAGATAAGATGGACAGTAAGGTGTTCTCTAATATTGTCTAAGGGGTCGTTAACGTGAAAAAAGAAAAGCTAGTCACATATTTATTATTTCCAGTGATAGTAGTTAGTATTTCGTCAGCATCAATACTTGTCCTTATGTCCAATGCTTCGGCTGTAGCATGTGCTTTTTGGAGGCTTCTATTTTCATCATTGATAATGTTCATAATAGCGTTTCTTAGGAAAACTAAGGTTTTTCTAGACTTAAGGGATCTTACGTTATCAATTATTTCCGGCTTTTTCCTAGCAATACATTTTCTATTATGGATGGAGTCCCTCTTTCTAATTCCTGTGTCTGTAAGCACAACAGTTGTTGTAACTTACCCTTTAATTTCAGCGATAATTGATAAATACTTTTTTAAAGAGAAACTATCTTTAATCCAAATAGCCGGCTTATTATCTGCTTTCACAGGTATTGTACTATTTATGCACCCTAAATTTACAAGCGAATACAATGTTTTAGGTGTTCTTATGGCTCTCGGGGGCTCGTTTGCTGCAGCCGTATATTTCAGCTTAGGTAGGTACATTAGGAAAAGAAGAAGTACTACATCATATACCGTAGTAGCTTATTCATCATCAACACTATTTCTTTATCTTTTCTCCATATTTCTCAAAGATAATGTCTTTAAATACATTCCGAAATCTTTAGTTTATTTCATACTTCTTTCATTGTTGCCTATGATCAGTGGGCACACGTTAATGAACTACGCTCTAAAATACATGAAAACTAGTGCAGTAACATCTGTTGCGCTTCTTGAACCAATAGGGGCTTCATTACTCGCATATGTTTTCCTAGGACAATATGTTGACGCGTACAAAGCCTTAGTAATGACTATTGTAATATTGTCCGTATTTCTAACAGTATTTGAAGAAGCAAAACGTGTTAGTACTTTGCGGTGAGAACTAAGCTTAATTATAACTTATCGGCAATTTTTAGGAAATAGTATAGGTAGAGAATGGAAAGGTGAAAAGAATGAAGATAGCATTCGTTTCAACATATCCTCCAATTCACTGTGGCGTTGGAGAATACACAAGGTTCTTACTCACTGGTCTTAGCAGCATTCTGAAGCATGGTAAATTTTATGTTATTACATCACGTGATGTAGGAGAAGAGTATTTCGATGCAACAGTTTCAGCCCATGTAATACCGGTTTTTGAGAAAAGGGAACCTCAAACATATAGTAGAATACTTGACGTGCTTTCTGAAGCGAATGGTGTTGATGTTCTCCATATACAACATGAATATGGAATTTTTGGTATTTCCACAAAGATTTTGGAAATAGCTCAGGAGGCGAAGAAAGAAGGTTTAGCAGAAATCACACTCATAACAATGCATACTGTTCATCACCCATATACTGTTAGACCTAAAACATTAGAGTTTCAGAAAAGTTTAAGCGAATATGTTGATGCAGTAATAGTCCATAGCGTTGTCCAAGAGTTTGAGCTTTATTCCCAAGGAATAGATCCTAGAAGAGTACATAGAATACCTCATGGAACATTTGTTAATCCATATCTCGGTTATCCTAGACCTAAACTTGCTTCCTCATTAGGCATAGTTTATGATAAACTAAAATTCCCCATAATAACACTCATGGGGTTTTTAAGACCGGATAAGGGATTAGATATTTTAGTTGAAGCACTAAGATCTCTCAAAGATAGTAGCGCAACTTTAGTTATTGGAGGAGAAATTCAAAGTAGTGAGATGGAGTATTTCGTATATGAACTTTTAGATTCTGGACACATATTTATTGAGAAATATCTTTCCAACGAAGAAATGCTTATGCTAGCCTCTCTCGCAGACATAATACTTTTACCGTATAAAGACAAACCCGGAGCATATAGCGTTAGTGGAGTCTTACATTTATCTATGGGCAGTCTTAAACCAATAATAGGTACTTCGGTTCCTAGACTCATAGAGCTTTACCAATACGCTCCCAGATTTATAGTTAAACCGAATGATCCCAGAGAACTTGCATTAAAGATAAGGTGGCTAGCTGAAAACTATGAGCTAGCTGTAGCTTATGCTAGCTCATTATACTCTTATGCTGTAAGAACACAATGGATTAGGATGGCTCGAAGACACCTAGCACTATACAATGTACTACTCGGTAAAGAAGTAGTCGAAAAAATAACCGTTGAACCACTACATTTATGCGATTAATAGAGGGGAAAACAATGCTTACAGAAGAAGAAAGGGTAAGATATGATAGGCAGATAAGGCTTTTCGGAATCAAAGGTCAGGAAAAGCTTAAGGAAGCAACAGTTCTCGTAGTTGGAGCTGGAGGATTAGGTACTGCAGCATCTCTTTACTTAGTAGCTGCCGGTATAGGCAAACTCATCTTAGTTGATAAAGAAGATGTTGAACTAAGCAATTTAAATAGACAAATACTTTACTGGACCGAAGATGTTGGGAAGCCAAAGGTTGAAGCTGCAAAGAGCAAACTTATCAAACTTAATCCGAACGTTAAAATAATTACGTATAAATCTGTTTTAGAAGAAGATATGGCAAGAAAGTTAGTTAAAGAAGCTGATGTTGTAATTGACGCTTTAGACAATTGGGAAACAAGATTTATGCTAAATAAAGTCTGTGTTGAAGAAAGAAAACCTCTAATTCACGCTGGTGTTTTCGGCATGCATGGACAGTTATTAACAATAATTCCTGGCGAAACACCATGCCTACAATGCATAATACCCGAAAAACCGCCTGAGAAAAAAGGCTTTCCCGTATTAGGAACATCACCAGGAATACTAGCGTTAATGCAGGTTACTGAGGCAATAAAGATCATTACAGGTTACGGTAAACCTGCAAAAGGCAAACTAATAGTATATGATGGAGAGAGAATGTCATTTAGCGAAATAAGTGTTAAGAGAAGAAAAGACTGTCCCATTTGTGGTAAATTATGATTTTGCATAAATTCTATTCTCCAAAATTTTTAAATCGGTACCTAGCTTATTGAGAGTATTCTCGTCTTTCAAAATTTTTATAAGCCTTTTTTCATGATATTTAAGGGGCTTTCTTAAGACCCTAGGATATGCTTCTAAATCCTTCGAACACACAATATTTTCAGAATCACAAATTTCAGAGTAAACATCGTCAACACTGCCTAAACTAAACGAGCCTTTACTTTTAGCGTAAATGTAAAATTCGAATAATGTGGGTCTCTTTACATATTCCCTTAGAAGATAGAAACCGCAACAATCAGGTACTGTATGTAGTGAGAAAAACCCTTCCTTACATGTTGCAAAGCCTATTTTCTCTCGTGAAAGATAGGAGGATAGTTTAGAATATACTGCCAACAGTTTTTCTCTAGGATGTCTCACGATGTTTTGCGTTAAAATACTGTAATTATCTATCTTATTAGGCGGTTTGATGTTAAGTAATTTATGGATTTTTACGAACATATCTAAGGTGCCTCTTAAAGATTCGACAATAACATGTTTTGAATCCACGCTAACAGCTGTATCAACTATTTCATCAATATCATAGGCATCAAGTATGAAAGGAGATATTCTTAAAACAATGGGTACGTTAATTTCGGAAAGTTTTGATGCAACCTTAAGCCTTTCAGAGATAGATGGTGCATTCGGCTCTATGTTCCTTGCTTTTTCATCATCAAATAATGAGATAGAGTATTGAACTACTATTAGTCCTTCGGAAGCTAGGTCTTCAATGATTCTAATCCATGGCTCTTCTGCTAACAGTGTAGACTTAGTGTTTATTATGAGAGGGTATTTCTTCTTCAAAGCATGCTTAAGTATTTTCAAAGATACTTTCTCCCTATATTCCATAGAGTCAAAAGGTTCTACTAGGGTACTTAGTCTAGCTGGAATAGGCTTTAATTGCTTAGCTTTAATCTTGGACAAGACTTTTAAGGCTATACGAACATTTCTATAATTGACAATGCTGTCTTTAGGTTCTTTTAAATACCATTTACTATAACAGTAAATGCAATCAAATGAGCAGTAATTATATGGTTCTATTCTGAATAGAGAATAGCACATACTGGACATTATTGTAGAAGCATTCACTACTATTCCTACATTCATTTTTGACCCTATTTCGAAATACTAGCGTTGTGTTTAAATGTTATTTACAAAATAAATTAAGCCTACATGTAACAAAAACATCTTAGGTAAGCCGTGGTTTTAGGGAGAAAATAATGCTATACGGAACCAATATTCTCATGAAGCATGAACATTATTCTCGAAAAGAAATTACTGTTTATCAGAATATAGCTAATGGAGAAATATTGTGTGTAAGTGATGATGAAGAGAACATTCAAAACTATGAGTGCTGTCGAAAGGCAAGAAATTGCTTAGTTTTAGAAACTATTAGGCTCAGCAGTAACATTACGGTCTATAGGGTTTTATGTAAAAACATCAGATGCGAAGATAAAAGAAAAGAATTTAACATTAAAATTGAGACCATGTGGAGCCTTATTGTTAAAACATTTAAATTAGCGAAGATATACGTGAGAACATTCAGGAATAAAAATATCTTTACATAGTTAATGCTCTAACAGATAACATTCCTCCTCCAGACCTGTTCTTTCAACCTTGATAGCTGAATACATAATCGAAAACATCGACCATACTAAAGCAACCAAGGTTTTAGCTTCTGAAGCATTAGGTCTCCCACTGGGCTCTTTGGTCTCATACTTAACAGGATTACCTTATGCTATTGCAAGGAAGAGAACATTTCCTGCTGAGGCTATTATAGCAAGATATAGATCAGGTTACGAGGAAGGTAAATATTTCATTTACGGCGTTGAAAGCGGAGATAAAATATTGCAGGTGGAACAGCTAAAGCTATCATAGAGGCTTTAGAGGAAAACGGTGTTGAAATAGTGGGTGTAGCTTCGGCTATGGCTAAGCCTCAATACGGAGGAGTAAGTTTAATGGCTGAACTAGGATACGAAGCTGTTAGAGCAGTTGACGTATACGTTTATGACGATGGAAAAGTGAAGATTGTTCAACCATTAAAAGGCTGGTCTGTAGAATTCAAAGTACCGATACTTACATAAGTTAATCACGCTGTTACGGTGGACACTAATTCCTTCCTCCTAAGGAGTCTTCTAAGAAACTGCCTTGTTCTAGGATTCTTGGGAGTATGAAGAATTTCGC
>CAZGLL010000020.1:0-31840 GCA_964526225.1 uncultured Desulfurococcales archaeon | reverse complement strand
TCCTTCGTCGTTACCGGAAGCGAAATAGGAGTTCTAAGAGACTTTCTGAAACTCGGAGATCCGGAATCACCTCTTTTCGGAAGAGCAAGGGTAGAGATATTCCTAAACAAATTCAGTAGGGAACAATCAATAGGCTTCCTAAGGAAAGGATTCACCGAAGCAGACATGAACATTAAAGAGAGCGAAATAGAAGATGCCGTGAGCAAATACGATGGCGTTGTCGGATGGCTAACACTCTACGGATACTACAGAGTAACCTACGGTATAGGGCATAAAGAAGCGGTCAGCAAGGTTGAAGCAGAAGCAGAAGAGCTCGTAGCAAAAGAACTCGAAGAGCTCATCAGGTATTCTCCGAGAAGATACATAGCAATTCTATGGGCTATTTCCCTAGGGTTGAAAACATGGAGCACAATAAAACATTTCGCAGAAGGCATAGCAGGCACAATACCCGACAATAGATTCGACAACCTACTACGAAACCTTGTAAAATACGGTTTCGTAGAGAAAACAGAAAACCTAGAATACAAAATAACAGACCCACTAACCACAAAAGCAATAGAAAAACTAAAAAGAAAATACGGAATACCATAAAAATGTTAACGTCATGAAGAATAAAAGTCTTATAAAGGCTTTATGGTTTTCAAGAGTTACTTTAGTTCTGTACTTCACACTAAAAACTATTAAATACTATATAATGAGGCTTCATTCTATAAATATGGTTTCATAATTATAGTATAATGAATGAAAGTAGAGGCTAGGCAATGACTTGGCTAGAGCTTAACTCTATAGAGTCTAAGAGGCCATTAACGAATATTCTTTCAGGCCTAACACTTGCCGGTAAACGTGTTTACATATCGAATGCTAGAGAATACTATACCAATGTACATCCATTACTTTATAGTTTACATAAATATGCTAGAAAGTATTTCATAAGCGTAGCTACCAATAGAGAAAACGAAAACATAGAAGTAAATATAATCTCCTCTGAACCTAACATCTTGGACGAAGTGTTAAACAGTATTTTACTTAAGAAAGCACAGGCTGAAGAGGGAAAAGAACTAAGCCACGACGAAGTAAACGAGCTTGTTAATACAAAGAAGTATATGTTATTGGATTTTTACTTCAAACTTGCTCTTAGAAATCATCTTTACAACATAGATTATCGACCTAAGATTATCGGAAGAAGGACAGCTTGGTCTCCGAAAAGTAATGATGTACTGTATTTTTCGATGCTGGCATAGATCCACTTACATTTAAGGGATACATAAGTGTTGACATAAGGTTTCCGTCAAGTACTACATTATGGGATAAAATTGTTAGCGAAAGCCTAGGTAGCAATGAAATATGGGAGCTTGTCGGCACTAACGTAATGGTTCCTTACGGTAATAAATACGCGTATGGAAAAATTTGTGGCTTCATTAATAAGAAAGTGAGTGAAGATATTGATGTAAACGGGAAGAAGCTAAACTTATTTGATTATTATATGGGAAAGGGTATTCGCTTAGACCCTGATGAACAACCGATAGTTGAGATCGAAATTGTAAGCCCTGAAAGTGGGGGAAGTAGAAAACCTCTTTTTATCCTTCTTCGCAAGTTAGGATTTTTCTACCTATAGACGTTCCTGAGCCTCATACACGATATGATAGAATTAATGGGGTATTGGAAGAACTAATTAAAAACTTTAGTGTTCACGGAATTCTGTTTAGAAAAGCTGCCATACGATATGAACATAAAAAAATATGTTAACGTAATAAGGGACATAATATTGAAGTATGGTGATAAAGAAAGCTATGTTTCACCTTTATTATCAATGCAGAAGCTAAATACTAAACCGCTACATGGACTTGTAAACGTACCTAAGCTTTCCATACTACTCCCTAATACTGTAAATAAGGAAGATGCTGGCCTCTTCAGCAAACTAATTCAACTATTATATGAAAGCTATAACTTGGGAACAATAGGTAAGGTGGAAACCTGCTTCTATAGAGTTCATGAAGATCCGGCTAATCAGAAGGTAGAGTTTTCAAATAGGCTTAAGGAAGTTCTCGAGAGAAATAAGCCGACAAATACTTTAGTAATGCCTGTTATAAACCGTCGATACTTATTTAAAACAGCTAAGCAAATTTGCTCTAATAAGTTCTATCATGCCAGAGTTTTAGAGGAGGAAACATTTGCTGAAATCGTAGGGTTGATTTCGGATCTTAAAATAACTAATGAAGAGAAAATCAATGAATATATTAACACCATTAAGAAAGAGAAAGTATCAGATGAACAGTTAGAGCAATTAACGTCTATGCTTTCAAACATTGTGTTCTCAATATATGTCGAATTTCTTCTGCAAAGCGAAATCTATAATCATAGAGTTCCCAGCAAGCTAACATGGGCTCTAGCTAAACCTGCTGACAACTTAGGTAAATCATTGTACATAGGGTATGATATCTCTCGAAGCACCATAAACAGAAATGAAGTTGCTGTAGCTTTTGTCCTATACGATTCCTACGGATACATGTTAAATGCTATTGTTAAGCAAATACGTGGAGAAAAGCTTTCTAAAGATGTTTTCGAAAGCATTTTACTATCACTTCTGGAACCGCTACAGCATGAAGAAAGCATGGAAAGACTGGTAATATATAAGGATGGAGGTATTAGAGGGAAACAGGAGTTTAACGAAATAATAGAGGTTTTCTCGAGTATAGGTAGGAAAATAAGGCTTAAGCAAATAGATGTTATCGGGGTAATTAAGCGCCACAATTTAAGATTGTTTGCTAAGAGGAAACAGGAGAAAATCATGGTTAACCCGTCAGCTGGAACTTGGATAAAAATATGGGTCATTATTAAGTACGGTGTTTATGCGGAAAGAGCACTCATAATTTCATCTGAAGCTAAAAGCGGAGGAACAGTTAAGCCCGTCCTACTTGAGAGGTACACCAAGGAATACTCTGACAAAACAATCGATGAACTTGTCAACGAATACCTTAGACTATGCAGACTCGACTACTGGAACCCCCTAAATGGAATGAACAAATACCCACTACCAATATTCATGGCAGACAAACTAGCATACTTAGCACTACAAAACATACAAATAAAAACACAAAATAGACCTTATCGGCAATAGGGGACTCCCTTTCCTTAAGGAACAAATTTAGGGATCCTTCAATAAATCTTGACGTTTCTCTATCAAGCTCACTATGTTTTGTTTTATAAACTTTATAACCTCTTCAGTAGCTTCCGATATAGCATAGTCTACATCTGTAAGTTCACGTATTCGGAAAGGGTAACTTTTAAGCTCCTCTTTACTTGGTACTATTAGCTCTTCAAACATAGCCTCAACACGTTCTAATATATTGTTCGGTGCGAAACACCTTGAAGCATAGTAGTTAATTCTATTCATTGCTAAGTATAGGACAACATGCCTTAACACCTTCAGTACCATAGTGTTTGTAAACACATTCCATAAGAAGCCTCAGCTGCCATTTCCTCCTATTACATTTCCTAAAACTACTAATAGTCCCATCAGCTATTCTTGATGATTCAAACAGTGCAACACATGGATCACTATGTATATCAGCTACAGACACTCCGCAAACGTCTTTAAGGAGAGTGGGATATTTTATTCCAAACCATTTTCTAGGAAAATTTATTAACAATTTTATCTCTTTCATAACCTCTTCAGATAACCTCATTTCAATAACCTGTTTTGGATATAGTTTTTCAGAAAAACACTATTTCACTATTTCCAAAAAGCTCCCAGAAAACAGTTAAAGATTTTTCCTTACATCCCCTAATATTTCCTCTAAGTTTCTATGAACAAAATCTACTATGTCAGCTATTATCTGACAGAAATTAAATCTTTGATCGCCTATAGTGAGTTCCGCGATCATTTTCTCCTTAAACTTTCTGATGTCTTCCTCTCCTGAAGAGAAGAAACTCCCTCCAAATAATCTAATAAGTGGTGCAAATACCACTATTTCTTCCGTTTATTCTCACTCACATCTTCTGAACAGATGTTTTGAAGCTATATATGCTTCTTCAAGCCTTATTAGTAGGGATCTGTTTTTAAAACTGTTCCATTTTACACATTTTTCCTTAGTGTAAATTTGCTAGTTTATATGTTTTCTCATGGATGTAGTTTAGTGATTATTGCTATTTTTTATTATAATGTCTTCTTTACATAAAAAATATAAGCTTGGGATTGTGAAATATTCACCAAGGGTGAGCTTTCTACGTCTCAGTCTGGACTTAAAAAGGAGCTAGGTTTATTAGAGGTAATTTCTATAACTTCAGGGTCTGTTATTGGTGCTGGAATATTTGTTGTAACAGGGTTAGCGACGAAATACTCTGGGAACATGATTTGGCTAGCTTATCTGCTTGGAGGAATACCTACTTTCTTTACCGGTTTGGCTTTTGCTATTCTAGCAGGTGCAATGCCCTACGAGGGTGGATCGCTATTTTACACTACAAGGTTTGTGTCGCCTTTTTGGGGCTTCTTAACTGCTTGGGGTAAATGGATGGGATATATTGGCCCATTATGTATAACGGCTTTAGCATTTCCAAGGTATGTTAGTTTCCTTGTGAAGGTACCAGTGCTTCCAGTAGCATTGCTTGCTGTTTTTGTCTTCTTTATGCTAAACTATGTTGGCATAAAGCTTTCGGGATGGGTTCAAGATGCAATGTTCCTAACGCTTGTAGGAGGCATGTTTGCATATATAGTGCTAGGATTACCTCATGTGGATCTTAACTTGGCTACAGTTCCAGACACTCCACTAGGCATATATGGTGTAGCTTATGCCGCGGCTTTAGCGTTTTTCTCATACACAGGATTCGGTGTTGCAATAGAACCAGGTGAAGAGGTTAAGAAACCTGAGCGAAACTTGCCTTTAGGAATAATTATCGGAGTCTTCCTTGTAGTAGCGATTTATGCTTTACTTTCCTTCGTAAGTGTAGGTGTTATGCCTTGGAGCGAATTTGCAGCTGCAGAAGCTCCTGTGGCAGAAGCAGCAGCTAGATTCTTGCCTTTCTCTGCCGCAGCCTTCATAGCTATTGTCGGTATAATGGCTATTTTAACATCGCAGAACGGATTCCAAATAGTTGGTTCTAGACTTCTATATGCTTTTGCAAGAGACGGTCTTGTCCCAAGGGTTTTTGCTAAAATACATCCACGGTTCGGAACGCCTTATCTAGCATTACTGGCTACAGTACTTATAGGCGTAGGGCTTATACTCTCAGGTAAAGGTATAGAGTTTGCAGCTGGAGTTGCTAACATAGGCTTCTTAGCGAGCTATGCTTTAGTATGCTTAGCGGCTCTGAACTTTGCCCGTAAATATCCGGAAAAATATGGTAAGTCGCCTTTTAAGCTTAGGAGAAGTCTGCTATATGTTGTAGCATTGGCAGGTTTTATTTCAAACATAGTTTTCATGGCTCTTCAGTCCTTGGACTCTTGGATTTTCTTCATAATATGGATTGTCATAGGACTTGGCGTATACTACTATGCGAAGAAAACCTTTGAACGTAGAGGAGAGAAACTCGAAGAAGCGCTACTGAAACTTCCAGGGTGACCTTGTTGAACAGTATAGGTGAAATAGATAAGCTTAAAGTGTATGTTGTTGCAGAGGACTGTGCAGGCTACGAATCACCTCTTCTAGCACAACATGGTATTTCAATGCTGCTTGAAACATACGGTAATGATTTAGTAAAGCCTTTTAGAATACTATTTGACGTCGCTAACAACAGTGAAGCATTACTTTACAATATGAAACTTCTGGGCATAGATCCTAAAAAAATAGATGCTGTTGTTATTTCACATTGCCACTGGGACCATACTGGAGGACTTATGGGTGTTCTTAATGAAATTAAGGGTAAAAACGTTCCCGTAATAGCTCATCCAAGCATTTTTAGGCCAAACTTTGTTTTAGAGCCTTATTTGAAACATGAGGGCGTACCTTATGACTGTACACCGGAAAACATTGAATCTCTAGGCTTTAAGCTCATACTAACTAGGTCGCCTATGAAAATAGTGGATGGAATAGTTACTTCAGGTGAAATTGAGAGAAAAGTTGATTTTGAAAAGGGAGGTGTTTTCACATACACCATTGCTAATGGGGAAATGGTTCCTGACGAAATGATGGATGATATGGCCTTAATTGTTAATGTTAAGAATAAGGGTCTTTTAGTGTTCACAGGATGCGGGCATGCAGGAATAGTTAACACCGTTCTACATGCAATGAAAATAACAGGTGTTAGAAAAGTTCATGCAGTTTTTGGAGGCTTCCATCTCCTAAATGCTAGTGAAGAGAGAATCAGAAAAACCGCTGAGGAACTTAAAAAAATAGGTGTAGAAGAAGTTTATTCAGGACACTGCACAGGTTTTAGAGCCCACATGGAGTTCTACAAGAAGTATGGTGAAAAATTCCATAGAATACATTCCGGATATACTACCATATTTTAATTTTTTAACTCATTTTCTATTAGCTCCCCATAGTAAAAAATACTTCAATACATAAATTTACGTTGACACATATGTGCTACAACCTTAATTAGCCCATATGTAACAAAGATCTATCAGTGCAATACCATTAAGAAGCTGATTTCTCTCTTAAAAGAAATATACTAAGTGTCCGCCTCAGTATTTTACGCGTCCATTATTCATTTAAATAAGAAGACTATGTCAGCCATATAGGCACATGAGAAGACTCTTTCAAGTAATTTAGAATATATCGTTAGAAACAGTGATAAAATAATATAAAAAGAAATAGTAAAAAACACTAAACACCATCAAAAACATGCAATAGAGAACGATGCACAATTATTAGAAACACCATTCGAAAAATAAAACAGTCTGTGTAAAGGATAATAAAACATTGTTATTAAGTCACGCTTTAGCTTTAATGTTACGTGATGAGTAGGGTATAATAATTTATTTTGATTCTTTCATTAATTTTAATCGTGGGATAAGAGGCTATGATATTTAAGAAGTTAAAGAAGGGCTTCTCTGCACTTAAAGATGTTACTAAAAAAGCTATTACAAATATTGTTGCGTATCAAAGGATTAAGGCAAAAGAACATGAAATAAAGAGGTTAATTCTAAATAGGTTCACAGCAAGTCAGCTTGATGAAATAGCTGCAAGACAAGGTATTTCATGGAGCTATACGGATCCCCTTACTGGCGAAAAAGTGGTCTTCAGGACTAAGCGAGATAAGGTTAGAAGGCTTGCTTCACGCTTACCATTAAAAACCGTTGTCCTATATGCTAGAAGGTACAAGGTAAAATATAGGGATTTGCTTGATGAGTTAGAAAAGTTTAAGGCCCAAGTTGAAGCTGAGAAAAAGAAAGTAGAGTTTGAACCAAAATATGCTAAGCTAATTGAAGCATTACATGAATTCGAACCTTGAACCCGTACGTGACGAATACGATCTAGAAAACAACTCTACCAATTCCTAAAAGCAAAAGGCTTCAACATAAAACGACAAGCAAAAATAGGAGGCGGACTCACCGTCGACATACTATTCGGCAAACTAGGAATAGAACTCAAAGTACCGACACAAAGAACACACCTACAACGACTTCTCGGACAAGTCGAAGACTACCTCAAAAGACTCGACTACCTCATCGTAATAATCCTAAACATCGGCAAAGTAAAGAACATAGACGAATATATAGAAGAACTAGAAAAACACGGCGCCATACCATTAATTTACGAAGGCGAACTAAGAAAACACTAATCACCGCTCCTTCTTAGCGATCACGTTAAGACTCTTCAGAAAAAGAGCTTTTTTTGTATTGTAAGACTTATCTTTATGTAATAATCAATATCGTCATTATAGAGATTAACATGTTTTGATACTTGAATTTAGAATAATAGTTTTATTATCCTCTCAAGTATCATATGATTAGAGGAAAAAGTAATGAATGGACTAAATGTTTTCTCGGAGAATAGCATGTGGATAACCGCAACTATAGTTACCAACATTACCATGTTGGGCCTCTTTTTATCGTTAGGAAAGAACTATCAGGACAATATCAAAGCTATTAATGAAAATTCTAAAAAAGCAGAAGAACTTGTTGAGAAAATAATAAAGGAGTACTTCCTAATAAAGTTAGAAGAAATAATTGGATCAAGTAAACCTACCAGAGAAAAGGCTAAGATAATTAGACTTATGCTTACCAACCTTAATTTTCCCGGCACTCTGGCATCGACATTAATTCCTCTTTTTAATATTCATAAGATGAAAACCGAGATAAATAATGCTAAAAAACATTTAAACATACTGACGTATTTTCCACTATTAGCCATTTTACTCTCCATAACATTGATTCTAAAGGTCTCTAATACTTACTCTCTTATAATAATTATCGCTCTCATCATTATTCAAATCGTGTTATTACTAGATTACAATACCCTATGCACTAGAATACATGACGCCTCATCTCGTGAGGTAGAAACACTTGAAAAACTACTAATTAAATACAAAGACTATATTTAACAATCTTATGCTGAATTAATCAATGAATCATACCATTCGTTCATATATTCTACGTCTAATAATGACGCAAATTCTTCAGTGTTCTCTTTAAGTTGATGTAGAAGCGTCTTGAGTGAATGCATCATAACGTTGTTAACTTCGTTTTTAAAGGCGTAAAGAAAGTGCTTCTTTAAATCTTCCGTACTCATATCGAGTATTCCATATCCTTTCATGAACTTATTACATACAGGACAATCACAGAGATAGGAAGTATTTCTATGTATTATGGAGCCAGCTAATTGGGGAGAAATTTTATTCTTAATTGGTAAAAAGTAATAGTTCTCCCTAGCAGGTCCGCCGCTTTGGCATGGAATTCTCTTTTGTTTGTAGCATATTTTTGTCACAATACCTTCCAAAACACCTAGTTTAGAAAGCAATAATGAGTAATAGCCTCCATATAAATTTAAGATAGGTTTCTTAAGCTCACTTAGCTTGTATATGAAGTTCTTAAATTCTTTTATATGTGAGGCATTTTCTATTTCGTCAAACTCTACAATCCATATAGCATAACCATCAATATGACCTAAAGAATAATCATCAATAATTTTTCGAATCGCTGAGGAATCTCCTAATATATTCCTATGTATAGCTATTGCAGCATACAATTTCTCCTCGGGCTCTTTACGTTTTATAGATGTTCTCAGGAGGTCTAGGTTTACCTCGTACCAGTCTTCCTTAACGCTGTTTACTGCAAAATATGGAGCTACTATAGCATAAAGTTTTGTTTTTCCTTCAGATTCTTCAGGGAGTTCAAAAAATTTTCTTAAATGTCCAAATTGTGTTGTTTGTGCTACAATATCTCGCTGAAATTTTAGTACTTCATCAACAATGGCATTTATAACTTGTGAATTTATATATTCTAGTTTAAGCGAGTCTTCTTCTAAACTGGGCTGTATTTTTACTAACCCTGTTTTTTCAAAAAACTTTTTTACACTTCGTTTTTCTGAAGCTTTCCAGCATTTTGTAAATGTTATGTCGGCATCTATTAAAGTATACATCGTTTTTCTAATAGCCTCAACAACAAAGTTCTTAAAATACATGGAAGTTCTAAGATCGAAAACTTTTCCAAAATAGTTGATATTGACAGCATTTATAATATTTTCATCTCTAGTGGTCATTACCCTAATGAACCACTTTATATTATTCAATTTTACCCCTCAACATTTTCATTATTTCTCTCCTATACAGATTAAAAAAGCTTGAAGGCTTAGGTTTTAGTACTACCTGGGCATCACCATTTACTGCTATTAAACCTATACCATATTTTCTAAGAAAGTCGATATTGATTCTTCTTTTCTTTTTCCATTGAAGAGCAAGATAAGAGTATTTAGAAAAAACTAAGTTTCTTAAAGCCTGTTGAACCCCTCTTTTCCAGTTATTAACTTTTAGTTCAACAGAGACCACATAGGGTTCTCCTTCGAATATGTAAACTATATCGGTTCTTCCATAACCTATAGGAAACTCATGTATAGTATGTTCAGGTTCTCCATAGATTCTCCTGATTAGAGAATCTACAATAGGTTTCATATATTTTTCAGAAACCATAACTATTTTTACCTCATAACTTTATCTTTAATTTTTGACTTTTCAGCAAAAACGGGGTATCTTTTATATACATCACTTATTATTTCCATGACAGGCATTTTAATATATTTTTGCTTTATTTCAGTTATTTTCTTTATAACTTTGGTAGGCAGTTTTGGTAATATTTTTCCTTTAACAATTCTTTTCCCTTTTTCAGTAATTTCGTAGACAACATACTCTGACGAAATGTCTTCTTCCTCAAAATATTTCTCCTTGATTCTAATTAACCCCCATAAATTAAGTAATTCTAAGTCTTCTAGAAGAGAATCAGAGAATGGTCCAAAATGATAAGCATCCCATGAGTGTTTTTGGCTAAAATACTTATCAATACCCTTTACTTCTTGTTCAATTATAAACATTATTTTTTGGAATTTAGTCCTGCCCTCAATAGGTGATTGATTATCTAAGTATAATACAAGTAAGGGCAAAGCCTGTCTAGGGAGCTTATCCATGACTATTTCACCTAAGAAATTAATTCCTTTTACCATAAAATAGTAATAGCACCGCGAGTAATTAAGTCTTAAGACAAAATTTATTTGATAACTGGCTCTTAACCATCACTTACTCAGAATAATTAGCTTTAACTCTTTTAGATATTTAAAAACACTTCGAGAAATAAAGTAGTAAAACCATAATCAGAAAGATCACTGCCAGTATATCATTAGCTGAACTCTAGAACCAGGTCCGGTTGGGGCATATGCCGGATGGTAAAGTTTACATGGAGTGGTGAGCCCGCGGGGATTTGAACCCCGGACCACCGGCTTAGAAGGCCCAATATTTATAAACCTCCGTTTCAGTATCCAATGGTAAACCGAAACATTGCCTTACTACGTATTTTCTATACTGATTATCGCAAACGCGATCTGAAATACCTCGGTAAGCATAGTATTTTTCAGGGATAGAGCATGGTGCTTGACGTTGCAGAAGTCCTTGCGAGCTTGGCTATAGCTTTAGGAAGCGTTGCTTTCTCTCATTACATTGCTCAAAGAATAAAGTTCAGATCAAACTTCAGAGGATTAGTTGCTGAGCTGAACTACAATCTTAAGGTACTAACAGATATTAGAGAGCTTCTTGGATTAGATGAGGAGGCCGAGAAAGAAAATAAGTAAGCATTAATAACGTTCCCAAAGCTGTGCAGATACGCATTTGATCACTTCGTAATCGAGGGATACTTATCGAAGCTTCCTGAGAAAGACAGACAAAAGTTGTTAAATATTTACAGAGGACTCGATATAATAAACAAGTATGTAGAACATTATAATGAAACAAAATATGGGGTGCTACTCGTAACATCCGGTGCTATAGAAATAAGAAAAACTGTAAGGAAAATGCTCAAAGGACATCTAATACCTAAGACAGAGCAAATGATAAAAGACTTCTTAAAATCTATGTAAGCAAGGTATCTTAAAGAGTTGGTGGAGTGCATGTCTGAAGAGATAAAGATAATTCCTAATGGAATTGTTGTAAGAACCATTCTTTCAAAGTATATTTGTTCTTATTTTCTAACAACCAGAGTGCTTCTTTAACGCAATATTATGTATTGTACCGATAGAGACGCTATCAAGGTCGCTATGATACTTAGAATAATATTCTTTGCAAAATCGTACAAACATTTTTAAACTTGGGAACTGCTCTCCTGATATTCTTTGAAAACTTCGGTTTCACAAAATTTTCAGTTTGGAAATCGTAGTTATCTTCCGAAATATCCTCCTGGAATTCTTAGGTTCTTCTTCAGCAGGTTTATGATTTGAGTCATATTCTCTATTACATCCCTAGGGATCTCTCCGCCCTCCGGATACCTCGTTGTCTCGAAGAACCGGCACAGATATGTGTGCAACATTAAGTATAGTGCAACAGTCACGCTATCTGAAAACGATGTGTATACATGATACACATCCTTAATTGCCTCCTTAGCTAAGTCAGTAACGGGCAAAGCTTCTATAATTAGTGTGTTTTGAAAAACAAGAAAGTTCATAGGTAACGGATCGAGTTTCTGGATAAATCATAGATTGTTTAAACCTTTACGGCATTGATGTTCCTAAACTCGTAATCATATATAGGTCGTAGCTTTCCATCTTCCTTATTGAACTTCCTAGGAAGCAATATTGTTCTAACATATGCTTTTACCTCTACATACTCATCTGGTTTTAGGTTGATTCTAAAGACTGTTTCTCGCGGTACTGTTTTCTTCTTATAGTGTTCTCTAACCTTCTTACTTAAGTATTCAACTTTTGCTTTTGCATCTAAGCTTTTCATCCTCTCAGCATTCTCTAAGGTCAGTATGGATGTTAGGGGTAGATGTTCACTCCAGTCATGATAGTATAGTTCGATTTTATTACTTATTAAGGCCTCATATTCTTTATTGGTATAGACCACAGCTATCCTATATGGCTTATGAAAGCAATATGTACATAAGGTCAGTCCAAGAGCTACCCTATACCCCTTTCTGTATGCTTTCAGTAACTCCATATCCTCTGACTTTAAGAACTTCTCAACATCGCCTACCAGAAGCTCTCCCTCCTCATCCCAAGCGTCAAGAACATGAACAACATATCTAGTCCCATAACAGTACTTGCAACGTAGCCTTCTAGGTAGGGGCCTGTATTGAAACCTTGTCCGGTAAGGTCTAATATATTTCCACTTCAACGCGATTTGCCCAAGATCAATCTACCATGCGACTTTTGAAATTTCACATAACAGAAAAAGTGTTTATTTATGGATTACTAAAAGTTTAGGTGTCTTCTCCGGCTCTACTAGTCTCGTTACTACAACGTATTTGCCATAGTTTCTAAGCTCCTCAACAACTTTATCGTATCTTTCAGGGTCAAATGCTAGTAGGGCTTCATCAGCTAATATTGGTGCAATGCCTTTGTACTCTTCATAGATCTTAAGCCTATACCCTACTAGAATAGTTATTAACGCTACAGCTAACCTTTCACTTGTACTAAGCAGTGTTAGATGCTGTTCAACTTCTCTTCCACTAGGAAGCCTTCTCACAACTCTTATGGAAAATATGCGCCTAGTTACCCCGGTCACGGGATCCTTTTCTTCCCTTACTTTAACAGGCCTTATAGATCTAAGCCAGGTAAAGCCCAACTCCTTAATTATTTCAGAAGCTATTCTTGCAAATTCCTCTCCTAACTTAGTAAGAGTATTGTATAGCTCTTCTTCAACAGTTTTTAGCTGTGCCTTTAGGTCTTCAAGTCTACTTCTTATTTCAGCAAGTCTTTCTCCTTCCTTACTCTTTCTAGCTATTTCCTCTTCTAGATCTTTGATTTGCTGTTCTAATTCACCAAGTCTTCTCTCTAATTTTGCTCTTTCCTCAGCAATTTTCTGCTCTTCAGCTGTAAGTGTTTTCTTTAATTCCTCCAACTGTTTAATTATGCTATCTCTCTCGTTTTCGCTCCTAGCTAGTTCTTTTTCATAATTAGCAATAGCTTTCTCAAGGTTGCGCAATTCAGTTTTATAGCTGGGTAGACGTACTGTTTCTATTTCCCTAATTTCATTATATTTTCTCTGAAGATCTTCGAGTTCTTTCCACAGTTTTTTCATCTCGTCAGTAGCTTTCTTGATCCTCTCCTCATAGTCCTTCACTATCCTATCTATAGACTCTTCCACAAACTTGTACCTCTTGCTCCAGAAAGCTTCTGGAGGTTCCTCTATAGGCCTACCACATACCGGGCACTCTTTTGCTTTATTCTCTAATGCGATTTGGATTACACTTAATTGCGGATTACGTTGTCTAACGTATTCCTTCTTTTCATCCTCGTACCTTCTAATAAGTGCTTCTATCTCTTCTATTCTCTTTCTTAAATCTTCAATTTCCTTTTCTGGCTCCTTATGTGCTGTGTAGAAGTCTTTTACGATGTTTTCTAACCTCTTAATTTCGTTTCTGATCTCCTCTATACGCTCTTTAGTCGTAGGAATAAGCCTTTCCTTAATATCCTTGATTCTCGCTTCAATACTTCCTAGTCTTCTGTTTAGTTCGGCAATACGGCTCTGAATATCACGCACCTTTTCAACTTCAACTTCTTTGAGTTCTTTTAGTTTCCTTACTAAATCCTCGCGTACCTTAAGTAGACTGTTTCTTTCCTCACTCTTCTTTCTAAGATCTTCAACCTCCTTCTCTAAATACTCTTCCTCGCGACTTAGCTCCTCTATTTCCTTCCGTAGTTCCAACTTCTTCCTTTCGTACTCATCTAAACCAAAGATCTTAGTAAGATAATCGGTAATGTCGGGATTTGCATTCACAATAATTTGCTTAGCTACCTCGCCTAGGTATGGGTCTAAAACGAGGTGCCTTATCCTATCATCGTCGCTTACGGGTTTGGATTCTACTTCAATAACTTTACTGTTTTCTCTCCTAAATCTTCTAACATATTCTTTACCGTTGATAATTAGTTTCACATAGCCCTCATCAGCGTCCATATTTAGGAGGTGTTCAGGAGACACGACTTTAGGGTCGTACATAGCTATTATAGCGCGTACTAGTGATGTTTTTCCGGTGGCGTTAGGTGCCAGTACCTCGTTCAAACCCTCCTTAAATTCAAACCTATGTTTACCTATTAATCCGCCAATATTTTCAAGCTCAATGACTATCACATGCACCACCTCTCCATGACATATTCGGTTATGTGTGTATTTTTAAGCAATTCTACTTCTTTTTCACTAAGCTTCATGGACAACCACTTCTCTCCAAGTTTCTTAACTTCTTTAGGTAACCAATCCTCATCAATATACCTAGCGTACAGCAAGTCAGTCTTCAAACCCCTTTCCTTAGCTTTAAGATATGCTTGATACAGAAAAGCAACGCTAAAACCATCATCAAGACTTATCATATATATGGTTTCTCCTCTCTGAAAAACATCAACATGAATAGGATACCTCTTCATCACTCTTTTAAGTTTCTTAAATATTCTAACATAATACGCAGAGTTGCTCTCAACCTTCAATATTAACATTTTTAACACCTAAAGATAGCTATAAAATCGAAGTATATAAACTTTAGCAAAAATTTTTAACAATAAAACTTTGTTAAAAATTTTTAACAACAAAACCAACATTATTTAGAAAATGTCGAGTTTTTCGAGTTTTTCAATGTAGTGTTTTAGCACTATTCTTTCTACTTCTCTTGCTGATTTTGGTGGTTGGTTCATTGCCAGTATTTCTTCTTTTACTTTTTCGAATCTTACTCCTAGTTCTAGGCATCTCTTCTCGGCTATTGCTAGCGCTGTCTCTAGGTCTAGGGGCTTGAACTCTATTGGATAAAGTCTATCTATCAACGCTTTATCTACTAGGTCGTACCAGTTGGTTGTCGCTATTACGCCTATTCTAGATGTGTCTAGTTCGTCTAGCATGTGGAAAAACACGTTGTCCTGGGCTATGTGCCATGACTCTATTCTCTCTCTACCTCTAGACATGAATATGGATTCAACGTCGTCGAATAACATTACAGTGTAGCCTATTTTCTTCTTGGCTTCCTCGAATATCTCTACTATCCTTATCTCTGATTCTCCGTAGAGGGGTCTAGCAATGTCTGATGCGTCAACTAGTATGAGGTAGAGGTCTCTGAATTTCTTTCCAAGCTCTCTAACAACAGTATAAGCTAAGCTAGTCTTACCGGTGCCGGGTTCGCCATGAAATAAGAAGCCCTTAATTCCCCTCCTAATACCTTCTCTGAACTGATAGTAAAACGTCTTGAAAACAAGATTGAATATGCGTTTGTATCCTTCACCTACAAACCTACCTATATCGTAGTCTTCGGGGATTTCGCTAGCCCTAATAATTTTGAGGGGTTTGACAAAGATCTTAGTCCTCTTGCTCATGGAAGCTCTCCTCCATACCTTTTACACTTAAAGTAGTTATGCCGTCTCATTCTAAGCTCTTCATACAGTTCTCTGGAGATCTCAAGCTCTTCGCAAAATAATGCAATTTCATACTTAAAATACGAATCTGTTCTAAATCGCTCTTTTATAAACTGGTTTAAGAGTCTATCTCTATCATCAACATATTGTGGATATTTCTTCTTCAATTCGCTAATTGGAATAGATTCCTTAGATTCATATATATGAATGTTCCCTAGCTCATATCCAGGATCATATACCATATAGTATTTGTTTTTAGTTTGAATCAAGTATATGTACGGTTTATGCTCACCATGTCCCGTAGGTGTACACAATCTAATCTTAATAACTTCTGTATCTTCTTTCGTATCTTTCTCTAAACCTTTTGACATATCGTCTCACGCCTTCCTCATGCATTTTAACCCATAGTCTATTAAGCTTATATCCGTTCGGAATAGCTTGTTCAATAACATAGTTGTCACTCATGAACTCAAATGCCTCCGCCCTAATGCTTCTCCATAGCTCTATTGGAGCTCCCCTTTCAATAACGAAGTAGCTGTCTACAGCATTGATCCTAGGTATTTCAAGTACGTCTCTTATTCTTGTTGTTCCGGCTTCGAGACCGGATAAAGTGTAGATCATTGGTAACTTGAGGAACCATGGTATAAGGGGTTTATCTACGCGTATACGCTTCTGCATAGCTGTGGCAATAACGTAAACACTTGAGACCCCGCTTGCAACAGCCATCATTTCTGCAAAACGTCTGGTATCAATAGGCGTAACTAAATACTGTGCGATAGGGCCCATTAACTGGAAGAATTCATCACCAACTCTATAAATGTAGTTTGGATCATCACTAGGTTTCAAAATGCTAAATATCTGTAGTGGTTTCAAGTACTCGTTAATCCTCTCCATGGGTATGTAGAATGAAGTACTCCATTCATCAACAACAGCTCTACTTATATAGAGCTTAGATGGGTCTTTCTTATAGTATGCTTCACCACATCTATCGATTATTGCCCTCAATATCCTAAGGTGTTTCTTTTTGAAGAAGGGATACTTGTATAGTACACCTTTAAACCTAGATGCTAATGCGTAAGCGTCCGTAGTACTAGATAGTACATGAGGCGAACTCACACCACCTATATGGGCTCGTAACTCGTCGAAAACAGCTAACATAGTTTCCTCTGTTAATACTCTGTAGTTCCTTAGAGCCCATCTATTAGCTATCGACGCCAAGGTCTCATCCTGCTAAGTTTTCTCTCTCTTAATAAGGTATAGTAGCGGTAATATGCTGGTGCTACTACTAGGTCTATCATGCCTCCCGAGACTTCGATGGGATAGGATCTGACGATGATTTTGTTCTCATGGAGAACTCCTAAAGCCTTAAAGTACTCTATATCAAATTTATCTCTGAGAGGTTTAAGCTTAGCCATGTGAGCTCTTGCTTTGTTCCATTCATCAGGTTCAATAGTGTTTTTTCTCTCAACAGTTCCATCCTTCTTAACGTATGCGATAGGGCTTATGAGACCTGTCATTAATGTGAAGCTGCTAGGTAAACGTCCGCCTTTATGCATAACGTAGAGTGAGCTAACTCCAGAAACTACTCTATATGGATATGAAAGAGCTTCTAGTTCTATGTTCTGTGGAGTGATATTTCCTATTACATAGGGTATTATAGGTCTAAATAATTTAGCAACCCCGCTTGGCTCCATTTTGAGCCTAATCTTATTTGGAGCTACTATTTCAGCTAACCCTATATCACGCATTGCCTCAAACGCAGCCTTAACTTTAGCTTCTTCATCAGGTTCAAAACCGGGTACCTCATCTACAGATACCTCAAAGAATCTTGTGTCTTTGTTTGCGTAACCGTAAACTGCTTTTATGAAGGAATATGTAAGGACTTTCTCGAGACTTCTAGATGCGAATGGTAAGAAATATAGAAGCTTCGCAAAATAAGGAGCCACATCAACATGTCCTTGCTCGATAGCGTCGAGTGCTGATTCAACAGCTAGACCAGCAAATCTCCTAAGAGAAGCCCACTTCTTAGTTATACGTTCGAAATCCAAAGCTATAGACACACTACCACCAAATAAAATATCGCAGAATTCATATAAAAATTTATGTCTACATAATAAATAAAATTATTAAGACAACACCATGAATTTCATTTGTAGTTATTAATGAAAATAAGTATTTAATTAATTATACACTGCATAGCTATGGTTTATGAAGAGAAGCAGGAAAACTCTAACACTAATGGAAAGAGAAAAGCAGTAAAGAAACCCGTTGATGCAGGCAAGAAAGGTAAGGCGATTAACATTCCACATAACAAAGGAAATAGAAGAAAACAGAAAGTTGCAAGAACAATTAGAACATGCACTGGTTTTTCTAACATACTAAGTTTTAAAGGAATCCTTAGAATTACATGAATTCTTCTCCTATACTTTTCTGTAACGCTTCCTCTAATATATGCTTCCTAAGTCCTTGACGTACGCCATTTCTTAGAATAAATCTTTTTAGCTCAAACAAGTACTCCTCCATAGTTCTCTTACGCATCCTGTCCAGAATCCTCATCACTATATCGCAGTGCTTTACGGTATTTACAATATATGTGTACGCCAGTATTTTCTTCAAAGTATTTCTTAACATTCTATTATACCTCATTATTTTTGTAAGTTCCCTTTTAGGCTGTCTTCTAACGAGTTTCTTTAGATTCTTAATTTCCATAACCAATGCTTTCTTAGCTTCCTCATGAATTTCTCTGTTTCTAATAAGACATAATCTAACAAAACCGTGCATTAAATAATAATGAGGTATTTCAAACTTGCTTTCAAGGGCCGAGCCTACGTTGTAATATACTGGTGGTAGCTCATACCATAGTCCTTTGATTACCCCAATAGATAGACTAATTAATTCATGCTGTTCTTTCAAAAAGAACTCTCTAAGTTCCTTTTCACTAGGTTTCACCACTCCCTTTTTCCTAGTCCAAACTGTTACATAAGGTATTTCAGAAAGGGAAATTCTTCCCTTTATTTTCTCATGAATTTCTAATCTTTTACCATACCATCCATGCTTAACATATCGCACAACAAGACGCTTTTCATCAAAATACGGTATTAAAACACCCCCATCTATGGCCCATCGGAAATCTGACATACGTGACCATACAAGCCACTCTTTAATCCATCAGTCCTTAAAACCCATATCTACAAGTTTATCATAAAATTCTTTTATAATGAAATCCATTGTAACCCTGCTTATTAAATGCGATGACTCAACAATAAGAGACCATAGATCAACAAATTTTTCCTGAAGTTTTAGCTCAAACCTCTTCCACTCTTCCATATACTTCTTCCTAGGAGAACAGCAAAGAACAACATCAACATCACCTATATCTTCTACACTAAGTGCAGAACCGCCAAGACCAACAACATCAATATAAACAGGAAACCTGCCTCTATTCAAAGAACTAGCTCTATCGATAACATGAGCTAACGCCTTTAATGCAACATCACTTTTAACAATACCCCTAAGCTGTTCAAAAAGCATCACAAACTATCCTCCACCGCACCTTATGCTAACCAAAGTTCCATTATGCTATGCTATCAGTGTTTAAGAGAATTTTTAACAATAAGGTCTTTGGCAACATCCCATATATTTGCTTCCCCTCTTGGTGCGTATTTTCTCTGCGCTTAAAACGGCTATTACTACAAGGATTAACAAGATATTGAATCTTTTGGCAAAGCAAGTTAGGTATGTAAGAAATATTGTCATAAAGTCATGTAGGATTCTAAAGACAATAAATTAAATTGGTCTTTAATGGTTGGGGAGCTTATATTTAACTATGTTTAAAAATACGGATTAATGGGTAACATCAACGTTATATAGTTTTATAAGAAACTATAAAATGAGGGATTCAGAGCCTATGAGTATTCCGCGTTTAAAAGAAATACGCAAGGAGAAAGTTCCTTTAACAGCGTTTTACGAGGAAGATGTGGAGGCAATAGCAAAGAAACTTAAACTTTATGATGAAATAAAGTCAGGTAAAATGAAATGTTTTATATGTGGCAGAAAAGTGACGTTTGAGAACCTGGGGGCTTTCTTGAAAACTGGTGATGGAGTAAAAGTGGTCTGCGACTATACTGAATGTTTATTTAAGGCTATGAGGATAGCTGAGGAACTTAAAGGTAAATAGTATAGGTTAAGCCATGAGCCTTTACGAAATCCTTTCAACTATACCTTCCTACATAGGTTACGTAGCTTTAACACTATTTATATGGTGGCTTGTTCATCCGGATTCTTTCGATAAACTCATAGTGTATGCTTACAGGTTAGCGGCTTACATAAGCAAGCAGCACCGTAAGAGATACATTGCTAAATACATTGAACATAGCGTAGCTAGGGCCCTAAGGAGGCTTGAAAAACACATTAAAGATGAAAAATACGTTAAAGTTTCAAGTAAACTCCTTAATATACTTGGTCCAAGAGTACATAGAGCTAGGCGGAGAAGACCAATAGTATCTTATGGGCCAGTTGAAGTTCTTTTGATAAAGCCTAAAAAATGTATAGCCGATCTTCATGAAGGACATGTCCAGGAAGGCGTAGAATTTAAGTTTTATAGCTACAACTTAAACGATGATGAGCTATTAGCGATTGCGACTGCAGGTAAAGGCTTATTAGTCTTTCCAACAGATGCTGTAGAAACAATATTGGAAGAACTGAGTAGTAATCTTAAGCAAAAACTTGGAATAGGCTGATAATCATGAGCGTGAAAGAGCTTAAGAAGGACTTAGAAAAATTGTTAAAGATCGAAAGTGCAGGAGGACGTGCAGATGAGGTTAAAGAGATTGTTAAGTACATGTATGATAAGTTCAAATACATACCATTAGCTCCATATTATGACGTACAACGTAAGCTACGCTTAATAGTTTCGAAAAAAGATCCCTTAGAGTTTATTAAGCAAGTATGTGTAACTATACTTTCGCACAGCTATGATGATAGCTATTATAATGAGCTAGGAAGAGACGTTGTTGTAAAATTAAGGTTAATAAGATGGGCTATACATGTAGCGTCGCAAGGCTTCTTAGGTTTAACAGCAAAGGACCTGTACATAGCAGCTAAAGCCGTGATGAGATATGTTGAGGGGGATCCGCTAAAAGCTAAGAAAGAACTACAGAATGGTATCGGAAGCAAAGAGAAGTTTAGAAAGATATTATTCAAAGAACCAGCTACCATGGTGGATATACTAATAAATCTCAACTTCCTGAAAGCCGTACCTAAAAGCATGGTCTGTGACTTATACTATGGGGTTTCAAAGAGAATAACAGGAACTAAGTTCATACCGAAACTATATATGCCTACCATCCAAAGTTCACTACTCATACCACTTTATACTATTAGAGGACGTCCTCTAAAGAACATTGACGAAGACTATGCGAAATTTGCTGTAGAAACAGGAGTTAGTATGAGGAAGTTGGTGATTGAAAAGCTCCAAAGCTATAAAACACCTATTGAGGTTTACGATTCCGCTTACTCCGAATTAAGAAGGAAAGTATATGTGCTAGTTAAAGAAGATGATATTGCAGACTACATTTTAAAATATACATCTACAATATTATACCAGGACATTATAGCCACGATTTATTACCTAGCATATTACCGCATAAGACCTATGGAGCTTGAAGAACTAGCCAAGTTTTTAGCATTACATCAACTACCTTAAATCTTTTTCTCGCACATTAGCTACATTAATAGAGTTCTGCATAGCGGGCAAATATATTTTCTAGGGTATTTTTCTAAGTACTTTTTAGGATTTCTAGCTACATCTCTAAGGTATATCCTCTTACCACCATAGTATAGTGCTGAACCTCCTTTCCTAAGCTCTTTCTCAGCTTCAACAAATTTTCTAAAGAATTCTGGGTTATTGAGAGCTAGAACTGCAAAGTCCGAAGGTGATTTGTAAACAGTACACCAACAATCATAAGCTTTTCCGTAGGTTTTATATAGAGGGCATTCTTCTAAACCATATTCTCCAAGGTAATTAATCACATCGCTCTTTGACCATTCGAATATCGGTGCATAGGTTGTAGTTTTAAATTTAGGATGATAGTATAGTTTAAAAGCTCTGGATTTCATCCACGATTCATCCCTTCTAATACCGGTTACTAACACTACATCCTTAACGTCCTTCCTAGAAATCCACTCTTTAAGCGGGCGTATTTTTAAATATTCCTTACACCACCTCCTCTTAATAATTGGGAACCCCTTAGCCTTTACTAATTTAAAGAAATCATATCTTGGCTTTACTACCGTAAGCTCTATGTTTAAACGCTTACATGTATCGCGAACGTACTCTATGAGTCCTGGAGTGCTAATACCCGTGTCTATGAACAGAGCTTTAACGTTAGCTTTACCTAGCACTTCTGAGATTAGATGCAAAGTTACTAGGCTATCCCTGCCTCCTGAGAACATAACATAAATATCCTTGAATAATGCAAGCACTTCTAAGGCTTCCCTTCTAACACTACGTATTTTTCTTACAAGGCTGCTACGGCTCATTACATCACCGTACATTACATTTAATTCTTAAAACAGACATATAAAGGCAATTCATATGAATGTTTCCTCTTTATGGTGGAGAACGAGGCTACCTTGGTCTTAAAACTATTGATGTTAAAGATTATGTGGTTAAGACATCGATGCACTATATTGTATCCTTTATTCCCCTGTAATGGTAAGGCTATTTTAAAACCTCCGAAATCCTCACAGTTAAACAGCAGTAGATACAATTATCTTCATGTTGTGTTAGAGAAAGTTATTTCAAACTAAGCATCTATTAGGGAAAGTAGAGAAGGATCTACGAGAAATGTGGCTTTCTAACCTCGGCGCTTCAGAAGCTTTTAGAACACAGTGAACAGCGCAAATATGTTTAAACATTTTTGAGCTTAACATGAATAGAAGTTTAGCGGGAATGTACTTTTAGGTGTCAGCAGGTGAAAAAATAGTTTGTTAGCAATAATATTCGACCCAAATATTGAGAAAGGTCTCTTGTGCAAAGTCAACGAAACATTATACAGAGATCCCTCTTACTATGAAAAAATAAAGTCCGAGAGGCTTGCAGCATCGTAGCAAGACATCTTAAAGAAAGGCTTACTGTGGAATGTAGTACTTAACATACTTTTGGAGAATGTAACATTCTTTACAACATACCCTATATTATTTTAGTTTACTAGTTTAAACAGTAGAACATCTGAAATAATTAATCTTTTCTCTACCTTAATATTTGTTATCGCTGAAGTTGTAATAAAAAATAAAGTCGGCGTCAAGAGAGCTAATAGCGCTCTTACAGTAAATTATAACTTTATGTAATTCCACATTGCTATGAAGTTCGATATAATATATCAAAATCTACATTGCTTGGTAGCATAATTGTTCTACGTATGTGGGGATACTCCATATTAATGTATAAGCAGAGAATAATACATGGGGGTCCAGGATGAGTTATCAGCAAGTACTTGAAAGGCTTAGTAAGCTCTATGAGTTTAGGGATATCGTTCTCTCTGGTAGGAGAAGAGGCTATCTTGAACATAGCGAAGCACTCAGACTTACCACTTTGCTCAAGGAAGTTATTAGCGATATTAGTGATGGTGAAGCTAGGTTAACACTGCATCTCCTCAATGTTGTTGAAGAGCTTATCAATGATCCTGGCCCTCACGTGAAGAGTGTTGCCATGAAGAAGTTTGGCAGAGACGATGTTCTGCCAATGCCCGAAATACTTGTAGAATCTTTACCTGAACCACCTCTGCTAGATGTTCTGAAAAAATTCGCTAAGGGACCTATAGGCGGAGCTCTTCTAGAGCTAGTAGCCAGCAGATTCGGTCTAAGCGCTAAGGTTCTTGAAACACTTCTAAGTGTAAAGCTAAGGGATCTTGCACACGAACTCGGTTATTTATTTGAATCCCTTCTATACCTAGCTGACAACTATGCTAAAATCCTTGAGAAGTACGTAGCTGACCATGGAGTTGGCGAACTAAAACTTGGCAGAGATACGCTTAGCGTCTTTGCTGAGGTTGTTGCTAGAACATGGCTATCCATGGCGCTGAAGGACCCTTGGGAGAAGGCAGAGCCTCTACCACTAACAAGGAAAGCGACATACGAGTTCGACGCTGTATCCATAAAGAGAGTTGAGGACAGAGTAGAACTTCATATTGCTGAGATAGAGGTTAGATGCTTCAAATTTCTAGAACTTGAGAATAAGAGAGATAGCAAGACAACACGCATTGAGGGGAAGATGTCGAGATTAAAACGGCTACTAAACACTCTCACAAGCACGTATAGCCTTCTAGGAGCTAGGAAAGCATGCATAAAAGAAGTAGTGCTAATATGCTTCGATGATCCTGACCAAGACTTGAAAACTAGGGTATTGTCAAAAACAAGGGAAGCACTCGAAAAACTATGTGGCATGAAACCCCACAAATACATATGTCCCTCATTCACTCCGGAAGAGAACATCAAGCTTTACACGGGCAGTGATATGCTTCGGAAACTAGGACATAGCCAACCAGAAACCAGGTTAAGACAAGCCATAAAATACATAAGGAGCATGATGTTAGGGGCATAGAATCTGCAATCCAAAGCTAACTCAGGCATCTTAACTATAGGAAGCTACAATGCTATAGGCGGTTTAAATTGACGTTACTCCTATACTAGGATGATTAGGATGTTTGGATAACTTTCGATAGCTCTTCGAAGCGTTTTCTAAGGGCTTCTCTATCGGCCACGTTTTTGTTTATAGACCATGTATAAGCTATCATTGTTATTGCTAATCTGGTATGCTTTATAATTTCATTGAGATGTTTTAGATTATCGAGATCTTCTTCGTCATATTCCATAGGTATAACAAGTCCGTAACTTGGTGGTACACCTCGTTGTGCTACTGTTATCATGATAGCTCTAAGTACACCTGCTGTTATCTCCTTCTCTTTATCCAGCTTAATTCTAGCTACTGGATGCACCCACGCGGAGATTGCTTGATATAGCTCAAGTATGTATTTGAGCCATTCCCTACATTCTCTATCTCCGAAAACTTTCGTTAGAACTTTGAGTATATGGTCTTTTACACCAAAAACAGTTGCATTCCTAACACTTTCGTGCTCTACTTTCTCATAGGATACAAGATTCTTCAACTCCTCTTTAGTATCAGCATAAAGAGCAATTACAAAAGCTTCAAGAATTGTTCTCAAAGTGTAGAATGCCTGCGGAATTGCTCCAAGCATTATCTCTATACATAGGAAGTTGAGGTTAGGGTATATAACATGTATAAGCATAGGATACATCAAGTACTTTATAACCATACCCATACGCTTACTTTCATCCATACTCTTGTTTGGTGCAATCCAAGACTCTATATCTATGACATCGTTGAAAAGATCATAACAAGAATCTATAACGTTCCTATATCTATTCAACAAAAACTCCATGTTCTTAATCATGACATCTTTAGAGTAGTTTACCCAAAACATTAGAGCTTCCCTTACCTTCGGGTTCATACTCATAACTAACACCTTAGGTAGCAAATATACATGAGATTTCAATACAGTAAAAAATTATGTCCTTATTTGGTTTTTCTCTAATATTGCCTTCAAAAATGTGAAAATGCAAATGTTCTGTCTCTCATAAGGTTTATTAGGGTGTGTGTTTGTTTAAGTTGTAGCTTGAGTGCAAAGTAGGTATAGTGTTGGTGTTGGCTGATGGGTAAGAGGACTTTGTGGCAGCGTATGGGTAGGGGTTCTCCTACTTTCCGTAGTCCAGGGTGGATTCATGTAGCTCCAGCTAGGTATCCTCCTTTACCTGCTGATCAAACTTTTAAGGGTAGGATTGTTGAGCTTGTTCACGACCCTGGTAGGTGGGTTCCTTTAGCAAGGGTTGTTCTAGAGAATGGTGTTGAATTCTACATGCCAGCTCCTGAAGGAGCCTATGAGGGACAGGTAATCTACGTTGGACCTGAAGCACCAATAGAAAACGGAAACATCTTGCCAGTAGGCAAAATCCCCGAAGGAACACAAGTATACAACGTTGAAAAACTACCGGGTGATGGTGGGAAATACGCTAGACAAGCAGGATCATACGCACTAATACTCGGAAGAACAGGAAACAAAACAATAATACAGCTACCATCCGGGAAAACAGTAGAAGTACACAACCAAGCAAAAGCAACAATAGGAATACCAGCAGGAGCAGGAAGAACAGAAAAACCCCTACTAAAAGCAGGAACAAACTACTACAGATCCAAAGTAAAAGCATGGAAATACCCAAGAGTAAGAGGAGTAGCAATGAACGCGGTTTCCCATCCCCATGGCGGAGGCCAGCACCAAAGTGTTTCGTTCCCGTCTACTGTTTCTAGAACGGCGCCTCCAGGTAGGAAGACCGGTCACATAGCTGCTAGAAGAACAGGGAGGAAGAAGGGAGCACACTAAATTATTAAATAATTTTATACATCATTATGTTCTCTTTCATTTAATTACATTATTCCTTAAGTAGGATTGATGAGATTATGTGAAAAAGAAAGTGGTGTTGGTGTTTTTGTTTTTAGGGGTTGTGTTTTTGTTGGTATTGTTTCTTTGCTTGTTCTATGTCTTTGAGTGTTTGTTGTTTTTCCTTTTCTCTTAGTTTCCTCCATTCTTGGATTTCTTCTTGTGTTAGTGTTTTTATTCCGTGTTTTATTGCTAGTTTTGCTCTCTCTATTTTCTCCGGGTGTTTCAGGTATGGTAGTAGGAGTTTTGCTAACTCTACTGCTTCATTCCCTAGCGCTCTTAGCTTATATGCTGGTTTTGTTGAGTATCTTCCCTTTTCTCCTTCTTTGTGTACTAAAATAACATACGTCTTTATCTTGAAGTATTTGTTAAGTAAATCCCTTATTTCCTCTAATAATGTCTTATTTGTATTTGTTACATCATAGATTATCCTATAGTACTTCTTTCCTCCCTTACTTAGTGGTCTATTGTAGCGCCACGAACCAGCATGCCATCCTCCTTCTGTGTCTGTTAGTCCTGCTAGGTATGGTGGTAGTTGTTGTTTTGGGTTTTCCATGATCCATTGGGGTATTTTGTTTTTTGGTGTTTGCAGTACCCATTTGTCTTTTGGGTGCAGTGTTGCATATAGTGTCCATTCGTAGTTTGGTTTCTTGTCTGGCCTGTATCTTGGCGCTTCGAGGATTGATGATGTGTATTTTGCGAAGAAGTTCCAGAATAGTTGGTGCCATGGTGTGTAATGTGTTGTTCCTATTTGGGCTATTAGTGATCCTTTGCTTATTCTTACTGTTAGGTCTCCTGCTATGAGACCTGCTAGGTATGCTTTGTCCTCCGGATCCACTATTGGTTTCCGCTTGGGTTTTCTTGGCTGAATTCCGTATCTTTTAAGGAGGAGTGCTATTGTGTTTTTTGATGTTTTGAATGTTTTTGCGAGTTTTCTTATGCTCCATTTTTCCATGTGGTTTAGCCATGCTAGTGTTTTTGCTCTGTCATGTTCACCTAGTTTCCAGTAGTCTTCTGGGGGTTGTTCGTGGGTTTTCACGTACTCTATGATTCCTAGTAGTTTGGGGTTTTGTTTTACTTCGTTGAGTAGTTTTTCTACATGTTCCTTTGCTTCCTCCTTCATGTAGCGTGTTTCTGTTTTCTTCAGCTCTATTCCAAGCTTTTTCAGTAGTTGTTTGAAGTGGGATGTTGATTTTAGGTTTAGTTTGGCTGCTATGTCTCCTACGCTGAGTCCTTGGCTGTTTAGGTGGGTTATTACTTGTTTTAGTGTTTCTTCACCGTATTTCTCGATGATCTGTTTTGGTTTTAGTTTGTGCTCCGCTATTTCTCTAATGATCTCCTCTGTTTTGCTTGTGTTCACTGTGCCCCCTTGTTTATTCTGGGGGTTTTAAAGGGTGATGTGGAAGTATTGCTGGTTTTATGTGGGGTTTGGTGGAAGTGTTTTTTAGTGTTTCCATGGTGGTTTTATTTGGATTAGTGTTGGTTGTGGCTGGTTTGTTGATACTGCTATTGCTTGGCCTGTTGGTAGTTGTCTTATGTGTTTTGCGTATGTTGGTGTTAGCTGGTGTGCTGGTGAGACGAGTTCTGCTTGTTTCGTTGCTGCTTGCAAGGTGTTTGCTCTGTGCACTAGTATTAGTTGGGTGTTTAGCGTTACTGTTTGGGGTAGGTTTGGGTTTGATGTTACTAGGGTTAGGTTTATTCCGTGTTTCCTATGTTCTATGAGTGCTTCCTCTATTAGTGTTGGGAGTTCCATGTGGGGTTTTAGGTAGTGGTGTGCTTCCTCAAGGACAACATGTAGTATTGGCTTCTTGGAAATCACGTTTCTTAGCTGGGCTATGAGGCTGTGGAGTACTAGCTGGGCTGCTAAAGATTTTTCCTCAGATGTTTCGTAGGCTCCGAGGTTAACTATTGCGAGGTAGGGGAGGTTTCTTAGGGACAGTGGAGGGTTTGTGTTGCTTGTGAGTGTGTGGAGAACGTTTCTTACTGGTTCGAGTTTGTTGAGTAGTGCGTTTGATGCTTGCCGGACATCTCTTCTTGAACTGCTTAGTTCCCTTTCTACTGTGTGGAAGATTTCTCGGGGGCTTCCTTGGGCTTTGTAAACTGCTTTCCTAAGAATACTGTACTGCATTGGTGAGAGAACAGTGTTCCACACTGTTTCAGCATGGTATTTTAGGATTTCGAAAACAACCCTTACACTAAGAGTTTTTAGGGGAAGGGAGAAGTCGTTGCCGGGCTTGAGAACTTTGGCGCTAAGCATTGAAGGGTATTCTCCGGTCCAGTCTAGAACAACTGTTTTCACATGTGCCCTAGAGGTTTCTAGAGCGAACCTGGCGGCTGAAGTTGATTTTCCAGAACCGGTTGTTCCAACAATTAGGGAGTGCATTTGTCCTACTCTAACACTGTATTTGGCTCCGGTGGGGTAGCCTAGGTGGTCAACTACTTCGCCAAGAACAATTCTGCCTCCGCCAACCGGCTTAGTGTTTAGTGTTAAAGGGGTTCTAACAATGGTTCCTCCGAAAGGCTTAGCTAAAACCCTGAATGCTTCGAGAGTGAAAACGTATGCTCCGCTTTTCGAAACCTTCCCTTCAAGGAATTCTTCGAGAGAATACTCTTGAATTTCATTTTGGGATTCGATGTTGAAAACGTGGCTAACCCATGCTGAAGCCTCCCTTAGGAACTTCTTGGGTGAAGCGACAGTGGCTTTGCACATGCATTTTCCTCCTGAGGAGCAGAAGGCTATGAGTAAGGGGAAAGGAGGGGGTGGGATATGGTTGACTTTTAGGGGGAGCCTATGTGTTGGAATAGGAACCCATGTTGACGGTAAACTGTTTGGAGCAGTGGTTTCTGCGAGTTTAACGAGGCTTTCGAAAACACTTTCAACAATAAGCTTCTCTGAGCGGTCTAGCGAAGCAAAATATGAGATCCCGTCCAAATACAGTTTCAAAACACATACGTTGCAGGGAATAATGCTTGGAGGCATAGTTTCAAACCTAGGAGGTCCGTTGAGGGCTTCTCTAAGTTCAGCAACAACCTCGTGAACCCTAACGGGAACCCATAGGAACAATGTCTTCAAACACCTTCTTCACAGAGAAAACCCAGGGTTTAAAATAGAAACCATAAACGATAGAGTTCGTGGCTTCCGCTTACACTATTTGTTTTGTAGGTGATATACCTTGACTATTTCTATTTTGTCCCATAGGTGTTCTCCTATGAATGCTGGATAGTAGTTTTCTGGTGGAAGCATTTTGCCTTCGGGTTCCTCTATGAAAACGTAGCTTGGGGGTGTTGCGTCGGCTAGATAGTATGTTTTGCTGTTTATTGTTATTGAGTAGTCTCCGGGGTAGCCTTTGTTTAAGAAGTAGTTGTGGTATTGTTGTGGGAGGCTTGGTGGGTTAGGTAGTTTTACGCCGACCATCATGTGTGGAGCGTTGGTGACTCCGCTTTCGTAATTCCACACCTTAACCCCTACTAATACTGTGCTTGCGTTTACTGCTTTGAGAAGTGCTGCGTAAAGTAGGGCGTAGTCTACGCATATACCGCTGTTTTCGATAAGTGTTGTTAGTGGTGGTTGAACACCGTACTCTTCACCATACGCTTTACTGAAATTATATGTCATTTGGTGAATCACCTGTAAAGCATAGGCACCATAAAGTTCAAGATCATTGTTCGCTAATTCCCATAGGCTCATGGCTAAGTTAAATATTGGAGCTTGTTTAATAGCTTCACTAACTATTCTATTGAATGTTTCTTCTTCCTCCCCTACGTAAACGGGGATTCTGCGGCCACTGTATGACTCAACGAGTTCTGAAGGTATTTCTACTTGAACCCTAACCCAGACATCATCTTTTATTAGGTGAATATCGAAGTATCTTGTAATAGGTGGGGGCTTAGCAGCTGTTACCGTGGCTGTGCTCGTGAAAATTATGGTTTCAGTGTTGGTAATTGTGGTTGTTGTTTCCATAGTTAAAGTAGCGGTTTTGGTTTCCGTTAGATAAAGAGTTGTAGTTACGGTTCTTTCCTCGGTAATCGTTGAATAGACAGGCTTGGTTATGGTGGAATACATGGTTACCGTGTACTCTGAAGTCGTAGTTATGAACTTAGTTACGGTTTCTGCGGCTCGCTGAGGAGAAAGAGTTGAACCAGCAATTCCCCCTAACAATAAGCCTATGATCAGAAATGCTAAAGAAACTTCCCTGGTCTTCAAATAGACACCTAATTTATTAAACTTCAAAATTGAAAATAAGATTAGCGCAAAGCCATTAATTCAAGAACAGTCATTTATTCATCCGACACAGTCATGGTGTAGTCTTTAGGTTTATGCTTTGTTTTCTTGTTTTGAAAATGTTTCTGGTGTTGTTAGGTGTGAATGATTTCTACATAGTTGGTTTTAATAATTATTAGAATTCCTTTTTCGGGAACAATATGTTTTATGGTGTTTTCAATAGTGTTTGCGAGTTCATCTAGATTGTTTTTAGCTACGGGTTCGGCTAAATATAGGATTCCATGTTTTGCTTTAGAAAGTAGTGTTCTCTTTGTAAAGTCGGAGTTTCGTGTAAGAATGGTTCTGCCTAAATTGTTTGCTAAGTTAACTACTTCCTCATCAGTAATTCCTCTATGCTCTGTTTTAGAAAGCCAAACCACATCGATGCTTTTCTCTACTAGTTTTCTAACTAGAATTTTCGGTATGTTCTCGTCAGCCAATAGCTTCAATAGAAATGACCTCAACCCTCTTTAGGATTTCGGTAGCGTATTTGATAGCTTCTAGGACTGCTTCTTTAGGTATTTCGTAGTTTTCCGCTATTTCCTCTATGCTCCATTCTTTCGAGAGAGCTTCTAAAATGTCGTCGACCGATACTCTTGTGCCCTTAATTGTGGGTCTGCCTCCTCTTCTGCCAGGAACGATTTCGAGGTATCTGTAGCCACTTATCATGGTCATTTACATGCGGCCTCCACTAACAAGTTTCACGTGGAACCTATTAAGTTATAGTCTTAGAAGGGTTTTCTGCTTAGTGTTCCCATGGTGGTTTTGCTTAGATTAAGGAGATTTACGCGGGGAATAAAACAAGAGAAGCTAAGATGGTTTTCTCGACATAGCAGATGAAATAGGGAATCTCATTAGAGAGTCAAGGAGGATGGCTGGGAAACTGGGGTTCAGCATTGGGGAGGCGTTTACCTTAGTGAGATTAAGGTTTGAGGTTTTTCATAAATATTCTTTTACAATGTAGTCTATTAGGGGGTCTGTTATTTTGTATGTGTTGTTTTGTTTTTCCAGTACACCATATTTTACCAGTTTTTCTAGGAGGTTTGAGAAGTTTCTATCGTAAACTTTGGCTTTCGTTTTGAATTCAACATATG
>CAZGLL010000019.1:0-32204 GCA_964526225.1 uncultured Desulfurococcales archaeon | reverse complement strand
GGTGTGTTGGTTGGTTAGGGTTGTTGTTACTGCTAGTGGTGGTGGTCATACTGGTTATGCTGTTGCTCTTGCTCAGAGGCTTCATGGTAGGGCTGATTTATTGTTCATTATTCCGAAGGGTGATGTGTGGAGTAGGGGTAAGGTTGAGCGTTTCGGTGAGGTTGTTGAGGTTTCTAAGCCTCGTGGTCCACGTGATTCTCTTGGTAAGCTTGTTTTGCGTATGCCTGGTGCGTTTTTTGAAAGCTTAGGTTGTGTTCCCGGAGGTTACGATGTTTTTGTTAGTTCCGGTAGTAATCATAGTGTTCCACCAGCAATTGTTGCGTGGCTTAAGGGGTTGAGGGTTTATAATGTTGAGAGCTCGGTTAGGTTTACTCGCCCTAGTCTTAGTGCTAGGTGGCTTAGGCTTTTCAGCCATGTGACGGTTCTTCAGTGGGAGGAGCAGTTAAAGCTGCACCCTAATGGTGTAGTTTATGGGCCATTCTATGAGCTTCCGGAGTATGAGCCTAGTGATAGGGGTTACATTCTTGTTACTGGTGGAACCTACGGGCATAAGCTATTGTTCGATGCTGTATCTGAGCTTGAGCTAGACAATGTGGTGTTGCAGACTGGGCGTGTAGATCCCGAACCCTATGTGAGGAAGCATCCTGAATGGACTGTTTTCCGGTTTGACCCTGACTTTGGTAGGTGGATTGCGGGTGCGAGTGTTGTTGTAAGCCATCTGGGCAAGACTGTGGTGGATGCTGCACTAACCTATCGTAAACCGGTGGTGATTGTTCCTAATCCAGAATGGACTTTAACGGCTGGGTGGGAGGATGCTAGAATATTGGCTAGGAAGCTTAACGCTGTAGTTGTCGAAAACATATCTTCGAAAACACTGCTGGAAGCAATTGAGGAAGCGAAGAAAAGGAAGCCACCAACATATCCCGATGGAGCAGAGAAGCTAGCAAAAGAAATACTGGAGTTAAGCTAAACACCTAATGCCGCTAGGAAACATCATTACATTAGACCATAGCACGTTTAGGTTTGTTAAAGGGGTTGTTGAATAATGTTGGATGACGTTAAGGTGGTTTTTCCTCTTTGAATTTTTCGCTTGCTTGTTCTCCTCCGATTCCCCAGTTTTCCTTGGGTATTTCATGTATCACTATTTCAACCGCTTGCTGTGGTATTCCGAGTTCTTCGAATACCTTAGTGATTCCCTTTATTATTTTGGCTTTTGCTTCTTTTGAAACGCCGCTCCACATGTATACGTGAACTATTGGCATAGAAGCGACACCACATTATTTTATGTTGCGGTAGCGAAAAAGTTATCGCCAACTACCTCTCGAAGCTGTTTAGGTAGAAACAGTATATTGTGCTGTATTTAGTGAGGAAGCCGCGTGGCTTGAAGTATCCCATTATCCGGTAAGGGTTAAATGCGGTTTTGCTTCATTGGTGTTCATGGGTTTGATTCTTTAATTATTGTTTCGGTTTCAACTAAAAACTATATGTTATTAGGTAGGTTCATAGGCTAGATTCTTAATCTATACTGTTGGGGTTTATGGTATGAGTAGGGTTCAGGTGAATCTTAAGTTGGATAGGGATTTGGTACGTGAGGTAGAGAAGCTTGTTGAGCAAGGTTATTTTAGTAGTAAGACCGAGGCTTTCACGTGTGCGCTGAAGTTTCTGATTAGGCACTTTAGGGCTGAGGAGCTGAGGAGGAGAATTGACGAGATTAGGGAGGGAACCGGGAAGCTACCTAGTGCTACTATGGCTGTTGTGGATGTACATGAAGAGGAAGATGAGTGTTAACTACTGGGTTTTTCAGGAAGTATTGTTTCGGTAATGTTTGAATGGGTGTTTTTAGATGTTGTAGGTGCAGTATTGGGTTCTGCTGAACTTCTAAATAATTTCTGATCACTTTTGTTCCTCTATAGGCTTTTGCATGAGATCTTGTAGGGTTAAGCGTGTTTTTGTGTTGTCTTTATTGTGGTTAATTCTTATAAGTTAGGGTTGACTAGCGTTTTATAACATGGGTTCGTTTTTGGCTGAGCCTGTTTTTGAAGGGAGATGATGGGGAAGGGTGTGTTTGGTATGGATGAAGTGTTGTTGCTTATTGTGCTGATTGTGGTGGGTTTGGTTGTTCAAGTTGTTTTTAAGAGGGTTTTGAATTTGGGGGAGATGTTTGAAAAGGTTGTGAAGAAGCTTGTTGATATTGTTTATTATGTTTTGATACCTTTGGTTTTCGTTAAAACGTATATGGAAAGAGGTTTAGCTGTTGCTGATGTTTGGGTAGCGTTATCTTTCCTATTGTTCGTGGTTTTAGCTTTTGTTTCGCTTAAACGGTTTTTTGGGAAGCATAGAGGCGGGTATGTGGAAGCATTGTTTTTGACCAGTGTTTTCCCTAACAGTGTTTTCCTAGGGTTTCCCGTAAGTATGGCTTTGTTTAACACGGTCAAGGTGGCTTCGATGATGGGGCTTGTTGTTCTCGTTTTAAATGTTACAGTATCGGACTTTATGGCTTTAAAGAGGTTTTCGATAAGGAAAATTCTCACGCTTCCAGCCATAGTAGGCTTCGTAGTAGGTGTTGCTGGACATCATTTTGTACCTGAAATGGTGCCTCTTGTTTCCTCAATTCTGTGGTGGGCTTCGCCTCTGCTAAGCTACTTAGCTATTTTCGCTCTTGGAGCCCGGTTGCCCTTAAGTTTGGATGTGCTAAAAAGCAGCATGAGCTTCATTTTGGTAGCCGGAATTTACAGGTTCGTAGTGGCGCCTTTAGTTTCCTACGCTACGGTTTTAGCGGTAGGTATGGACTGGTTTGATGGTTTACAGTTAATAGTTGTTTCGATGATGCCGCCTGCAGTCATGAACACGCTGATGGCTCAAAGGTACAAGTGGAAACCCGAACTAGTTGCTGGAGCAACAGTTACGTTAACCTTCGCATTCCTAGCTTTCCTACCGATTCTAAACCTACTAATACCTTAAAACCACGAATAATGCTTCTTTAAACTAAGTATTTTTACGAAACACCCCTTAGCTTAGCATGTTATAGATGAAATTGGGTTGTGCAGATAAGAAGCAAGTACTCATAGTGTTTGAAATCGGAATTCTCGAGAAGAGATCTTTAAGGTTCATGGGAGAGAGCTAATCACTATGTTTTTGTAAATCTAGGTGTTTTAGAGGCTTGAACTTTTCATTTTCTATAATGTTTTATAAGTTTTATAAGTATTTATGTTAGTGTATTGGTGAAGGGAGTGTTGTTTGATTAGGACTCGTGTAGAGGAGTTGAAGAGGCTCTGTATGGAATTGAGAATTGAAGAGGATGAGGTTAAGAGGGTTTTGGAGGTTCATAGGAAACTTAGATGTCGTGAATGGTGGTAGCTGTTTTAAGCGGTGTTGCCGATACGAACGTTGTTATTTAACTGTTTGATCGCGGCAATGTTGGATTACTTGAAAACATTGTGAATAAATACGGTGTTTTATATGTTCCATGGATTGTTCCGTACGAGTACCTTTACAGCCATAGGTATCTTGGCAGAAATGTTGAAGAGAGAAAAAGATGCTGTTGAAAATTGAGTCAAATTATAAGGTTTATTAAGACCTCCCTAACAATTTAATTGACACATAAAGTGAGTATAAGAAGTAGGGTTATTCAATAGGGAAGAGAAATGATCTGCTTCTTCTGCTTAAACGCTTCCTTCACCTCTCCATGCCTCTTTAGTTTTCACACTTAGCTACGGTTTTGATAATGCATATTATGGACTATGCTTACCTACTTTGCTTAGTTAAGAAAGTTTTAATATCTCTAATTTAACAAGTGTGAAATTGGTAGTGGTTTCCCGCGGTAGCTCAGCGGCAGAGCGCCCGGCTGTAGAGGGGCCCCTCTTAGACCCCCCGCGTACATGACGAGCGCCCCTTAGTGGGCGCCTATGAGGGTGAGTGTACGCCGGCAAAACATGAGCCCCCAGGGGCAGATACCGGGTGGTCGGGGGTTCAAATCCCCCCCGCGGGACCATACTTTCTTTCTTATGTCGCTATTATTGTGTATAGTGCGTATGTTGAAACCGTTATGATTAGTATGTTTCTTATTGTTGTTACGTGTTTTCTGCTTACATAGTTTGTTACGTATGTTGATGCTACTGCTGTAAGTATTAGTGGAACTATTATTACCGCATTGTATATTGCTATGTAAGCTATTTTCTCATAGAATAGTTTAACGTTTTTGCTTAGGTAAGCTAGGAAAACAAAGTATGGTGCTGAAGAACACATCATGAAAGTTATCGCCATTAAACCCCCCACAATAAACGATAGGGGGATTGAGTATTCCGAAACCATTTTCACAATAATTTTCCTCTTCAGGGAATCAGCGAAACCCCTAAGCAAACCTGTTTTAGAGGAAAACATGTTGAACAATACGAACCCGTATCCGAAAATAGCAACTGCAACTAGGAGGAAACGGCTTAGTTCCAAAACAAAAGATACACCCATACCTATAAGGAAATATGATGTGTAAACGCCTAAAACATAAGCTAATGCTGTAGCGTACTTTCTAGCTTTAGATGTGAAAGCAATTGAAGTAACAATTATAGCTAAGAAAACCATTGCACATGGATTTAAAGAATCAGCTACGGCAAGAGATAGAAGAACAGGGAAAACCATGCCGAAACCTGCTTCACCAGCTTCCTCATGAGTACTTGCTGTCTCCAGCACTATGGAATTAACAGTTTCAATAATTGTTTTATTGGTTACCTCCTTTACTGATAAACCTGTTTCTGTAAAATACCATATTTGCAAAGTGTTTTCCTTAGCCAGAGAACCACTAATTAGGGATAACCAGAACTCCCTATCCAAAATAGCTCCCTGAACTACGGCAACAACCCTGCCTCCGCAAATAACTGCTGATGTTGGAACATAAGCTTTAAGACCAACTGTGGAAATTAGTTCGTAAAATAGTGAAGCATATTCCCTATTCTCAACAAGGTCTAGGAAAACATAGGGTAACCCTTCATTGTCAAGGAAGTTTTTCAAACTCGTACATGCGGGGCACATTTGTGAACCATAAACTACAATGTAGCTTTTAGTTTCAGTTAAAGCGTTAACTAAGGAAGCACATGTTAAAACAAGTAATGCTAAAAGCAAAGCACAAGCTTTGTTCTTCGAAACCATAGGGTACACATCACATAATCTATTCTAATAGGGAACCAATATAGTGGTGTCGAATTGGGCGGTAATAAATGGAATCTCTAAAAACTTATAGTGGAAAAGGAGAAAAACATTGTTTACTTTCTATTGCTTACTTCTTTTTAGCTTCCTCTTTCTTCTCCGCTTCCTTAGGTTTCTCTTCTGGAGCAGTTTCTTTCTCTAGCTTCTTAAGTTCCTCTTCAAGTTCTTTCTCGATTTCCTCAATAGGCTTTGGTGGAGGTGTTGTTGCGAGGGTATAGCCTATCCATGCAAGTATTCCGAAAACTCCCGCTACGGCTATGAAGCCTGTAAGTTGAAGTAGGAGCATCGCATACTCCGTAAAGAACACTAGCCACCCATAAACTATAATTACAATTATTGAAACGATAAGTAACCCTACACCTATTACCTGGTCTTTATTCATAAGAAACCACCGCTTCTTGTAGTCATGGAAAAGAATATTGTTACGAAATATTTAACGTTATCCATTGTATGTTGTGGGAAACAGAGGAGTTAACATGTTGTCTTCATGCTCACTTAAATAGTTAAAGCTTAACTATAACCTAGTGGTGTAGTGGTGGATTATGGGGAAAAGCAGGGTTAAGCTTATAGCTGCAATAGCAATAGCTACTATTCTGGGTTTCTCAATAATTCTCGTGGCATTACCAAACATTTTCAAAATAGGTGGCACCCCTACGCCAGCGTCAACTAAGCAAACAACATCTATGCCTGTAAGTTGCGAAATGCCCTACGTTCTAATATCAATATATAAAGGTGATAGTAAGTTTCCATCGGATGTTCTTAGCTATGTTAGAGACTATTTCAAACAATTCATACCTGAAAACCAGGAATTAGCTGTCTGCGTTATTCCGTGGAATAGCAGTATGCTTCAAGGGAAAACGCTTAGAATATATCCGGCATTAGCTATTAAAGCGGAAAACGTTTCAAAGGAGCTCATGGAGTATTTTGGGGAGAAAATAGGTGAAAACATTTACATCATAAAGTACCCTATAGTTGTTGATTTAGCAACAAGAACCAACATCCCGGTACAGTACGGTTACCAAGCAAAAGCAATTCTTGTTCAGGGCGTAAGCGAATACAGTAGATTAGATAACCAAACATTAGCTAATGAGTTGAGAAGACTACTATCCCTAATAGCTATAGCTAACGTAACAGAAGTTGTACTAGACGATTACACAAACTACCCAGATATAAAAGCGTTTCCGGCAGTTCTCTTCTCCTCAAACATGAACCTTTCAGAACAGCTCCCATACCTAAAACGGTATGATGGAAAATTCCTTGTAGATACGAGATATGCTTTACCATTAGCAGGCCTAATATCTCTTTCACTTGGAGTGCAAGTTTACGCTGAAATTCACGGTGAAAAACCGGAGGTTGGAGTAGTTATAGGTAAAAACGATACTTCAGCATCCCTAATTGTTTTCGTAGACTTGGCATGTTCATACTGTGCTAAACTAATAAATGAAACACTACCTAAACTAGATGCCCTAGTTGATGAGGGGAAGATTTCGATAAGCTATGCTTTCAGCCCATCACCTCACATGATGAGGGAACATGCTCTACTCCAATGCTACGTTAATGTTACGGGGGATAGTAGTGGGTATGTGAAATTAACTAGGATGTTAGCTGAAAAACTTCTTAACGAAAGAAGAATTGTTAGTGAAAGCGAACTTAAGTCTCTAATGAGAAGCATTTACGGTGCTTCACTAAACTATACAGAACTAGATGTTTGCGCAAACACTACAGGATCAAGCATTGTAAGAGAAACCATATATGAAGCATCTAAGCTAGGCATAGCAGCAACCCCAACAATCATAGTTTGGAACAATAAGGAGAACATGGGATTAATTATTGAAGGCTACATACCCGCCGATGAACTAATGAAGGTTGTTGAAGCGGTTTCTAAGCTAAAAATTTCCACCTAAAACCACGTTTAACCTACAGAGTCCCCTTAGGTTTCAGCTTAAATTTTTAAAGGAAAAGTTTTATTTTACAGAGTGTTCAGAATTTTCTGAACAGTCTGAAAGGTGGTTTCAATGGATAGCTTAGTAAGGTTTTTCAGAATAGTAGGGCTTCCTACAACGGTAGCATTGGTATTGGCAGTGTTGGTTTTCGAGAATAAACCATTATCTCTTAAGGAGTTATCTTTGAAAACAGGTTATACTAAAGGTCACTTATCAACTATTCTCAGAATTCTTGAAAGTAAAGATCTTGTTGAAAGAGTTTATGAGAAGAGAAGGAAACTTCTAGTTAAAGCTAAAGATGGAACCCTACTTAGGATTCTTAGAGAACACTTAGATAATTTGAGGAGAGCATCAAGAGAGGTTCTTTCGGAATTAAGGGAGGAAATTGTTTCTGAACTTAAGCCTTTCGAAGAGGAAACAGCGGAACTTCTAAGAAAACTCGGAGGTGAACGACAATGAACAGCCTTCTTAGTTTCGAGAAAAAAGCTTACCATATAGTTGTAATGGACTTGGAAACTGTGGATTACGGGAAAATAATGGATGAAATAGTTAATGCATCATCTAAGGGGTTTCGGAAATTCACAATACACGTTATTTCGAAAACACCATCACCCTTATATCTTGAGAAACTGAGGAGCCTAATACAGAATAACATAGCCTATACTATCACAATAAGACACCATAGTTATAGTGAAGAGGAAATTAAAGGGCTACTTAGAGAGTTAAAGAACATACCCCATAAGGTACTTGGGAAATAACCACAGTAGGGTGATTGTCTATGGGAAGTTATGAAATAGTTTTAACAACGGATAGAACAATGATGTCAAACCACCATGGGAAAGAGTTTCTAGGTTTCTTAGCGACAGGTCCGGCTTTAAATATGCCTGAAGGGCTTTGGCTAAAGCTTAGTGCTCCTAAACCTAAAGTTGATAGTGAAGGAAAACCTGTTGAAGCACCATACGGTATGAGAAAGGTAGAGGCTAAACTTCTTGAAGCAGGGTTTAAAGTTGCAATTATAGATCCGGATTATCTACATAAGCACTTAGACTCCATGAAAACACTTATGTTTGGACATCACGACTATTTCGCATACGGTCCTCCAAGTTGTGAATGGTGGATGATAACTGGTAAGGAACCTATTAACAGGGTTTCGTTTAGAAAGCTCATGGAAAACCCTACTGTTAGGAAAGCGAAGGAGAAAGGTGTGAAAATTATAGCTGGAGGTCCAGGTGCTTGGCAGTGGCTTTGGGAACTAGAGTACTGGAGGAAGTGGGGCGTTGACTCGGTTATCGAAGGTGAAGTTGAAAGAGTCATAGTTGATATTGTTGAGAAAGCGTTAAACAATGAACCACTACCTGACTACATTTACGTTGGCCCTCAAGATACCCCTAGTATCGAGGAAATACCTGTAATTAAGGGTGCTAGTGTTAACGGCTTAATAGAAATAATGAGAGGTTGCCCTAGGGGATGCAGGTTTTGCCCTGTAACACTTAGACCACTAAGGTTCATACCATTGGAGAAAATTAGGGAGGAAATACTTGTTAACCTTAAAGCAGGAATTAAAGGCGTTCTCCTACATAGTGAAGATGTTTTCCTATATTACGCTAAAGGTGTTGAACCCAATCCCGAAGCCGTAATGAAGCTTCATAAGTTAGCTAGAGAGCTTGTTGGAGAAGAGGGGGCTATTGGATGGTCCCATTTAACGCCTTCAACGGTTAAGTATGCTGAGGAAAAATATGGGCTAGTATCTAAGCTAATGAATGAAATTATTCTAACGGATAAGCAAAGGTTCATAGGTGTTCAAGTAGGTGTTGAAACAGGTTCTCCTAGGTTAGCTAAGCTAATAATGCCGGGTAAGGCTTCGCCGTATCCTCCGGAGAAATGGCCTGAAATAGTTGTTGACGCATTCAGAATAATGCATGAAAACAACATAATACCTGCAGCAACAATAATTCTCGGAGTACCCGGTGAAAAACCTGAAGACGTAGTTAAAACAGCTGAACTACTTGATGAGCTAAAGCACTATAGAAGCCTAATTGTTCCAATGTTCTTCGTACCTATGGGGGCTATGAAGAATCTTGATTGGTTTAGAAGGAAAAATGTGAAAGGGGAACACATAGAGGTATTGCTTAAAACACTCTACCATTCAACATTCTGGGCTGAGGAAATAATGGACAAATACTATTTGCGCGAAGCTAAAATGGTTCCAATAAGGATTATGTTGAAAATCTTCATAAAATATGTGAAGTATAGGGTTGAGAAGCTTAAGCCTCAAATAGAGGAGCTTTTACGACATTAACTTAAATACACTCATAAATAATCTGTACTTACTTGGTGGAGAGTGGGAAAATTGTTCAATGAGGACTTGTTTAGGAAAATTCTTAAGAAGTTCATGAAGGATTTTGAAGAATTCGAGAAACAGTTTTTCAAAGACGAATTCTTAGAAGAGGAGCCAGCCAGCGAATCTGAAGAGTATTTTTACGGATTCTCCATAACAATAGGTCCCGACGGGAAACCGGTGATTAGAGAGTTTGGAAGTAAGCCTAAGAGAAAACACATAATCGAAGAGAAACCATTTGGAACCCAAACTAAGCCCAGAATTGTTGAGGTTCCAGAGGAAAACCCTGAAGATGTAGACGTTTTCGAATATGATGACGTAGTGGAAGTCGTAGCTGAAATAAGGAACGTAAGCAAAGAAGACATAGATGTTAAAATACTTAGCGATAAACAAACACTCATAATTAAAGCTCCAGAATACTATAGAAAAGTGAAGCTACCAGTAAAAGTAAATCCTTCTACAGCAAAGGCACATTATAGGAATGGAGTTTTAGAAGTAACTATAAGGAAGCAGGAAAAATAAAGAGATAAAAACCTTATAGACTTCATTTCGTTTAAAGGCATTGTTTATGGGCGAAAAAGTTCTCTAAACAAGGTAGCTTTATAAGTTTTCATAAAACTCATCAGATTTAAACAAAGGGTATTTAGCAAAACATGGCAACCTTAGGTTTTCTAAAACTATTTCACCCTTCCTTCTTACACTGTGGTTCTTCGCAGATTTTCAATGTTAAAGAACCTAATAGTTTCGATTCGTAAAGAACTCCTCCTAAAGCCTCCTTTAAACATTTTAGGGGACTAAGAAGTATATTTCGTTGTTTATCCACGCCTTAATTTCATTAATTACTAGTTTAAACTCTTCTTCTAATCTGTAGAAAAGTACTGGAATTTCGTATTTTCTCGCCAGAGCTAAGGTATGGCAGTCTACTATGCTTATGGGGAATTTGCATTTACACTCAGCCGCTTCAAAGTTAACATTATCTGAACTTACCGTTTTAAAGTATCCCGAGTTTAATAGTAACTCTATTCTTTTCCTAGCTTCCCTCATTCCAAGTAGACGGCATGTCACATACAATGCTTCGGTTATGTTTAGTGTTGTGGTGTAGGGCTTAATATTGTTGTTTAAAATATTGTCTATAAGTTCATTACCTACATCTGTTGCGAAAAGTATTTCAATTAGAACGCTTGTATCGAACACCATATCTCCTTTCATAAGCTTCCTCTTCAAGTTTAACCTCCTCTTCAAGAATCCTATGGGCTTCTTTAACAACACTTAAAGGAACACCCATCCCCTTTAGCTTAAGTAAAAACTCTGGATTACGAAAACCGCTTTTCTCAATTAAAATCCTAATAACATCATCATACGTTAATCTCCTACCTAACTCAGCCTCTAACTTGGTAAGAACCCTAGTAAGTAAGTTCTTAGTTTCCCTAGAAACCTTAATTGTAGTAGACAAAGTATACCCCATATAGAAAGTATACCAAATTCATACTTAAGAATTACCACCACCGATACTGCTTAAAAGTGAAAATCTGCGATAAGCAAATGTTGAAGTTTCCTCGTAGAAGAGCTAATATATTTTTAAGATCACCCATTTTTACTTAGCGTGAGGGTGTTGTGTTGAAGTGTTTAGATAGGGGCTTTGTTGTTTGGTTTACCGGGCTTCCGGGTAGCGGTAAAACAACTGTTGCTAACGCTGTAGTATCTAAGCTTAGGGAGCTCGGCTATAAAGTTGAAGTTCTAGATGGTGATTGGGTTAGGAAAACAATAAACCCTGATGTCGGATTTACACGTGAAGAAAGAAGAATCCATCTGAAACGTGTAGCATGGATAGCTAGATTACTTGCTAGAAACGGGGTAATTGTCCTATGTAGTTTCGTATCACCATATAGGAGCGTTAGAAAAGAAATAAGAGAAATAGTTGAGGAAGAAGCGCCATTCATAGAAGTCTACTGCAAATGTAGCTTACAGGAATGCATAAGGAGGGATCCGAAAGGACTCTACAGGAAAGCTCTAAGAGGGGAAATAAAGCACTTCACAGGAATAAGCGACCCCTACGAAGAACCTGAAAACCCAGAGCTAACCTTAGACACGGAGCATGAAACACCAAATAAGAACGCGGAGAAAGTGCTCAATAAGCTAAGAAAACTTGGACTCATCGAGTAAATAGCGTTTCGTCCATAACCCCCGTAAGTGTACATAGGGATGACGTTTAAGGTATTATCCTAACTTCCCTTACGACCCTAAAGTCTTCGTCAAATGATGCTAAGGTGTTTGCTTTAACTCTTAAAGCCACTGCTACATGAACAGCATCTGCTGGTAATAGCCCGTACTTCCTCATGATCTCATATGCTTTCTGCCAATCGCTATACATTACTGGTTCAACTCTTAAACCTTTCAGAAATAAGTATTCGATATATTCGTAAAATTTCCTAACTACTTCGAGTGTTTTGCTTCTAAATTCGCTACTTAGCCTTAAACTTTCCCTAATTTTCCACACATTCTTCGTACCTAGTAATTCACTAGCTTTAGCGTAGATCAGTTTAAAACATACTTCCTCAAGAACCATGGGTGTAACGTATCCAATAACTTTACCGTACTCTACATCCTCTAGAATAGCTTGGGCTATGTCTGAACCTGGCTCGTTAAGTAGAAGTTTTAAGAAAACAGATGAATCAATAAATATCTTCATTTAGACACCAAATAAAGTTCTTCAAGTTCTTTAAGAGAAAACCTACTCTTAACGAGCCCCTTCATTTGAGAAGTAACTGATTTCTTTCTGCTTTTAACAATGAACTCCTCCATAGCTTTCCTAATAGCTTCGCTTCTACTTAAACCACGAGATAGAGCAACCTTAGTGAACTCTTCCAAGAGATCTTCATTAACCCTTATAAATACACCTTTAGATTTCATATAATATCACCAAATATACGTATATAAAGAAATCATATATTTATTTTTAGTTTACTGTAGCATATAACTATGGATGTTAAAAGCGTGAACTCTACCTCTTAACGTTTTGGAGAAATATAACAATAGTTTAATACTATTTAGAAAATTTAGTGCTGATGAGGAAGAAGATATTTTGAAATTTCTTGTTGGAAAAAGCCGCTCCTATCTTGAACCCTAGTTTAAAACTTACGCTTAGACTTCTGTGGTCTTTGAAAAAACCAGCGGTTCTCTAGAAGCGAACTTGAAGAAACTCAGCAGGAAAACTGGTTAAGCTATGTAGGGTTTGTTGAAGTGCATTTAATATGTAGCTTGTTTTAAACGTTATTTTTACTTAGTAATATGCTATCGTAACTCACTAATTTAACGTCTAGATTCTTTGCTTACGCAACATATAATGCTGTAATGATATTTTCGAGAAACTCCTTCAACAAAAACTAAACCCATAATTAAACTCCACCACTATATAATGAGCACATAGATGCCTATTAATTTAACACTACAAACAATCCTCGCTAGGTTATAAAGCACAACTGGGCTATCTACTGCTTTTCATAAGCATCAGCATTTTCTTAAGTTCCTGTTTCAGTTCTCTTCTAGGTTCCCATTTAAGCTCTTTCCTAGCTTTCTCAATACAAGCATAACTATGCCTTATATCTCCTTTCCTAGGAGAAGCAAATCTTATTTTAACCTTGTTTCCAACAATTTCCCTTACCATGCGTGCTAAGTCTATAATTCTAACAGGTTTTCCCGAAGCAATATTGTAAATGCCTGTAACATTATCTACTATAGCCTTATAGAATGCTTCAGCAACGTCTTCAACATGAACGAAATCTCTGGTTTGCAGCCCATCACCATAAATAATAAGCGGCTTCCCCTCAATAGCTCTCTCAATGAAACGAGAAATAACGCCTGCATAAGCGGGGTTTTGGCCTGGACCGTAAACGTTGAAAAGCCTTAAAGTAACAACTTTCAAACCATAATTTTTAGCGTACTGGTTAAGAACAAGTTCTCCAACAAGCTTACTTAAACCATAAGGTGAAAGAGGTTCAGTAGGATGTTCTTCATCAATAGGCAAATACTTAGGCTCACCATAAACAGCAGCAGAACTAGCATAAACAATCTTCTCCACATCAGCTCTACGACAAGCCTCAGCAACTACAGCTGTTCCTAAAGCATTATTTTTAAAATAGGTGAAGGGTTTTCGAACGGATTCGGAAGCACTAACATATGCTGCTAAGTGAACAACTATGTCACTACTAAATTTTCTTAAAGCACTAATGAAGCTCCTATAGTTTACAACGTTAGCTTCAATAATCTTTACACCTAACTTTCTAAGCTTGGCTACTCTTTCATAACCGCTTCTCTCTAGAGAATCATATACTACAATATCGAAGCCCTTACATAGAATATTCAGAGACACATAGTATCCTATGAAGCCTACGCCGCCAGTTACTAGAACATTCATTTCATTTAACCACACATTCTAATGTTTTAGCAGGATTTTCTAACATATTGTCTACTTTAAACATTATTTTTCTAATTCTCCTTGTTAATAGTTTAGTATTAGATTTATATTCTATGAGCGATAAAACCCTCCATTCCACGCTTCACAGTATCTACAAGCACTCTACAGGAAGGTCTTAGATATTTTGAAACATAACCTGGTTTGCAAGGTTCATACGAACTGGGTGAAAACGCAGAAAAGAATATTCGAGCAGTACAGCTTAACTTTACCTTTAAAAACAACATTGCTAGTAATAAGTGTAGATTGAGTACAAGTGAGCATATATGGGTACGGTAGTTGTTGTATTATTAAGAAGCATACTACAACTTATTGCTGTAACATTATCTATTGTTTCAGGAGTAATTCTTGTTAGACGACTGGACCCATATTCCTACGCTTTATACCAAACAATTATTAAGCGTGTTTCAAGCTACATTGGAGGTTTTATAGGATCCTTCGGAATATGGATTTATAGATACTCTGTCCAAAATATTAAAGGGACATTTAAAGCTTTAAGCACCTTATCTATAGTTACAGCTATTGCGGGGTTTCTTGTAAGCTTCTTTTCAGCGCTTCTTCTTGGAACAAGTTTTTCAATAGCTATTTTGGCAGGTTTTGCTGTCGCTATTTTTTTATCAAGAATTCCCTTAATAACATCTTTAGATGCTACTAGACCTGTTAAGTTCACTTTAGAAGCTGTTATTGAAAGGCTTATTTTTAGCATATTGATTATTGTTCTAGTTTATCTTTTAGGACTTAAGGTTTTTGGAGCGTTTGTATCAGTAATTGTTACATTCAGTATAGGTTATGGCTTGGCTTTCTACTGGCTACGTGATAGAATTAAAAGTGACATTGATCGTAAATTAGCTGTTCTGAAGGAATGGCTTAGAGAATCCCATGTTCCAATTTTAGGATGGATCAGTAGCTTAATACACAATTTAGATGTTATAGTAGCTTACATGTTCGCATCAAGTGACGTTGTAGCTGCCTTCTTTGCTACAAGGCTTCCTTCATCAATTATTCAAGAAATCATTGGAACAGGTTTAAGATACCTTCATGGCTATGTTCTTTCAAAAAAAGACTTCCTATCAGCCATTAATGCTTTACGTGTGCTAATCTTTCTTTCTTCACCTGTACTAGCTTATATCATGGTTTACCCTAAACACTTAATTTACCTACTTAACCCAGCTTATGAGTGGGCTTATGAGGCTGTAAGGGTTATTGCTTTAGCTTCACTACTAACGATAATTAGCAGTGGTGTTAGTCAAATAGTTATAGGTTTAGTTTCTGAAGAAGGTGCTGCAGCATCAAATAAGCTGTTAAGGTTAACACTCATATCGCTCGGTACTTCTATAACTTATTTTGCAATAGTTTCTCTCGGACTTTACATAGCTACTATAAAGGAGTATGAAATATTTTATTGGAGTATTGCGATGCTAATAAGCACACTAATAACGTTTATAGTATTTTCGACATTATTATCTAAGAGAGTTGGGGTAAATGTTTTACTAAAGAGTCTTATGTTACCATTTATAGCTTACTCCACCATAGGGCTAGTTTCAGCTTTAATTTTCCCTCCACAAACTACGCCAAGTAAGGTGTTCTGGAATGAAGCTTTAATTGTAGCTAAAAGCGGACTACCAGCTTTAGCATTTTACACAATAGTAGTTATAATCATAGATTCTTTCATTCGAGTTGAGATTAGACGAGGTATTAAAAAGTTAAAACACCCAGAAAGACTCTTTTCACCGAAAGCTTAAATGTTATCGATACATTCAGATTCGAAGAGGTAATAAAATATTCAATAGTAAGGATTTTGTATTACGGTTATTTGTATTATATGTGGTGGTTTATGTGGGATACGTTACTATTTCAGCTAGGATTAAGAGGGAGCTTTATGAGAAATTGAGAAAGTATAATGTAAGTGTTAGTGATGTTATTAGGAGGGCATTAGAAGAGGAGGTAAGAAGAAGGGAAGAGGAGGAATTGAGGAGGAAGCTTAAGGAGGCTCAGGAAATTCTTAAGAAAATACCTTTTGAGGAATTAGTTAAAGCTATAAGGAGTGGTCGTGAGGAAAGGTGAAGTTTGTTTTTGATTCTTCAGCGCTACTAAATATTGTTAGGATTCTTGGGGCTGATGCAGTAGACTATCTTAGAGGTAACTATATATTAACTTTAACACTTTACGAAGTAGGTAATGCTTTATGGAAAGAAACCACACTACTTAGGAGAATATCTGCTGAAGAAGCAATTAAATTACTAAACCTAATAAGTGATACATGTAAAATACTCAACATTACCGCTCCGGAAGACCCTTTAAAAGCTCTGAGGTTAGCTTGCACACTTAAAATAACATATTATGATTCAGCATACATTACAGTAGCTTACGAACAAAACGCAACATTAGTAACTGATGATAGGAAGCTTAGAGAGAAAATTCGTAGAGAGGGGGAAGTAGTAGTTAAGATTCTAGGAGGGAAAGTAAATGCTATATCAACAAACGACTTAGTGAAATAAATTACGTATTATATCATTAACCGTTATGTATTATTAGCTAGGGATAGTTTTCGTAAGTTTTTTATTTAATTAAATTTAATTGCTTTCAGCATTGCTTGTTTAAGGGTTCATAGGTATGGAAGTATTAGTGGTAGTTTTTGCTACATCGGTTATGGTTAGTTTTCTTTATTCTTGGCTTGGTTTAGCTTACGCTATGTCGTTTATGGTTTCTTCAGCTATAATAGGGTTAGATGTTAATTATATGTTACCTTACATTCTTCTTTCACAAGCAATAATTTCGCCTTTCGCCGCCATTATTAGAGGTAAGAGGGTCGTTGATGTTAAACTGCATTTTGAAGAATCATTAGTTATTGGTTTAAGTGCTTTAGTTGCTTTCTTAGCTGCTTTAATGCTTGGAATTAGGGTAAGCGGCTATGTTAAGCTAGTCTTTATTGCACTATTGCTTGTAGTTGCTTCGGTAATTAACATGTTAAAGGATAAAGGTGATGGAAGGATGAGAAACAGTGGTTATGGATTAAACGTTGCTGCAGGTGTTGTTGCGGGTTTTCTTAAGGGTGTTTTTGGCTCTGGTGCCTTACCTGTTCTCATAGGTTTTCAAAGGCTTATGGGTTTAAGCGTTGACGAGACTGTTTTTAGGGCTTTCGTGACCGTGTCTATTGTTGCCTTAGCTTCTTCTGTGCCTTACATTTTAAACTACGGGTTTGAACCCGATGTTTTCCTATCTGTTCTCTCAGGTTCTCTTCTAGGTGTTTTCCTCAGCAATTTCGCTTTGGAAACAAAGTATAAGAGAGAATTGCTTACAATCGCAATGCTTACATTAGCGGCAACATTAATTTTTAACCTTATAGTTTCAAATCCTTGGATTTAGAGTGCCGCTTCTCCACTCTCTCTAATAGTGCACTCTTCCCTAAGTTCAGCGGGTAAAACAGTCAAGCCTTTGCAATAAATCTTAACAACAAACCTTCTCATAGAACCTCTGACGAACAATGTTTAAAGTACAGGTTTAGCTAAGTTGAGAAGCAAAAACATAAAGTAATTGGTTTAATATACTAATTTCGAAAAATGTTTAAATATTTATGTGGGAGTTATTACTTTCTTGGTGTGGGAAGTGGGATTGCTTCTTAAGGTTGACGATAAGGGTAGGATAACTATTCCGTCGGAAATTAGACGTAAGCTTGGGATTAAGGGGTATGTGAAAATAAGGATTGCTGACGATAAGCTAGTTATTGAGCCTGTAAGGAATCCTTTGGAAAGGCTTATGAAGCTTGTTATTGATAGTGGCGGGAACATTGAGAATGACATTAGAGTGTTTAGAAAAAGGGAGGAGGTGAAACTTAAGGAGCTTATTAAGGGATGATTACTTATGCTTATTGAAACAGACTTTCTCATATCGCTTGTGAGAGAAAACGATAAACACCATGATAGAACCCTAAGGATTTTGGAAAAACTCCGTAATAGCATTAAATTATCACCTTACACACTAATCGAACTAGACTTGCTGATATTGTCAAACATTTTTAAAGTTAAAGATAAAACGGTATTCTTTAAGCTTCTTGAGGAAACACTTAACTATTACACTATTGAAACGGTGAAGCCAAAGTTTTCACATGTAGCTAAAGCCTACAAGTTAAGGGAGAAATATGGTCTCTCATTTTTCGATAGCCTACATGCAGCTGTAGCTGTAGTTGAAAACGTTCCTCTAATAAGCTACGATAAAATCTATGATAAAATAGAGGAAGTAAAATACGTAAATCCATCAACACTAGCATAAACAAACTAAAGCTAAACATTATTAACTACCTACACTTTGACTATTTCAGGTTTAAATAAACCCAGCTATCTCGGTAAAACAGTATATGAGCGCATCTGAGAGTACTAGTTTCGGAAGCGTCAGATCCCCCTCATTTCTCTAGCTAAGACACCTTTAAGAAGAATCCATGAACAACATTGCTGTTTATTTCTTCTTTTATAAGTTTTCTTCCACAACCAACAATAGCGATAAACATCGAAACGATTTCTACTGCAGTAATGCTATTTAAAAACATTAACATTAATTTTTAAATAATGTACCTTACGACTTGATTATCGCCAATAATGTTTTGAGTACATGTTCTATTCCTAGGACTTTTACTGTGTGGTTTATTATGTGTTTTAGTGCTTTAGCTTGTTTTCTAACACCTCTCCTTACTCTATCGCTGTATCCGCATTCGCATTTCTCATAGTTTACTCCTCTAATTAGTGCTACAGGTATTCCTTGAGATGTTTGTCTCATGACCAGGGCTGCTGCAGCACATACTTCATGCACTATTGCATCTACTCCTCCAAACTTTGGTTTACCGTATAGGTCTGGTTCTCCGAATCCCCTATCCACTGGTTCTATTCCATACGAGCCTCTTGCAATGTCTAGCGATCCTACTAGGAAAGCTTCCGTATCGCAAACAATAACTGCAACATCTTTTCCCGTAAGCTCTCTTATCCTATTCCTTAACTCCTTAGCTACAGCATCTATGTTTCTTGGAGGTACTGAGTGAATGTTTGGAGGATGGTTTGAAGAATCCAGTCCAGCATCAGTCCATAACATACCGTTTCTTATGACGAGAAATATTGTTGGGTATTCTTTGAGAACTTTCCTAGCTAACTTGGGTCTCCTAGAGAACCTGTATATTCCGACAACTCCCTCATCAGCTAATTTCTTAACCGGAATAGCGAGCAGTAGTTCATCGCTTTCCCTAAGGAGTAACTCAATGAATCTAGGGTTTACGCCCGATTTAGAAGCTATCTTCAAAGCTCTGGGTGAAGGCTTAATTTCACCTAAGTTAACAAGTAATCCTAGGCATTTGGAAACAATCTTGCATGTTACTGCAATGATGTCTCCATCTCTAAACTCTAACCCTTGCTTCCTAACTGAATCAACAATTACCTTAGCTAAATCGCATTTACCCTTAATAATTGGAAGCTTAATACCGTAAATTTCAACTGAGCCTTCCATGAGGAAACGCCTTTACCGATGTTCAGTTAAAGCTTATGTTTAGAGTGTACGATAAGCTTATTTCTAAAGGACAAAATTCACTTACTGAGGAAGGCTGATAGGTATGGGCGAGAAGGTTTCCATAGAAATATCGAAGGAACTTTACGAGAAAATAAAGAAGTTCATTGAGGAACAAGGAGGATTTGAAAGCGTAGAAGAATTCGTAGAATTCGTCCTTAACGAAGCCGTTTCAGAGGAATCAGAAGAATACGTTATGTCTAAAGAGGAAGAGGAAAAAGTTAAGGAAAGACTTAGATCACTAGGCTACATCTAGTAGAGCAAGGTGTTTGAAGTTTTGAGTTCAAAAAGAAAATACAGGTACACCACAGTCTCAATACCTATAACACTATACAATAGAATTAAAGACCTAATTAAGGACACAGGTTTTACCTCAGTATCTCAATTTGTAACCTACATTTTAAGGGAAGTTATTGCTTCAATGGAGAGAGAAAAACTTGAAAGCATGAAGGTTTCCGAAGAGGAAAGAAGAAGAATAATTGAGAAACTTAAGAGACTAGGCTACATTTGAAGTTTTAAACTAGATAAAACATCTAAGACATACTGATTAACTTATATTTCAGGTAGAGTCAGAATGGTTCAGATTGTTGCAGAAGTAAGATTGGGTAAGAAGAGCATCATATATCTTCCTAAAAATGTTGTAAACGCTTTAAACCTTAGAGAAGGAGATAAACTGGTACTGAAGGTAATAAGAGATAAAATAGTTCTTGAGAAAAGTGAAAGCTTCTTTAAAAAAGCATTAGAAACAAGAAAAATAATCGAACTATTACCGGAGGAAGTTGAGGAAGCTAGCGTTGTAATATAAAAGGAGCTTTTAGGTGAATAGGTTATGGTTTCTAGACCTCATGGGGGAAGGCTCGTAAATAGGGTTGTAATTGGGCCTAGAAGGAGGGCTTTATTGGAGGAAGCTAGGGAGCTTAAGAGAATAGTTTTGTCTGAAAGCTTAGTTGCTGACGTAGCGAATATTGCTCATGGAGTTTATAGCCCTCTTGAGGGATTCATGATTTCAGAGGATTACATGAACGTGCTTTACCATATGAGGCTTTCAAACGATATTCCATGGACAATACCTATAATCTTAGATGTTAACGAGAAAGAAATTAAGGGGCTAAAGGAGGGAGATGATGTAGCACTAGTTTATGGTGATGAGCCTTTAGCTATAATGAGGATTGAGGAAATTTACAGGTGGAATCCTAAGGAGTACTGTAGGAAAGTGTTTAAAACCTTAAGCCCCGAGCATCCCGGAGTAGCTAAGACTATGAAGCGTAAGGAATTACTCATAGGAGGTCCTATAGAGTTACTGAACGAGCTACCTGAGAAATTTGAGAAGTATAGGTTATGGCCTATTGAAACAAGGGTTCTATTTAGGGAGAGAGGTTGGAGAAACATAGTTGGTTTCCAAACAAGAAATGTGCCACACATGGGTCACGAGTATGTTCAGAAAGCAGCGTTAACATTTACTGATGGATTATTCGTAAATCCCCTTGTTGGATGGAAGAAGCCGGGAGACTACCGTGACGAGGTTATCGTTAAAGCATACGAGGTTCTCATAGAAAACTACTACCCAAAAGACACAGTTGTATTTTCAGTTCTAAGAATGGAAATGAGATATGCTGGACCGAGGGAAGCAGTGTTTCACGCAATAGTTAGGAAAAATTTCGGATGCACACACTTCATAGTTGGAAGAGACCATGCAGGAGTAGGGAACTTCTACGGACCATATGAAGCATGGGATATTTTCAGGGAATTCCCCGACTTAGGAATAATACCTCTCTTCATTAGAGAAGCGTTTTACTGTAATAAATGCGGGGAAATGGTTAACGAGAAAATATGTCCTCACGAAGAAAAATACCGTGTTAGAATAAGCGGAACTAAGCTAAGGAAAATGATAATGGAAGGTAAGAAGCCACCAAAATACATGATGAGACCTGAAGTTGCGGAGGTGATTCTAAGTTTCGAAAACCCATTTACATAATGAATGCTCCCAGATAAGAAAACTACTTGAAACCTCAAGGAAAACGGTCATAGTGCATCACTGGGATTCTGACGGAATAGCTTCAGCAGTAATAATTTCAAACTATATCGGAGCAAAAAAGGAATTCATAGTACCTAAAATAGGAACCTATACTTATACATCAATAAACATAAACTCAGTAATTAATGCAAACCCTGACTTCATAGTTTTAGTGGACTATGGGATAAACATTAGCGAAGTTGAAGAGCTAAGAAGGAATGTTAAATGTGAAGTAGCAATAGTTGATCACCACTTAAACAATCCGGGAAGAAACATATTGGTGTGTAATCCGTTAGTTTACGGTGAATCTTCAGCCAAGTACCCTTCAACAACATGGGTTATTAGAGAATATCTGAAATTTGAGGATTCTGGAAAAACAGTTTTAGGGGTAATAGGTGATGTTGGATGGAACATAAGAGACCATAGCGTTAAAACGTATGTTCTAAGGTTCATGGGTGAACATGGGTTAAGCCTTGGGGATTTGAAGAAAGCTGTTGAACATGTAGATTCATGCTATAAACTAGTGAATTATGAATGCATAAACTATGCAAGAGATGTTCTTGCAGAAAAGAATGCGATAGGAGTATTAGAAGACAAATTATTAGCTATGAAAGCTAGGGAAGTTAGGGAGGAAATGTGGAAGGCTATTGAAGAATCTGTTCTCTTAGAGACCAAAGGTCCCATAAAAGTTTTCTCAACAAAATCTAAAGCATATATTACATCATCTATAGGTAGGTTTCTAGCCGAAAAGAACTCTAAAGACATAGTTGTGGTTAGAGTTTACGTTGAAAAGTTAGGTTTAACAAACATTTACGTTAGAAGTTTAAAATATAAAGTAGGCAAGATCATTCCCACACTTAAAAGTAAAGGATTCAATGTCGGAGGGAAAAACCACGTTTTCTCTATAGTATGTGAGAGAAGTTGTGATGAAAAGTTAAAAATGGTTGTTTCAATACTTGAAAGGCAACTAGGTGGTTTGGTGTGAGAAAAGTTTTCATTCTAGGACTTGATTGCGCCCCTCCTAAAATAGTCTATGAAAACTACGGTGTAAACCTCATCAACATTAGAGAAGTTGTTGAGGAAAGCTCAAGATACATTATGCACAGCAGTCATCCGCCAATAACTATTCCGGCATGGATAAGCATGTTTACAGGGAAAACACCGGGGGAACTTGGACTCTACGGTTTTAGACATAGGAAACCTGGGGATGTTAGGGAAAGCTACATTGTAAATTCAACACATGTTAAAGCTAGAACATTATGGGATGAAGTGAGTAGGAAAGGTGGAAGAGTTGGCGTAGTAGGTGTGCCTCCAACATATCCTCCAAAACCTGTTCACGGATTTATGATTACAGACTTCACCACCCCCGGCCCTGAGAAACCATACACTTTTCCCCCATGGCTTAGAAGAGAAGTTGAGTCTAAATTTGGAAAGTACATTTTCGACGTTGTTTACCGTAATGAAGAGAAAGAGAGAGTGGCTAAGGAGCTTTTCCATATGACGAAACAGCATCTAGGAGTAGTTAAGTATCTTGCCTCTAAGAAACCATGGGATTTATTCATATATGTTGAAGTAGGTGTTGATAGAGTACATCATGCTTTCTGGAAGTTTTTCGATAAAGAACATCCGAGATATGTTGAACACGAGGTTTTTAGCAAAGTTATTCCAGAATACTATAAGCTAGTAGATGAGTGGTTCGGTGAGTTAAGAAAAACCCTACCGAAAGATACGGTAATAGTTATTGTTTCTGACCATGGAGTTAAAGCTATGAAGGGTGCTTTTGTAATAAATCAGTGGCTTGAAGAACAAGGATATCTCAAGTTTAAAGAGAAACCTAGGAAGCAGGGAGAGGACATTACTGAAGAAATGATAGATTGGGAACACACTATTGCATGGGGTTGGGGGGGATACTACGCTAGAGTATTCATAAATCTCAAAGGTAGAGAACCAAGAGGAATTGTTGGAAGGGAAGAATACTTTGATGTAATTAGCCAGCTAAAAAGAGACTTTAAAAGAATAAGGGGACCTAAGGAGGAGCATTGGGATACGAAAGTTTATACGCCAAACGAGCTATACCCGGAAGTTAACGGGGATCCTCCAGACCTTCTAGTCTACTTCGATAATCTCTCATGGAGATCTGCTGGAACAGTGGGTTGGCCAACAACATATTTGCCTGAAAACGATAGGGGACCTGATGATGCCGTACATGACTGGTATGGTGTTTTCTCAGTATATGATCCTGAAGGAACATTAGAAAAGGGAGATATGGGAGAAATAATGATTCATAAAATACATGAGTTCCTAAGGAATATTGTTTTGGAGAAGAACCTAAACCCTAACGCAAAGTGTCGATAAGAGGCTTTGAACCTAAATATTCGGCTGCAGTAAGTAGCTTAATATTTTCGCTTTCAGCCTTTAGAAACACTTGCTTAACATATTTTCTCCACAGCCTACTTCTCAAGAGGTGATGATCATATATTATGAGTTTCGGTTTAGCCTCAACAATTCTAATAGCGTTCATAACTGCTCTTTCCAAGTTTATTCTGTTAAGCATGTAGGGGAAGAGATAAACTGGAGGGCCATCTAAAATTACAATGTCAGGTCTCTCTTCGGCAATGAAGTATGCGTAATCTTCGATTTCAGGCCCCATAACATCACTCGTATAGAATATCTTGTAGCCCTCGGTTTCAATAATTATTGGAACAACCCATCCTGTCCTATCGTACTCTAGCCCGTGAAACCATGGATTTAGGGTTCTTATTTTGACATTTCCGAACTTGAATGTTCTATTCTCAGCCCAAACAATTTTCACACACTTTCCTATTTCGAACTCCTTAATCCAAGGCTTTCTAGCCCATAGCTTACTTGTTAGTTTAAGGAACCACTCCCTACCTTTAGCGAGAAGTTCTCTCCTACGTGAACTGTAGTTTCCGAAGTCTCTGGAGAGAGCAAGCTTTAGTTTTTCAACAGGGTCTTCGAATGTTTTCTTTTGTGGTTCCATGATGAATTCTTCTAAATTTGAACCACACAGTTTAGCTATTTCGCTTAAGAATTTACGCGATCTACCCCACTGGCTTTCGTTAATGTACATGTTAGGGTTCTTAGCTATGATTAGCTTGTTCAACCAAGCATCGGCACTGTAGGCGTCTTTGTCTGAAGGAAGGAAGTGGTGATCGTAGTGGTAATGGGTTATTACTGCAGCAATGGATTCTGCAAGTTCCCTTGATATTTCAGTTAAAGCCTTCTTTCTCAGCCTTCTCTTCTCACTACTTGGTAAAGGGTAGCTTGGCTGCATAGCTGCCGCTCCAGGATCAACAATTATTTTTCCAACACTCGACTCCACAATGAATGATGAGCTTTTCACACCTAAACTATCAAACCATAGAAGCCTTATCCCGGCTTCCTCCAAAATCCCCTTTACCAACCTAAACACATCCCATTATAACTTAATTCCCGGTTAAAGTAAAGTTTATACTGTAATTAAATTAGGCTTCGAGATGAGACATTATGAGTTTAGTTCTTGTTACTGGCGGTGCAGGATTTATAGGAAGCCACTTAGTCGATGAGCTTTTGAAAAGAGGTTTCAATGTTAGAGTTATCGACAATCTAAGCAGCGGGTTTCTGGAGAACATTAAGCACAACATTGGAAATAGAAGTTTCGAATTCATCAGAGGAGATTTGAAAAATCTCGAAGATTCTTTGAAAGCTGTTAAGGATGTTGAAGTGGTTTTCCATTTTGCCGCTAATCCCGAGGTTAGGGTTAGTACGACAGCTCCGGAAATACATTTCAGAGAGAATGTCGTTGCAACGTTTAATCTTCTAGAAGCATGTAGGAAGGTAGGTACTGTAGAAAAATTTGTTTTCGCAAGTTCAAGCACGGTTTATGGGGATGCTAAAGTGTTTCCAACACCTGAAAACCACGAGTTAAAACCCATAAGCGTGTACGGTGCTTCTAAGGTGGCATGTGAATCGCTAATATGCTCATACGCTTATCTTTACGGTTTCAAAGCAGCTTCACTTAGATATGCGAACATTGTTGGCCCAAGGCTAAGACATGGTGTAATATATGATTTCCTAATGAAGCTTAAAAAGAACCCCAATGTACTAGAGGTTTTAGGCGATGGAACTCAGAGGAAAAGCTACCTGTACATTAGCGACACTATTGAAGCAACACTTCTCGTAGCAGATAAGCTAACTGAAAAGTTTGAAACATACAATGTAGGGAATGAAGACTGGATAACGGTAGCGGAAATTGCCGAAATAGTTTCTAAAGCAGCGGGTCTTAGACCAAAAATAGTTTTCACCGGGGGAACACCCAATGGCAGAGGATGGCCAGGAGATGTTAAATACATGCTTCTAAGCATTGAGAAAATAAAGAAGCTAGGGTGGAAACCTAAACATACAAGTAGAGAAGCAATAGAGTTAACAGCTAAAGCCTTAGCCAAAGAAGTATTCTTCAGGTGAAAACTTCATGGTTCAAGAAATACCTATTAAGCCTAAGAAGAGATGGGAAGTTGTTTTCGAAGAAAACGGTAGGTGGCGATGCGGAATCTACGTTCCAGAGTACTCATCTAGAAACGAGGTAAAGTATCTCGAGAAACATAATGCGCCAGAACTTTTCCTACTAGTTAAGGGAAAAATTGTTCTCTTACTAAGCGAGGACGGTAAAAACGTTGTTGAAAAACCTATGGAGGAAGGAAAAATCTACATTGTAACTGAATGGCATAACGCATACAGGCCTAGTGGCTGTGAAGGTATAGCCTTAGTTATCGAGAGAACAGATATTGAAACGGAATATGTTGAAATAAAGGTTCATTAGAAATCTCTTCTAACACCATCATCTATTTCAACAATCCATCCCCTTTTAGCTCCACCTCTAATGCCTGCTTCAAGCACTCTCTTAGCTAAAGATCTGTTCTCAACTAGGGCTATTAGTGAACCCCCTAATCCAGCACCGGATATTTTAACACCTAAAGCGCCAGCTTCTAAAGCAGCATTCCTTATTTTCTCAAGCTCCGGAAGGCTTAGATCATAGAGGTCTCTTAGTAGGGCGTGTTGCTGATTCATAATAACACCTATTAGCGCTAACTTAGGATTCTCATGTCTGAACGCTTTTTCTACATCTTCCGCATATTCTGAACCTAGAACATTAACTAACTCTTCCTCCTTAGGAACATTGTTTCTCATTATTTTCAGAGCCAACATCGTTGATTCATGCTCACGTATAGTGAAGATTATTCGTTTAGCCGAATTTTCTGGAAGCTTAGTAAGGTATGGTTTAAGTTCTTCCTCACTAAGCTCCTCCCATAAAACACTATCATATCTTTCGCCAAGTTTCCTCTTAACATCGTCAGGAACCTCAGGTAGCTTAAGCAGTATTTTCAACCCTAAATTAATGTCTTCCTGCCTTCTAGGATGTATTTCAGCAGTACTATGTTTTATTTCGGAATCTAAAACTACGAAAACACCTTCCCTCATAGGTAATTCTTCAACATTATATGGAGGTTTCGTTTCGATCTTTATCACTCCGCCGAAAGCTGAACCGTACTGGTCAAGCCTGCCACATGGAATACCCATAATGTCATGTTCTGCTCGATAAGCTATTTCAGCTATTTCCTTCCTAGACAATCCTAGTTTGAAAACCTCATTTAAAGCCCCAATGAATGAAACTGTGAATGCAGCACTACTCCCCAAACCCCCGCCTATTGGGACTTGGCTTAAAATTGCAGCTCTAAACCCTCCAATACTGTAGCCTCTTTCTCTCAAAGCAATAATTGCGGCTCTTAAGTAGTTTCCAAACCACCCCTTCTCTCTAAGTCCAATCTTTCCTATTTCAAAAGTGTCTTTGAATGGAAGTTTCTCCTCCCTCATATTTAGGGAAACTATTGTTGCTTTGGTATTGCTGGTTTTTCTTATAGCAACATAAGATCTTAAATTAACACCAACAGATACTACAGGTAATCCTTTATAGTCTTGGTGTGTGTTGAGAAAGTCAAGTCTTCCAGGAGATGAAGCAATTACTTCAGCTTCAACATTAAATTCCTTCTTAAACTCTGAAAGAAGAGTTTCCAAAACGCTCATAAACTAGCACCTCCGATGCTAAGGTATTTTTCCAAGGTATTTATCGAGTTTCCTTAGGGCTTTTAAGCATGCTTTTCTTAGCTCTTCAGCTTTCTCCTCAGGAACTCCATCGTATGTGAATGTCCAGAAACCCCATTCAATACCTGCAGCATATTTTTGCTTATCCCTTTCTCTATATGGCTGATAGAACTCTATGTGCATGTGGTAGTGCTCGTAGTTTCCACCATCGGTTGGTTTCTGATGGAAAACCATAATGTAGGGTAAATCTCTATCGAAAAGCGAATTATACGTTGCAGTTAAAACCCTTAGAATATCTGCTAAATGAAGCTTCTCCTCATCGTTAAGATCACTAAGCGAACCAACATGTCTCATAGGGTAAACATGTATTTCATAAGGCCACATAGCGTAGTACGGTAGTAGGGCTACGAAGTACTTGTTTACGTATACTATTCTTTTATCCTCTTTGAACTCCTCCTTTAGAACATCGCATAGTAGGCATTTACCTGTTTTTCTAGCATATTTTCTGAAAGCCCTTATTTCCTCCTTAATCCTAGGTGGGATAAACGGTAAAGCGTAAATTTGTGAGTGAGGATGTGTTAGGGAAACACCTATTTCCTTACCTTTATTCCTAAACTCAGCAACATACTTAACATACCTTAGCCTCCCAAGCCTCTCATACTCCATAGCGAATGCTTCAACAACCTTTTTCATATGCTCTAAGCTTAAATCACATAAGTCACCTTCATGCTCAGGTGTTTCTATTAGAACCTCACATACGCCCAATGCTTTCCTAGCTTTGAAAAGACCTTTGGGGAGATGTGTTGGTTCTGGGGGATTAGGTTTTAAAGCGGGAAACTTGTTTGGAAGAACAAGAACATCCCATGATTTGTACTTTTCAGTTTCAGGAGAACCAGGACAGAAGGGGCATTTAAATTCTTTCTCAGGGGGTCTCCAAGGCCTTTTACCTCTATGTCCAGCAACTATAACCCACTGGTTTATCAAAGGATTCCACCTTATTTCGTGAACCATGGTTTCATGCAAAACACGTTTCACCCTAGAGTTTTTCCATGTAAAATTATTGTTCTAAATACTGTTTAGTATTTACATTATTTAATATTTAATTATCACTAACGACATAGTTTAGCAAGGCATAATCTGAGGTGGAATATATGTGTTCTGCAAAAATCCATTTACCGTTAGCTTTCATAGAGCCTCCCGAAGGGGCAATAGGTGCTCCTCCAGAATCTGAAAAGTGGTTTAGAGATATTGAGGAGAAAACGCTGAATAATCTGCGTAAAATATTTCCGCACATAAGCTTCAAAGTCTACCGTATAAGAACACCTGAGGAAGCAAATGAATTCGTTGAATCTGAAAGGGGAAGTTTAGGATACGTTACGATAATACTTAACTGCATTGCTGGACTCGTTAGGCCAATATTTTTCAGCGGAAAACCAGTTATAGCGATAGCTGAAACCTACGGTGGATCCGGGGAATTCCTACTCGAATACTCTAGAGCTTTAAGTAGAGGATACCCCATAGTAGGTGTCGTAACTAGGGAGCCTTGGAGTACTAATGTTCTTAGGAAGGTAGGGTTACTTGAAACACTCTATAAGCTTAGAAATACGAAAATACTTTTCATCGTTAGTCCAAGTGAAGAATATCTTCTAAAGCTAGAGTACCCTCTAAGCATACACTTATACTCAGCACTTAGAGATTTACAAGCAATAGCCGGGATTACACCTATAGTTCTTAACGCACAGGACTTTGTAGCCAAATACTACAATATAGTTAGTGATGAAGAGGCAAAGAAGGTAGCTGAAAAATGGGTTAAGGAGGCATCTGAAGTTCGCGAAGAAAAACCTGGTGAAACACTGAAGACAGCTAAAATGTATTTAGCTATGAAGAAAGCGGTTGAAGACTATGGTGCAAACGCTATCGCAATAGACTGCATAGTTTTAAGAAACACAGGAATTCTCGAAGCATGGCCTTGCTTAGGATACATGGAGCTATGGTATGACAATGTAATGTCTGTTTGCGAAGCAGACCCCTACTCGGCATTAGCTATTGTTTTAGGGAAATACCTTGCCGGAGTAAACGGTTTCGTAGTTGATGTAGCAGTAGATAGCGAAAAAGAAGAGCTAGTTTACTATCACTGTTACGCTCCAAGAAATCCACATGGTAGTTTGTCTGAGAAACTACCTTACACAATAACTTCGGCACACCTAGGGTTTAAACACGCATCAGTAGCCGTAAAACTACCTATTAATGAAACAGTAACTGCGGTAGGACTTATTCCAGACGAAAGGAAACTCATAATTCATACTGCAAAAATAGTTAACATAGAATTCTCGAAGCATGCATGCTCAGTTAAGCTCGTAGGTAAAGCAAACGTTAAAGCGATAATGAGAAATTGGCCTTGGAAATCAGGTTGGCATAGGGTTCTGTTCTTCGGAAATTTAAGAAACGAGTTTAAGGAAATCGCTACACTTCTGAACTTAGAGGTTCTAGAGGAGGATATGTGATGATTAAGGAGTTAAAAGTCATTATTCAGCCCGTAAAAATGAGAAGCGCATTAGAAATTTGGGATTCCGATGAAACACCAATAGCTAAAATAGCTTGGGTTAGAGGACCTAAGAAACCCAGAGATCTTCTTAGAAGAACCGAGAAGCCGCCAATAGATGTTAGCTTAGAATCTCTTGAAAAAATGGGTTTAGTTAGTGTTTTGGAACCCGTCAAAATTTCTTCACCAGAAGATGTGAAGAAAATTCCGGATAACGTAGATGCTATCTTAATTGGGGATAGTGAGGACTGGTTAGCTGATGAGCCATTGCTTGACGCTTTAGCTTCACTAAATAAGCCATTGCTTGTGGAATGGGATAGTTGGGGCTATTCAATTCATGGAAGAATTTCGAAGTTTAGATTCAAAAAGTACAGGAACGTGAAAAGATACTATACTATGGGTGCCTCTGATGTGCTAAGCTTAGTTAGAGCATTGAGAGGATGGAAAACCATTAGAACTTTAAAAGTACTTTATATTGGAAGGTATCCTTCACATAGTGTAGCGGTAAGCTCCGAAATAACATTTGATAAGCTAAAGGATAAGTTCGGTAGTGAAGTAGTTCAAATAGGGTTTAAAGAGTATGTTGAAGAAGTTAATTCGGTAAGTGAAGCTGAAGTTAAAGACATAGTTGAGGAGTGGAAAAGAAACTTCGTATTTCTAGACAATAGGGTTAACATGGTGAATCATTACGCGAAAATATATGCGGCTCTAAAGAAGCTCATGAATAAGTATGGAGCAAATTCCTTGGTGGTGGATTGTGCTGGACTACCTGACCTAGAATATGTTCCATGTTTAGCGTTTTCCTTGCTTATAAATGAGGGGGTACCGTGTGGATGTGAAGGAGACTTACCTACGCTTTTCACTTTAGCTCTTTTAATGGGTATTTCAGGTAAACCTGCGCTAATGGGTAATTTAAATGAGAATGTTACACATTCCGATATTGAGAATAACATTGTTGTTGTAAATCACGATGTCGTACCGCCATACTTTGCTTGCATAGGCTGTAAATACTATGTTAGAGATTACCATGCGATGGGTAAGGGGGCAACACCTTACACAGAACTCATCGAAGGAATGGATGTTACTTTAGCCGGAATGCATTGGGATATGGATTCCCTCTGGGCTACCAAGGGGAAAGTTGTTTGGACAAAGGATTTTGTTCACTGCAGATTAGGTATTGGAGTTAAAGTGGAAAACGCTAAGAAAATTAGTAAGGAAGCTTTTGGACATCACGTAGCTCTCATATACGGCAATTACACTGAGGAATTAGAGAGAGCAACCGAACTTCTCGAGTTAAAATTCATTGAATTCTAAACATCTTTTTAATTATCTGTATAAACACTATTTAGAGATAGCATTAGAAATGTTAATATTGCCCAATTACGGAACTTTATATTTGGTGTAAAAAGTGTCTGCAAAGATTTCTACTCCGGTTTTCATCGTAGCTTTAATTATTGTCGCATTGATTGCTGGCGCAATAGGTTACTTCGCGAAACCCACACCTCCACCGCCTCCACCTAAACCTGGAGAGGGTATGACAATTTACTGGATAGGTGGTGCTGCCGGTGACCCGTTCGATGCTAGACTTTACAAAGGAGCTACTGATGCCGCAGACCTGTTAGGTATAAAGCTAGTTTATGTTCACACTAAATGGGATCCCGATAAAATGGTTGCAGAGTTTAAGAAAGCTATTGCAGCTAATCCTGATGGAATAGTTGTAATGGGGCATCCTGGCTATGACGCATTAGCTCCACTATTTGAGGAAGCTGCGAAGAAAGGCATTCTTGTAACATTAGCTAACGTAGACATTTCTGAGCTTAGAGAAAAATACTGGTTCACAGGATATGTTGGTCAGAACCTTTACCAGTCAGGATATACTTTAGCTAAAGCTGCTCTCGAAAGATTCCCTGATAGGCTAAAGCCTGGAGCTAGAGTAGCAATATTCTCTGGAAGCTGGGAGCAACCAGCTAGAGCCTTGAGAGCTAGAGGAGTAGAGGATGCATTTAAAGAAGCAGGATTAATTGTTGATAGAGTTTCACACCCACCAGAGGTTT